>JAUNNZ010000014.1 GCA_030537315.1 Bacteroidia bacterium
GTTCAGGTTCAGGCTCTGGCTCAGGTTCAGGTTGAGGTTGAGGGGCAGGCTCGGGCTCCGATTGAACTGCAGGCTCGGGCTGGACTGCAGGCTCCGGTTCACCTTCAATGATATTTGCCAGATTTGATACGGAAATCGCTATTTCCTCCGGAGTTTCGACGTGCGTCTTGAGAGAGACGGGAGCCAGGCCGAATCCCTCCGGAAAGATATCCAGATCTTCGTTTGGAACGAAGAAGAACTGGTTGTCCTTTGTCGTACGCATACGCCCAAGCCCCGGGAACACGACTGTCCTCCGTTCCAGAAGCACAGCCTTCAGGTCTGAGAAATAAAGTGTCAGATAAGACTTGGCGGCCTCCCTGTCAATATTGTTTGACTCGGAATAGAAGTCAATCAGAATATCTTCCTCAAGATTTGCGGAGAAGAATGACAGTCTGCGATAAGGCGGATTGATGGTATAACCCTTGTCCGTAAAAGAGGCGGGAACCATTTCAGCTACGAAGGTCCCTATTCCTGGCAATCCGACCTGATTATGCTTGAGAATCAGCTCGCCTACAATCTTTGACAAAAGTTCGATATCCATAACTCAACAAAGATAATACAAAAAAGCTAAAAATTTTTTGGTTGTTTGAGTTTTTGCCGTATATTTGCTGTCCCAAACGCAAGCGAGGGCAAAAAATTCCTCTTTAGCTCAGTTGGTTAGAGCACCTGACTGTTAATCAGGGGGTCCTAGGTTCAAGTCCTAGAAGGGGAGCTCCAAAAGCGGACGACATCAGTCGCCCGCTTTTTTCGTCCCCTTCTAGGACTTCGTCTTCTCAACCCCCGACCTTCGGTCGACCCCTTTCAGGGGTATGCGCTCTACGCTGCGCTCCGAGCGGCGCCTCCGTCAGTCGCATCGCTCCCTTCCTCCGTCGCGGCGGCTGATGCCGCCTTCGCTTCGCTCAAATAACTTATTCGATAAATGGGAATTTTAGTCCTCATCTTTATTTTTATTCCTGTTCACTGTATTAAAAAATAGATTGTATAGGCTGACGATGCACAAGCTTATCGCAAAAGACAGATGCGCCCATTTTGTATCAATTATCAAATATAACCCCAAAGAGATTAACATTAGAGTGGCAAAGATGCTGCCAACAATTCTCTTCCAATTCTTCATAAGTCAATTGAAATTTACCTGTTTTGAGTCGGTTACACCTTGTAACCAACTGGTGACTGTTTGTCTCCGTTTGATTATTCCTCTGCCTTGATTTCAAGTGCGGGCTTGTCGGAGGCATTCAACTCAGATATCACAGTATGGCCGATACGCTGCTCGATGTCTTTTCTGGCATTGCCTGCAACAGCTCCGCCTTCTTTTGCAATCGAACGGCTTTGGCCGAATGTTTCTGGTTGACGGGCTTTGGAAATCGATGTGGTAGTAACCTCTGCAAGCATATTGAGGACTAGTTCAATATTGGTCATGTTATCACGAAGATTCTCTTTCTTCAGTCCCTTGACCTGCTTGTACTCTTGGACAGACATCCCGCTCCATGCTCGGGTCATATCATTAGTCAAGATAGCATATTCCTTCTCTTTGGTGATTCCCCTCGCCTTCCACTCGTCCGTCAACTCCTTGCGCATCTCGATCGTCTGGAGCCTTTGGTTTATCCACCCTTCGGGATAGCCCTTTGCGCGGTAATATTCAGCGCCGCGCATTATCGCCTTTTCAGGGTCAGCAATTTCATCCAACCTTTCGCTTCCGACCTGCGCCAGCCACATCTTGAAAGGTTCCGCCTTGGGTGATGGGATGGACTGAATCAAACGTAATGTATCCCTTGTTGAAAAACAATCGGTCAAATATGACTTACCATCTGAAGCCTTTAGTTTCAGTCCGTGACAACTTGTCACGACCTCACTTCCCTCTTTCTTTAACCTTTGCTTCAGTTTCCTCCAATATGCTCCAGGGTCCTTGCTTGCCGATTCTGCCAGCACATTACACACATCCACCGCAGAGAACATCCATTCTTCGTTCTCCACATCCCAAACATAGCGTACTTGCACGCCCTCAAATAATTGAATTTTGTTCTCCATAATCAATGAACTATTTTCCCAAAGGTATCAATTTTCAATGACTGTATCAAGCCATACCCGATTGTTTTCAATGAATTCCACAACCTTCAGAAAGTCCCTCCAGAGGTTCAATATTTCGAACGTTAGGGGAGCAGCAAAAAGCCGAAACGCAATGTTTCGGCTTTTTTGTATTTCACCATCAGTATCAATCTCCGTCTTCAAGTTGGAATATCGAATCCGTCGGTTTCTGGAAATATCTGGCAATTTTCAAAGCCACTACAGTGGACGGGACATATTTGCCCGACTCGATGAAGTTGATGGTCTGACGACTTACGCCCACGGCTGTCGCCAAATCCTGCTGTGTAATATCCAGAATGGCCCTCTCAACCTTTACTGTGTTTTTCATCGGCCTTCCCTCCTTATTCTTCTCATTGCAAAGTTAAACTTGATGATGTAAATAAGAAAGACAAGGAAAACTGCGATAAAGGCAAACTCCATGAACCTTATTCCATAGACAAATAAGATACTGAATGCTAATATTGCAGCCATAACCCAGAAGCTGAACATAAATGACCGCATCCTTATCTGGGCTGTCATCTCATCCTCATCCTTTTCTTCGGAAAGAGCAATAAAGCACATCGAGATCAGAAGTCCTAACATTCCAATTTCGTTGATGGGATCGGTAGTCGTTATTGCCAGCCAGCTTGTATTATCATCGAACAGTTCCTGGAGGCAAAAAGAAATGCAGGGCCACTGCATATAGCCGAATTCCAATTCGCCACTGAAAAGGCACCAGAGACATATAGCACAGAATGGGATGAACATGCACATCCCAACCTTCTTGAATTTGTAAGGGAGCAAAAATGATTTCTGACTCATAATGATTGTTTTAGCAATTTTTCTCATTGCAAAGTTAAACAAATTTTCCTAAATGTCAAATATATTTAACATTTTGTAAAGCACATATAACAAAGATACACTAGCAATCTATCTGGTCAGGTTGGGCAGCCACTCAGAATTGTTCAAATAGCCATTTCCTATTGTTTTCAACAAATTCCAAGACCTTAAGGAAGTCCTTCCACAGGTTCAATATTTCGAACGTTAGGGGAGCATAAAAGGTCGAGACGAAAGTTTCGACCTTTTTTCGTATGAAGCCCATCGGTACCAAAACAGTCCTCTGGTGGTACGGAAGACTGTTTTCAGAGTGCTTCGTACCGCCAGGCAGGCTTTCTGGTACGAAGTTTATTTTAGAGGCACACGAACATAAGATACATCAACGGCAACGTCTTTTTGAGGTCTTTTCCAAGCCAGTTGAAAACCATACCGAAAAGGATTGCCAGAATGAAGGCAATAGCGGCAACCACCGCGCTGCCTTTGGTGAAATAATGAAGCAATCCCCACGATAATCCCAGCATTAGACCGCCCCACGGAATTTGGCTCTGTTTACCTACCCGACTGTCAAAAGACTTCTGCGAAAAGCATATTATCAGACCAGCAAGCAGCATTTCGAACACATAGTATATGTACTGCCAAATAGACATAGCAATAGAACTATTCTTGTAAAACCTGACTATCCCTGGGCCACCGTTGAGTATGGACCATACAACAGCAAAGACCAGCGGTAAGGACAATCCCAGCACAAGCTGCAATCTGGAAGGAACTATGTGGGATTCAAAGACATTGAATTCACACAGCCTTTTGCTGAGAAAGACGACCAAAAATGACGCAATCGCCCACAATGCAGAAGTGATTTGCCAATGTCTGATGTATTGCATTTCTGAAAAGCCAGCTATATCTGTCCCATATAAATGCTTCTCTAAAGAAGCCAAAAGAATCTCCAGGAATAAACCAATAAAAGCCAGCAATGCCAGGGCTGGCATTTTGAAATGGGTACTATTACTCATACTTGATTTCCAAGACATTCTCTTTTTTATTGAACAGGGGTACGGATTGTACCCCACTTCATACGGCTACATCTTGTAACCAACCCGTGACGATTTGTCACGAAATCAATTCTTTGAAAAAGGCAGTTCTTCTGGGGATTGGATGTAATCGACTGCCTTTTCTGATGTGACAACTCCATGCCCTAAGCGCTTCTCGAATTCCTCTTTGGCGGTTTTTGCGACCTCAGCGCCTTCTTCTGCGACTACGGCATTCTGTACCAGGCCTTCAGGATTGCGTTCCTTGCTGAGTTGTGTAGCAGACTCCTCGGCAAGAGCGTTGAGAAGAAGTTCCATGTTGGTCATGTTGTCACGTAGGTTCTCCTTGGTCAAGCCTTTGAGTTTCTTGTATTCCTTGGTCGTCAAGCCGCTCCAGGTTTTGGACATAAGGTCAGTCAGGAAGGCAAAGTCCACCTCCTTCGTTACGCCGCCACGTTTCCATTCGTCAGTAAGACCTTTGCGGATTTCAATGGTCTTGATACGTCTTGTAATCCAAGCCTCGGAATAGCCGAGCCTTCTGTAATCAGCAATTGCCTGGTCGATGCTGAGTTCAGGATCAATAGCCTGGTCAATGCGCTGGGCGGCCACCTGCGCCATCCATTGCTTGAAAGGCTCCGCTTTCTTTGACGGGATAGACTGAATTATTCTAAACATCCCCTCCATCGTGGCACAATTCTCTTTCTGAGGTCCACCTGCAGTGGTTATTTGAAGGGGGTGGACAATTTGTCCCCACCCTTCGGACAGGGCAGGGTCGCGACGTTTCATTTTTGAGATGTAGTCTTTGGCATTTACTGTATCCGTCAAAACAGTAACGACATCTTTCACGGAAAAATACCATTTCTCCTCGTCCTCATTCCACACAGTCCTGACCTTCAGGCCCTCGAACTGCTGCATCTTCTCTGTATTTCCCATATCATTCAAATTTTGGTAAAGTTATCAAAATTTCATCACCTCGTCAAGCCAAGTCCTGTTAATCTCAATGAATTCCACGACCTTCTGGAAGTCCTTCCAGAGGTTCAACATTTCGTACATTAGGGGAGCAAAAAGGTCGAGACATCAAGTCCCGACCTTTTTATATGCGTTTCGTTCCTCTTCGGGGAATTTCTCTATCGCGTATCTGAGCATAGTTCTTGGCATACGCTGACGGTTGATGTCCAGCCATTGCCGGAGCCTGTCCATATCCCGTTTGCCAGCCTCCCGAAGCATCCAGCCGACAGCCTTTTGGAGCAGGTCGTGGAGTGGTTCGGGCTTATTCAGAAATATCTCGGCAATGGCGTATGTGTCATCCAGCTCTCCTTTGCGGATGAATTGCAATGTGGATACAATCCCGATTCTTTGTTCCCAGATGGTTCTGCCGTTGCGGGCAAGATTATAGAGCAGTGACCTGTCTTTATCAAGGAGCCATCGGCCGAGAATCTCATAGCAGCTCAGGTCCACAAGATCCCAATTGTTAACGAATTCAGTGTGGTTCAGGTAAAAGTCCACGCAGCGCTTCTGAACCATCGGGCTCTTTTTTGCGTGAGAGAATATCTGGACAAGCGTCAGCAAGGCGGATAGTCTGATTTCGTGATACTCACTTCTTATGCATCCTTCCAGATCCTCCCAGCGCGTTTCCTTCCAGCATTCCTTCACCACAGACCTTGTCACGGGGACCTTTATTCCAAGGAATTTGTCCCCTTCTCCGTACTGCCCTGGACCTGTCTTGAAAAACCGAGACAGTCCCGCGACTTCCGAAGGGTCGCTCTTTGAAAGCATTTGCGTAAGGAGCACGTTCATACTACACAAAAAAGTTGTGCATTCTTAGGCGGCCTAAGAATGCACAAAATCATTTCACTCTCCAGACATCAAGGGTGATTCCGCTCTGACCGGTGCTGAAATCAGGCTGGCAGAGGAAGAGGGAATTGTTCATCCAGCTGTACTTGCTGTCAGCGGGAGCCTCGAACTTCGGTGCGCAGCGGAAGTAGAAGCCGTCGCCCATTGCGATGATTCCACAATTGCGGACGTGAATCACTACGCCGTCATCTGTCTTGATACAGTAGATTGCTTCAATCTCGGTGCGGTTGCCGTTTGACATCTGATAGTCGGCGCCGCCGGGGATGATTTCGCCTTTCAGTTCCTTTCCCGGAAGGTTCCCTTCAAATGTACCGCCCGTGATGGGAACGATGTTCCTCATACCTTTCGGTGTCTGGCCGACAGAGTAGGCCTGGCCGAGTTCCACGTGAAGGCGGAGGCAGTATTCAAGTTCAGGGGCCTTCGGCTCCTGCGGGGCCTGTTGCGCAGCGGCCTCAAAGGAAGCAATCGCCCCGGTCATCAGGGCGATTGCTATTATTGAGAGAATCTTTTTCATCAGAGACTATTTGAAAAGGAGCTGTGCCATCTGATAGAGGCTTCTGCGCCAGCTCTGCCACTCGTGGGCTGTGCCAGGAGAGACATAGAAGTGGGCGTTCATGCCTGAAGCCTTGAGCTGCTCGGTCTCGACCTTAGGGTCGGTACCGTCGCCGAAGCCGGCTACGCGGTTCTCGAGTTCGCGGCTGCCGAAGCTGACGAAGACGAGCTTGTTGCTGTCACGGAAGCCTTCAACGCTCTTTGACTCGTCAACGGTGATGGTGCCGCCGCTGAAGATGCCGATTGAGCCGAACACCTCAGGATGAGGGAAGGCGATGGCCTTGGTCTGCATACCACCCATAGAAAGACCCGCCATTGCACGGTGTGCAGGGTCGGCAAGGGTGCGGAAGTTGGCGTCGATCATAGGGATGAGGTCCTTGAGGAAAGTGTTGGCGATGCCGTCAGCCCATCCGCCAGGAAGGCCCATTCCGCCTGCCGGGCGCTGGCCGCCCTGTGGGCGCGGGCCCTGAGGACGCTGTCCCTGAGGAGCAACAGGACGTGCTGCGGGAGCTGCAGGGCGAGGCATTGTCCAAGAACCATTATCCATTACGATGATGAAAGGAACCGCCTTGCCTGCGGCAATGAGGTTGTCCATAATCATCGCAGTTCTGCCCTGCTGAGGCCAGCCGTACTCGTTCTCGCCGCCGCCGTGCTGGAGGTAGAGCACAGGATAGCGCTTGTCGCTGTTCTGGTCGTATTCTGCAGGAGTATATACGAAGCAATGGCGTGTTGCATTGTTGACCTCTGACCAATAGTACATCTCGCGGACCTGGCCGTGAGGGACGTTCTTGAGAGCATAGAAATCCTGATCCTCGGCAGGGACGTCGATACCGCTTCCCCAGCGGCTTGCGCCATAATAATAGAGGCTTGAAGGATCCGGAACGTCTGCACCGTCAACATTCAGCTGATAGTAGTGGAAACCCTCGTCCTGCGGGGCTGATTCGCCAGTCCAGAAGCCCTCTGCATCCTTGGTGAGTTCATATTTCACGCCGCCGATGTCAAGCTTGACAGACTGTGCCTCAGGTGCCTTCACCTTGACGCGTACACATCTTTCAGAGTTTACCATCGGGTATTCCTTTCCCGGCTGGTTGTTAGGTGAAGGAACGAAATCTTCCTTGACCTGGGCATTCGCAGAGATGGCGGCTGCGCACATCAATGCGGTCATCAGATAATTGATCTTGTTCATAATATTAGTTTTAGTTTTGAACAGACGCGAGTGACCCGCGTCTGTTCAAATATTAATTCACGCGGATTTTCTGGCCTATGTGGATCTTGTTTATGTTGATACCCGGATTCAGGCTCTTTATCTTGGCAACGCTGACGCCTTCCTTGACTGCGATGTGGGAAACCGTCTCGCCGTTCTTGACTGTATGCCAGCGCATTGCGGCACGCTCGGCGGCGAGTCTCTTCTCTTCGGCTTCGATAGCCTCGTCGGTGGCATATATTTCATCCTCTTCGTCTATGGTTTCAGGCACGTAATGGGAGGACGCGTCAAGATAGCTGCGGCGCAGTACAAAGACGTTCTTGCGAAGCTCACCCTTCTCGAAATCGATGATCCACTGAGGATCGAAAGCAAAGCCGCTGAAGCGGGTTTCGAAATGAAGGTGAGGACCGGTAGAACGACCGGTAGAGCCGCCCAGGCCGATTTCGTCACCGGCACGCACCCAGTCACCAATCTCTACAAGTCTCTTGGACAGATGGCCGTAGAATGTTTCAAGGCCATTCTCGTGACGGATGATAACGAGATTGCCATAGCCTCTCGAATACATCGACACACGCACGCGGCCGTCGAAAGCTGCCTTGACAGGAGTACCCGTCGGCAAAGGCAGGTCGACGCCCTGATGACGGCGCCCGCGGCGATAGCCGAACTTCGAATAAACCGCCCTTACATATGGGCAGACGAAATTGCTCGCTGAGTCGACGAGGATTATGGAATTCCTCAACGGAAGGCTGTCAAGCTTGACGTTTGTGTATGGATTAGGCTCATTGACCACCCAGTTGTTCACGAACACCGAGTCCTGGCCCACTATGTCGAAATTCTTGACATAGAACCAGCTGTGGTCATCTTTCAAGACGACCAGAAGGCGGCCGTCGCCAATATTGAGGGTGTCAACCTCAACCCCCTTCCCGCTTTTGAAATCGGAGTATCCGTCCTCATCGGGAACATTTCCATTAAAAACAGTTGAATCAGGTTCTTGCGCCAGTGCAACGACTGACAGGAATAGGCTCAGTAACAGTACGTTCTTTTTCATTGTTATGATTTTATTGCATCGAACCTCTGTACCAGAAGCTTCGTGGCTTCCTCCACCTTCTCTGCAAGCAGTTCATCGGTTGACGCTTCACAGATGAAGCGGAGATAAGGTTCTGTATTGGAAGGGCGAATATTGAACCACCATTGGCTGAACTCCACACGGTATCCGTCAAAGTCCATAAAGGCTTCGGCTTTTTCAGATGCCATGAAATAGTCCTTCACGGCATCCATTGCGCCCTTCTTGTCTTCAAGTTTAAAGTTTATTTCACCCGAATTCTTATACTTCGTGATTTCATCTATCTGCTGGCTGAAAGTCTTGCCTTTCTTCTTGAGCCCGGACACTATCCGGAGCACGATCATCGAGGCGAGCAGACCGCTGTCGGAATAGAAGAAATCCTTGAAATAGTAATGTCCCGCGAGTTCTCCGCCCCACAGGCCGTCGATCTCGCGAAGTTTCGGCGCCGCGTACGCGCGCCCGACACGCCAGGTGTGCAGATCTGCGCCGTACGGCTGAAGGAACTCGCCGACAGCCTTGGAACTGCGTATCTCCTGCAGCACGCGGGGATCCTTCTCCCCTCTCTCGCCGCAGAAATACAGAGCCATCATCGCGATGATCAGGTCCGGAGCCACGAAACGGCACTTGTCATCGACAAACATCACACGGTCGGCGTCGCCGTCATAAATGACGCCGACGTCGGCACCCTTCTCTGCAACAAGCTTCCTCAACGGCTCAACATTCTTGGGAATGAGAGGGTTAGGCTCGTGGTTAGGGAAACGTCCGTCGATTGTGTCAAAGATATATGAAGCCTCTTCGCCGAACACTTCGTGGGCGAAGAGACAGGACATTCCGTTTGAAAGGTCGAAAGCGATCTTCAGGTTGGCGTAGTCACCCTTGAATTTGAGCATGAACGCCATGTAGTCATCGTGGATATCCTTGTCGTACACCCGTCCGCGGCTGGCCGCCGGAGGCGTCTCGCGGCCGCTGTCAATCCACTCCTTGATCTGGCCGAGACCGGTATCGAGGCCGACCGGGAGTGCGTTCTCGCGTGAGACCTTCATCCCGTTGTATTCCGCAGGATTGTGGGAGGCTGTTATCTGGACCGATGCCTTGAATCCGTAGTTCGCTGTTGCGAAATATACCATGGGGGTCGAGCTGAGTCCGAGGTCATAGACATCTGCGCCCGCATCGCATATTCCCTCAAGGAGCGCGTCGTGAATCTCCAGGGAAGACACCCGGCAGTCGCGGCCGACAAGCACTTTGTCCGTCTTGAGAAGTTCAGGAATGAAATATCCTACCTTGTAAGCTGTCGTACGGTCGAAGTCCACCCCGTAGACGCCTCTGATGTCGTATGCGTGAAATGCGCCCATAAGCTATTTGATTTTGGATTTGTATGCCGTGCCAACCTTGCCGTGGGAAATGCTGACCAGTTTCTTGGCTATTATTTTACGGCGGATAGGGGCCACGAGGTCAGTGAAGAGGACCCCGTCGAGATGGGAGAACTCATGCTGTATCATACGGCAGGCGAACTTGTCGAAAGACTCCTCCTTTTTCTCAAGGTTCTCGTCATAATACTCGACCCTGATGGAAGCCGGACGGCGCACGTCGGCGTAAACTCCCGGCACGCTGAGGCAGCCCTCGTTGAATTCGCACTGTTCAGCACTCTCCTCAACTATCACCGGGTTGATGAATGTTCTCTTGAAACCTTTCAGATAAGGATAAACGTCGGCCATGATGTCACCGTCAACCACGCAGACACGCTGGCTTACACCGATCTGAGGCGCGGCCAGGCCACAGCCCTCAGACTTTGCGAGAGTCTCCCACAGGTCAGCGACAAGCGTCGCGAGTTCATCTTTCTTCGAAAGGTCGGCTGCCGGGGCGACTTTCCTCAAAACCTCGGAGCCGTATAAATAAATCGGCTGTATCATTTTCTCTTGTCCAGATATCCTTGCAAAATTATTGCCGCGCTGATCTTGTCGACTGAATTTTTGTCACGGCGGTCTGACTTTTTCATTCCGCCGTCAATCATTGCCCTGTGCGCGAGCACCGATGTGAACCTCTCGTCCTCAAGCGCGACGGGCGTATCGGGAAATGCCTTCTGCAATTTCTTGAGGAATGCGTCAACGTCAGGAGCGCACTGGGCGGGGGCCCCGTTGAGATTCAGCGGGTAACCGACGACAAAGCGTTCAATCGTCTCGGCCGTGGCGTATTTTTGGAGATATTCTATTATCTTTGCAGAAGGAACCGTCTCCAAAGGAGACGCGAAGATACCCAGAGGGTCGCTTACCGCCACTCCTACCCTGGCACTTCCGTAATCTATCCCGATGGTTCTGTTCATCACTGCAAATTTAACTCAAAAGTATGGGAAGACAAAATCCGGCAGACTGGAACAAAAGATACAGGATCTCGCTCGTCGAGAACGACACCCACGTTTCCATCGGCTCCGTCCGGTTCACCAAAATAAACGGCATCTTCATCGGCGCCGGCATCATCATAGCGTTCATACTGCTCATCTACTGTCTCATCGCCTTCACGCCCCTGCGATCCACGATACCGGGCTATCCGGACGCCCATTCCAAGGAAGTCGCAGTGGCCAATGCCATACGCATAGACTCTCTCGAGACCATCATCACGAAATGGGACCTCTATGCGGAGAATCTCTCCCGTGTCCTCGCCGGAGACCAGACGATCAGCATCGACAGCATCGTGAGCTCGAACAGGACGAAATACCTCTCCGCCAAATCCCTGGAGGAACTCAACCGCAGGGACTCGGTTCTTCGCGAAACAGTCCAGCTTGAGGAACAGTTCGGCGTTAGCGGCACCAGCAGGAATCTCCCGATCGAGGGCATGCACTTCTTCTCCCCTATCAAAGGCGTGGTGTCCCAGGGGTTCGACATGACCCTGCATCCCGCCATCGACATCACCGCGCCTTCCGGCTCGGTCGTCAGCGCGGTCTATGACGGTTTCGTCATCTACACCGGCTGGGACGAGGGCAAGGGTAACGTCATCATCATCCAGCATCCGGACAACGTGATCTCCGTCTACGGCCACAACCAGAAGCTCCTTAAGAAGCTCGGCGAATCCGTCAAGGCGGGCACATCGATAGCCCTCGTGGGAAATACAGGGTCTCTCACCACAGGAGACCACCTTCATTTCGAACTCTGGTCCGACGGCACGCCGATGGACCCTACTAAACTGATAAGCTTCTAGTGGCAAAAAGAAGAATAGCCATACTCGGGTCAACCGGCTCGATAGGCACACAGACCCTGGACGTAGTACGCCAGCACCCTGACCTCTTCGAGGTCGATATGATTTCCGCACGCAGCAACGCAGACCTGCTTGCGGCGCAGGCGCGCGAATTCAACGTCAACCACGTCGTCATCTGCGACGAATCGCGCTACGAGCCCCTCTGCGAAGCCCTGAAAGACTCCGACTGCAAAGTCTGGTTCGGCGTGGGCAGCCTCTGCGAGCTTGTCAAGTCCGACGGCGTTGACATCGTCGTCGGCGCGATGGTCGGTTTCAGCGGTCTGAAACCTACGCTTGCCGCCCTCGAGGCCGGCAAGATTGTCGCCCTCGCCAACAAGGAGACCCTCGTTGCCGCAGGCAGCGTCGTGACAAAGACGATGCGCGAGCACAACGCCGTCATCCTTCCTGTGGATTCTGAACATTCCGCAATCTTCCAGTGCCTGCTTGCAGCCCAGGGGAACGAAGTGGAAAAGATTCACCTCACCGCATCCGGAGGACCTTTCCGCACCTGGGACCGCAAGTCTATTGCCGCGGCACGCGCAAGTGAGGCCCTCAAGCATCCGAACTGGGATATGGGGGCGAAAGTCACCATAGACTCCGCCACAATGATGAACAAGGGTTTCGAGGTGATTGAGGCAAAATGGCTGTTCGACATAGACCCGTCGCGCATTCACGTTGTTGTACATCCGGAATCCATCATCCATTCGATGGTGGAGTTCGCCGACGGCGCCGTGATCGCCCAGATGGGCTGTCCGGACATGCGCGAGCCCATCGGCTTCGCGCTCAGTTTCCCGTCACGCGTGACGGTGGGCAACAGGAAGCTTGACTTCGCCTCCATCGGCAGCCTTACCTTCGAAGAGCCGGACCTTGACAGATTCCCTTGCCTGAGGCTCGCGTATGAAGCAATTGAGCGCGGCGGGAACGCACCTTGCGCACTCAACGCCGCGAACGAAGTCGCCGTGGCCGCATACCTCAAGGATATGATTTCCTTCTATGACATCGCGCGCATCAACGAGAAATGCCTCGCGGGAATGAATTTTGCAGCGGATCCGACCATCGAAGACATTTTCGAGACCAACAAAGAGATTGCAGCGATAGCCAATGGATACATTGATTAAGGCTCTCCAGGTCATCCTGGCCCTTTCCCTGCTCATTTTCATTCATGAGCTGGGGCATTTCATGTGGGCCAAGATCTTCCATATACGGGTGGACAAATTCTACCTGTTCTTCGACGTCGGCGGCAAGAGGATCGCCAGATGGAGATGGGGCGAGACCGAATTCGGCATAGGCTGGCTGCCGCTCGGCGGCTACTGCAAGATTTCCGGAATGGTCGACGAGTCAATGGACCTCGAGCAGATGCGGAGTGAACCGCAGCCGTGGGAATACCGCAGCCATCCTGCCTGGCAGAGGCTGTTCGTCACCGCCGGAGGCGTGCTGAACAATTTCATCTTCGCCATTATCTGCTACATAGGGATAATGGCCGGCTGGGGCCAGTCATATATCGCCAACCAGGGCACCAAGGTATTCGTGAGCGACCTCGCATATGAAATGGGATTTCGGACAGGAGACGAGATACTTTCCCTTGACGACTACGTTCCGGAGAATTTCGCTTCTCTCCAGGCCGACATCGCCCGCCGCAACGTTCACAAGGCGACAGTCCTCCGCGGCGGCGACACCCTTGACATATATATCGACCAGGCGATGATAAGCGAGGTGCTGAACGCACCTCTGCTGTTCGACATCGCGCTGCCGTTCGTGATTGACTCCGTCTCGGCCGACGGCCCGAACGCGGCATCCGGGCTCCTCCACGGCGACCGTGTCGTCGCATTCGGAGGGAAGGAAGTCGAGTTCCTCCAAGACGCCCGCGAAGTTCTTGAAGGCCTTCGCGGCGCCAGTATCGACGCTGAAGTCGTGCGCGGCGCCGACACCCTGGCCGTTCCGGTCCAGGTGGACACCGCCGGCCGCATAGGCGTCTATATGGTGATGCCGAACATAAAGAAGCAGGAATATACCGTACTCAGCGCAATCCCGGCAGGAATCAAGCTCACCGGTGACACCATAAAGGGTTACCTGCAGGACCTCCGCCTTCTCGCAACACCTTCCACCGGCGCCTACAAGTCAGTAGGAAGCTTCATAGCAATAGGCCAGGTCTTCCCTGCCATATGGGACTGGTTCAAATTCATCAATATCATAGCCCTGCTGTCGATAATGCTGGGCGTAATGAACCTGATACCTATCCCGGGGCTTGACGGCGGACACATCGTGTTCACGCTGTTCGAGATGATCACCGGACGCAAGCCTGGTGAAAAGTTCCTCGTGATCGCCCAGATGATAGGTATGATTCTGCTTATAGGCCTTATGATACTGGCCTTCGGCAACGACATAGGACGATTGATACATTAACATTATACTATTATGAAAAAGGTCATCATTCTTCTGGCAGCCTCGCTTTGCCTTTTTGGCTGCAAGAACCAAAAGGCTCTCCTCCCAAGCGTCAGCGGCAAGGCCGGCGAAATCCTTGTGGTGATGGAGAAAACTGACTGGGAAGGCAACCTGGGAGGCGAAGTCCGCGAGCTCCTCGCAAGCGAGTGCCCGTTCCTCACACCCAGCGAGCCGCTCTACTCTCTCGTCAATATCGTGCCCTCAAAGTTTGTCGATCTCTTCAGGGTTCACCGCAACATCATCATCTTCAACGTTGGAGTCCAGGCCGACACGACGGGCGTAATATACAAGCATGACGTCTGGGCCGCGCCGCAATGCGTGATCCAGGTTACGGCCCCTTCAATAGAAGCGGCATCCGCCCAGCTCGAGAAGAGCGGTCAGATGATCACCGGCTCGTTCGAGCAGGCAGAGCGCGACAGGGTCATCCGCAACTCCATCAGATATGAAGAGTACCAGATCAGGAAACAGGTGTCCGAAGTGTTCGGAGGTTCGCCATACTTCCCTAGCGGCTATACGCTCAGAAAACTCACGCCGAACTTCGCCTGGATCGCCGACGAGAAGCAGTTCTCCACCCAGGGCGTCCTGATGTACAAGTATCCGGCCGGAGAGGAAGACCCGTTCTCAAAGGAGAACATCATCAAGCACCGCAACGAGACCTTTATGGCCAATGTTCCCGGCATGTTCGAGAACACTTATATGACCACCAGCATCTTCATAGAGCCTACCGTCGAATATCTCAAATACCGCGGCAGGGACCTTGCACAGACAAGGGGATATTGGGAAGTCGAAAACGACTTTATGGGAGGTCCGTTCGTGTCACATTCCTTCTACAGCAGGGACGGAAGCGAAATCATAGTTCTCGATGCCTTCGTGTATGCGCCGAGATATGACAAGCGCCAATATCTGCGCCAGGTTGAGTCCATCATTTACTCTTGGGTATGGTCAGAGGACCAGGAGGAAAATATGACTAAAAAATAACTTGTAATTCAGATAATTCTTTTTATCTTTGCACTCCCTTTTGGCACTTTGTGCTTTTGGGTCGAGTTTGGTGGGTTCGTATAACGGCTAGTACTCAAGATTTTCATTCTTGCAATAGGAGTTCGATTCTCCTACCCACTACTAAAATATTAAAAATAAAAATACAATGGCAAACACAGCTTCAGCAAAGAAGGCCGATCGCCAGAACGAAAGGCACAGACTGCATAACAAGTATTATGCAAAGACTACAAGAAATGCTATCCGCGACATCCGCAACACTACCGACAAGGCTACTGCAGAGAAGAATGCACCTCAGGTATTCGCGATGATCGACAAGCTTGCAAAGATTGGTCTCATCCACAAGAACAAGGCTTCCAATCTCAAGAGCGGAATTCAGGTTTATATCAATAAACTTGCTTAAGACATAGAAATCCGCCAGTACGGCGGATTTTTTTAACGAGAAGTAGCGCAGTTGGTAGCGCACTACGTTCGGGACGTAGGGGTCGCGTGTTCGAGTCACGTCTTCTCGACCAGAGGGAGCCGGTCAGGCTCCCTCTTTGTCGTTTTTTTCGTATTTTTGCGCAAACACAAAACTGATGACAATGGAAAAGAATCTTCTTCTGATAAGCAATTCCACGATGAGGGGCGAGGCGTACCTCGGATGGTGCAAAGATATGATTGCGGACTTCTGCGGCAGGCACGGGGTCAAGAAAGTGCTGTTCGTGCCATATGCAGGCGTGAGTCTGGCTGACGGCGGACTGAAGGCGTCTTACGATGCGTACGAAGCGAAGGTTGCCAAAGTATTTGCGGAGTTCGGGGTCAGGATTGAGAGCACGCACAGGAAGAAAGATCCAGTCAAGGCAGTGTATGAGGCACAATGCGTGGCTGTCGGCGGCGGCAACACCTTCCATCTGGTGAAGGAGCTTCACCGCCTCGGCCTGATGCAGGCCATAAGCAGGCGTGCCGGCGACGGTATGCCTTATATGGGCTGGAGCGCCGGAAGCAACGTGGCGGGCCCGACACTCTGCACGACCAATGATATGCCTATCGTCGAGCCGGCAAGCTTTGACTGCATGGGACTCATACCGTTCCAGATCAATCCGCACTACACCGACTTCTTCGACCCGAAGCACGGCGGAGAGACGCGCGACGACCGCATCAAGGAATACATAATGGTCAACCCGAAGGCCACGGTCGCCGCCATACGCGAAGCGACCGCCCTTGTGCTTGAGGGCGGCCGCCTGCAGCTTGTCGGCAAGCCGAACAAGATGAAAGTATTTCACAGGTCAATGGCCGAAACCAGGGAGTTCGCACCCGGTGACGACCTCAACTTCCTTCTTTAGAAAGTATATTTGACCATAGCCTGGATACGGTGGTTGCTTACCCAGTGGAGGTTTTCTGTAGGAACCTTCATGTTTCCGGACCTGCCGTAACGTACGGAGGTGAACATATACTCAAGGCCGAACTGAACCTTGCCGAGATTATAGAGAATCTCAGGCTGGATTCTGTACATATCCTTGAGGCTCTGAACACTGTTCTTGCCCCAGAAATCAGCTACGATAGGATCCTTGGTTCCGAAATTCCTGGCATAGCCGAGGAAGAGTGAAGGAACCCAGTTTGAGTTCTTGGTCTTGTACTGAATGGTGGCCCATCCTGAAAGATTGCGGGTTGAACTGAATGCGAACTCGCCGTTTGACTCGAGCTTGGACACGCCATAGCCACCTATCATATTCATATGTGAGCCGTCTTCCGCAAAGGTGACCTTCTCCTTGAAAGTGAAGTCACCGAGTTTGAACTGACCATACTCGAAGAATATCCAGGATCCCCTGCGTGAAGAGGAGATTCCGCCGAGAGCGTCGTTCTTATAAGGCTTGATGTTGAGATAGTCGGCGCCTATGCGGAACGCACCGCCCTTCTGGCCCTTGTATGAGAAGCCGAAGTAGAGTTCAGGGACGCAGCTGTTGCGGATATAGTTTGCGCTTGCGCCATCAGGACCTGTGGAGGTGTACTGCATCTGCCAGAGGGCAGCGGCGTTGAAACTCCAGCCATTGCCCATACCGAGGTCGAGGGAGACCATAGGGGTGCGGCTGAACGGACCGAAAGGAACACCGCTCTCAAGGCTGAAGATGTCAGGAAGGTCGGCGGCCATCGGATGCCAGGCCTGACCTACCTTCCAGTTGCGGGCACCCTTTGCAAGGGTGACGTATGCCTGACGGAGGCGGAACTGTGCTGTTCCGGTGCTGCCGCTGAGGCCGGCGTAGAAGTCAGCCTCGATCTTTGCGCCGATCTTATAGCCTGCAACCTCATAACCTGTAACGTCAACGCCTGCACGGGTGGTGAGGGCAACGAAACGGAAGGACGGAGTTGCATTGACGTCTTCACCGTTGACGATGCTCTCGTCCTTCGGCATGTAGTAGTAGAGGTCAGCCGTGCCGGCACTGCTTTCGCGTGTATCGAAAGCAAAATAGTTACGGACGAAACCGTAGAACTTGAAATGTGAGGCATTGGAGGCCTCCTGTGCAAAAGCACTGACGCTGAGCGCCAGTGCCAATGCTAAGATTATTGATTTTTTCATTTCGAATTAAGCGAATGGGAAGAACTTGGTAATCCAGAAGAAACCGAGTACAAGGCCTACTACACCGACGATGATGCCGACCTTGGTCATATCCTTTGTCTCTACGAGGCCTGTGGATGCAGCGATAGCATTCGGAGGGGTGGAGATAGGAAGGAGCATTGCGAGGGATGCACAGGTTGCGACGAAAATCGCAAGTGCATGCTGTCCGCCCCATGCGGTGAAGTTTGCAGCGTTGTCGCTGGCAAGAAGGCCCTTGCCCATAGCAACCATAATAGGGATGAGGAGTGCTGCCGTAGCGGAGTTGCTGATGAAGTTGCTGAGGAAGTAGCAGATAAGACCTGCAACTGCAAATACGACTACGATACTCATTGCGTTGAAGTCGATTGAAGTCACGAGAGCCTGTGCAAGGCCTGTACCTTCAAGCGCATAACCGAGTGCGAAACCACCGGCTACCAACCAGAGGACGCTCCAGTTGATTTCTTTTATATCTTCCTTGGTGAACACACCTGTAGCGGTATATACAGCAAGAGGAATGAGTGCCACTACGTTTGAGTTGAGTCCGGTGAGCTTCTCAGTCATCCAGAGGAGGATGGTGCCGAGGAAGGTAATCCAGGCCACATAGGTCTTCCAGGTCTTCTTCTGTTCGTTCTGCTTGATTTCGAGCTTTATTTCCTTTGAATTGAATGGATACATCACCATAAGGAGCACCCACGCGAGAGTAATCATAATGATTACGAAAGGAATCATCCTGGCCGCCCAGTCACCGAAACCTACCTCGATGCCGTTGTTGGAGAGGATACCTACTGCGGTTGCGTTAGGAGGGGTTCCGATAGGGGTTCCGATACCGCCGATGTTTGCCGCGATAGGAATCGCGAGCGCAATGCCGACCTTGCCCTTCTTGTCAGACTCCGGAAGTGATGCAAACACAGGGGCAAGGAATGCAAGGAACATCGCAGCTGTTGCAGTGTTGCTCATAAACATCGAGAAGATTGCAATTACGATGAGGACTCCGAGGAGCACGGTCTTAGGGTTCTTGCCGAACGGCTTGAGGAGTATGCGTGCCATTGTGACATCCATACCGTACTTTGCTGCAACGATAGCGAGAACAAAGCCGCCCATGAAGAGCATCACGGTAGGATCAGCGAATGCATTGAGAATGCTCTTGAAAGGCATGAACACGCTGTCGTCACCGGTGTTCATACAGAATGCAAGGCTCTTGTTCGAGATTGTCAGGAGGGAGCCTACGATAACGAGGAGCGAGGTTACCCAGTTAGGAACGATCTCGAAGATCCACATCAGGGCTGCAAAGGCAAAAATTGCGATTGTGCGCTGCATAGTAACAGTGAGGCCGTCGATTCCGAAGAAAGTGGTAGGGACAGCCCACAAGAAGATTGTGACTGCGAGCACGATTGGCAGGAGTACGCAATACTTGACGTTGAATTTGCTGTTAGCCATAGATTTAATATAAGATTTTAACTACTATACCATTAAAGCGCCGCAAATTTAGTCAATTATTGCCTAAATGCCAACCAAAATGCTTACTTTTGCCAACCCGACACCAACCACATTCCAATGAAAAAATCCATTGTCATCGCCGGAATGCTTCTGGCAATCATCACTTCCTGCAAAATGGAAAATCCACTTCTTTCAGAGTCAACGCTGCCGTACGGCGCGCCTCAGTTCGACAAAATCAAGAATGAACATTATCTGCCCGCATTCAAACAGGCTATAGATGAAGGCAAGGCCGAGATCGACGCCATCGTCTCCAATCCGGACGAGCCCGACTTCGAAAACACAATCGAAGCACTCGCCTTCTCCGGCAGAGCCGTAAGCCGCGTCGGCGGCATCTTCTACAATCTCAAGGAGTCCAACACCAACGACGGTATGGAGCAGATTGCGGAAGAGCTCTCCCCTATCCTCACCGAATACGAAATGTACGCCGCCCTCAACGCGCCTCTCTTCGAGCGTGTGAAGGCCATCTATGACAAGAAAGACGGATTGGAGCTCACTCGAGAGCAGATGCGTCTCCTCGAGGACACCTACAAGGGCTTCGTCCGCAGCGGCGCCCTCCTTTCCGACGCCGACAAGGAAAAATACAGCAAGCTCGAAGAAGAGCTCTCGCTCACCCAGCTCCAGTGGCAGAAGAACGCCCTTGCAGCAACCAACGCCTGGGCAATGAACCTTACCGACGAGGCCGACCTCGCAGGACTTCCTGACTACGTCCGCGAAATGGGCGCAGCCACGGCCGCCGAGCGCGGCGAGAGCGGCTGGACATTCGACCTCAGCCAGCCAAGCTACGTTGCGTTCCTCAAGTTCAGCACCCGTCGCGACCTCCGCGAGAAGATTTACAGGGCCTACAACTCCAAAGCCCTCGGCGGAGAATTCGACAACTCGGAAATCTGCCGCAAGATAGTTGACCTCAGAATCCAGATTGCCAACATCCTCGGCTACGAGACATACGCCGACTACGCCATCGAAGACCGTATGGTCGGCAGCAAGGAGGGTGTATGGAAATTCCTCGGCGAACTTCTCGAGCCATCCCTTCCTGCAGCAAGGAAAGAAGTCGCCGACATACTTGCATATGCACAGGCAAACGGTTTCGAAGGTGACGAACTCCTTGCCTGGGACTTCAGCTTCTGGTCAGAGAAATACAAAAACAGTCTCTATGACCTGAGCGACGAACAGCTCAAGCCATATTTCCAGCTTGAGAATTGCATTGACGCAGTCCTCGGGCTCGCCACACAACTCTACGGCATCACCTTTGAGGAGCGCGACGACATTCCGGGATACCATCCTGACGTTCACGTCTTCGACGTAAAGGACGAGAACGGAGAGCACCTTGCCGTATTCTACGCAGACTTCTTCCCACGCGCCAGCAAGCGCGGCGGCGCCTGGATGAACGACATATACAGCCAGTACACATACGAAGGCATCGATCACAGGCCGTGCGTGACCATCGTGATGAATTTCAGCAAGCCTACCGCATCCGCTCCATCACTCCTCACCCACGACGAGCTCACCACCTTCCTCCACGAGTTCGGCCACGCCCTCCACGGAATGCTCACAAAGTGCACCTACCCGGGACAGAGCGGAACATCGGTTGACCACGACTTCGTGGAACTCCCTTCACAGATTATGGAGAACTGGGGCTATGAGCGCGACTTCCTCAAGCAGTTCGCCAAGCACTACCAGACAGGAGAAGTCATCCCGGACGAACTCATCGACAAGATCATCGCGGCCAAGAACTACAACGCCGCATACTTCCAGGTACGCCAGCTCCAGTTCGGCTACCTTGATATGAACTGGTACACCAGGACCTCCCTGCCTGAACTCGGCACCGAGGCATTCGAGGCATCCGTCTACGAGCCGCTCAATCTACTGCCAAGAGTGGATGGCACCTGCGTTTCCACCGCATTCAGCCACATCTTCGCAGGCGGCTATGCCGCAGGCTATTACTCATACAAATGGGCCGAAGTCCTCGAAGCCGACGCTTTCTCACTCTTCGAAGAGAAGGGCATCTTCAACAAGGAAGTGGCCGACTCCTTCCGCCGCAACATACTCGAAAAAGGCAGCACGGAGAAAGAGGCAATCCTTTACCGCAACTTCCGCGGCCACGACCCCGAGACCAAGGCACTGCTTGTAAAACTCGGAATCATATCCAAATAATGAAACAAGGGCTGAGCGGTTCGCTCAGCCCTTGTTTTATATGTTCCAAGACTTTAATCTTAGATTGTGCCCTGCTCAAGCATTGCGGTGGCGACCTTCATGAAGCCGGCGATGTTTGCGCCCTTCACATAATCGATTGAGCCGTCTGCCTGTGTGCCGTACTTGACGCAAGCCTCGTGGATTGAATCCATGATGAAATGAAGCTTCTCGTCAACCTCCTTGCCGCTCCAGCTGATGTGTGAAGCGTTCTGGGTCATTTCAAGACCTGAGGTAGCTACGCCACCTGCATTGACAGCCTTGCCAGGAGCGAAGTAAACGCCATTGTTCTGGAAGAACTTGATAGCGCCCGGCTGGCAACCCATGTTGGAAACCTCGCAGCAGCACCAGGTGCCGTTTGCCTTGAGTTCCTTTGCATCGTCCTCTGAAAGCTCGTTCTGGAATGCGCAAGGAAGAGCGATGTCGCACTTGACACTCCAAGCCTTCTTGCCTGCGGTGAACTTGGCTGCGCCAGGGAACTGGTCTGCCATATCCTGAACCTTATTGCGGTTGGAAGCGCGCATTACAAGCATATAGTCGATCATCTCCTTGGTGATGCCGTCAGGAATCTCACAGACACCGTCAGGACCAGAGATTGCAACAACCTTTGCGCCGAGTTCGGTAGCCTTGGTGCATGCGCCCCACGCTACATTACCGAAGCCTGAAATAGCCACCTTGCAGCCCTTGATGTCCTTGCCAGCCTTGTGGAGAAGGTTCTGGGTGAAATAGAGAGCACCGAAACCGGTAGCCTCAGGACGGAGGATGGAGCCACCCCAGGTAGCGCCCTTGCCGGTGAGAACACCGGTGTTGTACTCGCGTGCGAGCTTCTTGTACATACCATAGAGATAACCGATCTCACGACCGCCTACACCTACGTCACCTGCAGGGATATCCTGATCAGGACCGATGCACTGCCAGAGTTCAAGCATGAAGGCCTGGCAGAAGCGCATGATTTCGTCATTTGACTTGCCTACCGGGTCAAAATCGGAACCACCCTTTGCGCCACCCATAGGAAGAGTGGTGAGAGCGTTCTTGAAAGTCTGCTCAAAGCCGAGGAACTTAAGCATTGAAGGAGTTACTGCCTTGTGGAAACGGAGACCGCCCTTGTAAGGGCCGATCGCGCTGTTGAACTGGATACGATAACCGGTGTTGGTCTGAACCTCACCCTTGTCGTCGACCCAGGTGACACGGAAGGTAAAGATACGGTCCGGTTCAACCATACGCTCCACGATCTTGGCTTTTTCGAATTCAGGATGCTGATTATACACATCCTCGATAGATTCAAGAACCTCCTGTACTGCCTGGAGATATTCATTTTCTCCTGGATACTTGGCCTGGAGGCGTGCCATAATGTCTTGTGTCTTCATACTAAGATAACTACTAACTCGACAAATATAATAAAATAATCGTCTAGTTGTAATTTTTATTTCACTTCCCAGGTACTGCCGCTGTGAAGCAGGTCATCAACACAGTGGATCGTTGATTTTGCCATAACTTCCCTGACCTGATCACGCACCCCGTCATCGTAAGTGATATCCTTGACGTCACGGATGACGCCGAGAGCGACCGGATAGTCCGGACCCTTCATATCGGCGAGAGCCATATGGATGCCGATGTTGTCGGCGTGCGCGTCGTGAACAAGCACGTCGTCGAGGGTGAATCCGCCCTCTCCGATATGGATCACGCGTATCTTCTTGCCGTCATAGATGAGCCCCTTCTCGTTGTCCTTGCCGAAGACCATCTTTTCTCCCTGGCGGAGTACGATGGTGTGGTCGGCCTTGACTGCCGGATCGGAAAGATTCCTGTGGGCGCCGTCATTGAAGATGACACAGTTGGTCAGCATCTCCATCACCGAGCAGCCGTCGTGAAGGGCGGCGGCAGTCATTATCTCTTCATTGAGCTTGAGTTCAACGTCAAGGCTGCGCGCGAAGAATGTTCCCTTCGCACCAAGTACAAGGGATCCCGGAATGAACGGATGCTCGACCGTACCGTAAGGTGACGTCTTTGTGATCGCCCCGAACTTCGACGTAGGACTGTACTGGCCCTTTGTCAAGCCGTAGATCTGGTTGTTGAAGAGGATGATGTTGATGTCTATATTCCTGCGGATGGCATGGATGAAGTGGTTTCCGCCGATGGCGAGGGCATCGCCATCACCGCAGGCCTGCCATACGGTCAGCCATGGGTTTGCCACCTTGATACCTGTGGAAATGGCCGTGGCGCGGCCGTGGATGCTATGGAAACCATAAGTATCCATATAATACGGAAGGCGTGAGGAGCATCCTATGCCGGACACCACCACGTAACGTTCCTTGTCATAATTGAGGGCCTGGCTTACCTTAGGGAGTGCTCTCTGAAGTGAAGCGAGGACAGCGTGATCGCCACAACCCGGGCACCAGCGGACCTCCTGGTCGCTCTTGAAATCTTTGAATGTCAAATTTGCCATAGACTACATCTCCTTTTTGATTGCCTCGATGAGCTCGCTCACGAGGAACGGTTGACCCTGAACCTTTCCGAACTTGTGGAAAGTGTACTGCGGATACAGGCCCTGCAGATAGCTGGCGAACTGTCCGCTGTTGAGCTCGCACACCAGGAATTTCCTGTAGTGGGAGAAAATCTCCGCCGTATTTGGCGGAAGCGGGTTGATATAGTCGAAGTGGGTGTATGCCACAGGCACACCTTCTTCCTGCAGATCATGGATGGCACTGGCTATGTGGCCGTATGTACCACCCCAGCCGAGCACGAGAAGTTCTCCTTCCTGCGGGCCGCGGACTACGAGGTCCGGAAGGTCCTTGGAAATGAGTTCGACTTTCTTCGCGCGCTCGCGAACCATTGTTTCGTGGTTCTGAGGATCCGTGGAAAGCACGCCGGCGTGGTTCTTTTCAAGTCCTCCGACACGATGCTCATAACCTTTCTGACCAGGAAGAGCCCACTGAGGGACCATAGTCTCAGGATTTCTCTCGAACGGCTTGAATTTTTCACCTTCAGGAAGGACTCCGGTAACGAATGGCGGATGTATTTCAGGATAGTCCTTCATCCACGGAATGAGCCATGGCTCACTGCCGTTGCCAAGGAAACCCTCTGAAAGAAGAAGGACCGGAGTCATATGCTCAAGTGCGATCTTTGCGGCCATAAAGGCGGCGAAGAAGCAGTTTGCAGGAGAATGCGCGCAGATGACGGGAATAGGGCACTCGCCGTTCCGTCCATAAAGCGCCTGGTTCAGGTCGGTCTGTTCGGTCTTGGTAGGGAGGCCGGTGGAAGGGCCGCCGCGCTGAACGTCAACGACGACCAGCGGAAGTTCAGCCATTACGGCAAGTCCGAGAGCCTCGCTCTTAAGAGACAGGCCCGGACCGGATGTCGTGGTGACGGCAAGATTACCGGCGAATGCGGCGCCTATGGCGGTGCAGATGCCGGCGATTTCATCCTCCGCCTGGAGTGTCTTTGCTCCAAGGCTCTTGTGAAGGGCAAGCTCTTCGAGGATGGCGGTTGCCGGGGTAATAGGATAGGAACCGCAGAAAAGAGGAAGGCCGGACTTCTCCGAAGCGGCCAGAAGGCCCCAGGCGATTGCCTGGTTACCTGTCACATTCCTGTATGTACCCTTCTTCGCGGACTTCACCGGTTCGATGGTATATGTATTCGGGATAGCCTGGACGTTGGCCGCATAGTTGAAACCATCGTCAAGAACCTTCTTGTTAGGAGCTATCACCTCAGGATGTTTCTTGGAGAATTTCTTCTCGAGATAGTCATAAACAGGCTGGAGAGGTCGGTTGAATATATAGCACGCGATTCCGAGCGTGAACATATTCTTGCATTTGAGCATGGACTTCAAGTCCATCCCGCTGTCCTTGAGGCTCTCCTTCGTCATCGTAGTTATAGGTGCGATGATGAGTGTCCTGTCTTCTACTGAAAGTTCTGTGAAAGGATTGTCTGTCGTAAAACCGGCTTTCTTGATGCCTGCGTCGTCAAAAGCATCCTCATCAATGAGGATCATCGCATGGCGCTTGCACCACTTGGCGTTGGCCTTGAGCGCTGCCGGGTTCATAGCGATGAGCATATCGCAGAAGTCGCCCGGAGTGGCCACCTCTTCGCTTCCGATATGAACCTGAAAACCGGACACGCCTGACACTGTGCCGTGCGGGGCACGGATTTCAGCGGGGTAATCCGGGAACGTTGCAAGTCCGTTGCCATAGATTGCCGACATATCTGCAAAGAGCGAACCGGTGAGCTGCATACCGTCACCGGAATCTCCTGCAAACCTTATCACGACATCTTTGGTGTCAATGACTTTATGTTGCATTATTTGTTATGTGGTTGTAGTGGTTTATATATTCATAAAGACCGGCACGCAGTACCGGTCTTTATGTAAGGGTCATCGCAGTACTACTGCTGTGCTGCCTGTGCCTGGGCCTGGAGCTCCGCCTGGAGGGACTCGAGAGTGCGGTCAGCGGCAATGTTGAGAGCCTTGCGCGCTGCAGGGGTGAGGTCAGTGCTCTGTGCAGGGTCCACGTAAAGAGCGGTGGAGATGTCGAATACGAAGATATATCCACCTTCCTTTGCGAGGTCCTGGACCGTATTGTTGGCCTTCTCATAGATAGGAGCCATCAGCTGCTGCTCCTGCTGCTGGAGTTCTGCCTGAACTGACTGGCCGAATTCCTGGATGCGCTGCTGGATCTCTGTGAGTTCCTTTTCCTTGCTCTCGCGGATTGACTGAGTCCAGGTAGAAGCCTTCTGCTGATACTGGCTGTACTTGGTGTTGAATTCCTCAACCATCGCCTGATATGTCTCCTGTGCCTCATTGTTTGAAGCAGTCATTGTAGCACGGGCCTGGTCAGCCTCAGGGCAAAGCTGTACGAGCTCCGAGAAGTTGACGTGGGCGAACTTCTGCTGAGCGAAGCCAGCCACTGAAACGAATGCCATAGCGGCGATCAAAAGAACCTTTTTCATAATTTTATTAATTTAATGATATTTCAATTAAAACTGTTGTCCGATAACGAAGTGGAACTGGCTGCCGCCGCTCTTGGCGTCATCAAATCCGTAACCCCAGTCCACACCGAGAAGACCAATCATCGGTAAGAAGATGCGAACACCGACTCCAGCGCTGCGTTTGATCTGGAAAGGATTGAAATCTCTGATGTCCGACCAGCAGTTACCGCCCTCGAGGAATCCGAGTACGAAGATGGTTGAAGACGGCTGGAGAAGCACAGGATAGCGAAGTTCCACAGTGAACTTGTCATATACGTTACCCGCGTAAGAATAACCTGATGAGTTATACTGCGACGGGAGGTATGGCGTAAGCGAATAGTTCTCGTAACCGCGAAGCGCTATGACTTCGTTGCCGTAAGTGCTGTAACCGGACATACCGTCGCCGCCGACGAGGAAGCCTTCGAACGGAGAATATCCCCACTTGCGGTTGTAATAGCCAACATAGCCGAACTGCGCGCGTGTCATAAGGACAAGGTCGCCTACGAGCTTGGTATAATGGGTGGCGTTGAATTTCCACTTGTGATACTCGATCCACCTGTATCGGTCAGCGGCGCTCCAGTTGTCGTAGTTGATGTCCTTGTAACTTGCGACAGGAACTTTCTCACCATCGTCATTGAAGTCGAACTTGCGGAACAGTGAGTATGGAGGCGTAAGCTGGAGGGAGAAACTCATATCAGAGCCCTGACGAGGATAAATCTGCTGGTCCGTAGAGTTTCTCGCGAGGGTGAGCGTATAGCTGAGGTTGTTGGAGATACCGTCATCGAAGATGAAGTATCCTGAATACCAGTTGGTAAGCTTGTAGGTCTGCCAGCTGAGTCCGTGATAAAGGATGAAGTAGTTGTCAGGCCACTTCAAACGGTTACCCAACGAGGCGGAGAATCCGTAAACCTCCATCATACGGTCGCTGTTGAGGATATTGAGGGCGATGTATGAGTTGGTCTGGCGGGTATAGTACAAGCCGAGGTTGAGCGACATAGGCTTCTTGCCTGTAAGCCAAGGCTCGGTGAAGCTGGCGGACAGTGAGGTATAGTAGGTACCGTTGGTCTGGAAACGGAAGGACAGCGTCTGTGCGTCTCCGAGAGGTACCGGCCTCCAGGCGTGCTTCTCGAACATTCGGTGAGTCGAGAAGTTGTTGAAGCTGACACCGACCGATGCGACGAAGGTGTTGCCACCCCAACCGCCGGAAACCTCAAGAGTTGATGAAGGCTTCTCGGTCACGTTATAGACGAGGTCAACGGTGTTGTTAAGCGCGTTCGGAATGATCGAATAACCTGTGTGAGGGTCTGTGATCGCCTCGGCGTCAAACTGGCCGAGAGATGAAATCTCACGGATTGAGCGTTCGAAGTCGGACTGGCTGTAGAGGTAGCCCGGGCGGGTGAATATCTGTCGCCGCACGACCTTCTCGTTGGTGAGGTCATTGCCATTGATGACGATATTGTTCAAAGTGGCCTGCTTACCCTCTGAAATGCGCACTTCGACATCGACGGAGTCGTTCTGGATGTTGGTCTCGACAGGGGTGACGTTGAAGAACAGGTAACCGTTGTCACGGTAGAGCTTGGAAATGTCAAGTTCATTCTGCTTGCCGCCGCCGTAAAGACGCTTCTCCATTGTCACAAGGTCATAGACGTCGCCTTTCTTGACCTGAAGGACCTGATTCAAGGCGTCAGAAGAATAGACTGAGTTGCCGGTCCACTGGATATCACGGAAATAGTATTTGTCGCCCTCTTCGAAAACAAGGTCGATTCCGAGTTTGTTAGGCTCAACGTAGTAGATGGAGTCGCGGACAAGACGTGCGTCGCGGTAACCGGCCTCGTTGAAGGCGCTCAACGCGGCTTTCTTGTCATTGATATATTCCTTCTGATCGAATTTCTTGCTGTGGAAGAAGTTGTAGATCTTGGCGGACTTCGTCTTCTTCATCTCCTTGGCGATCTTGAACTCCTTCACGTGATCGTTGCCGATGAAATTGATGTTCTTGATCTTGACCTTCTCGCCTTTGTCAACCGCAAAGTTCACACGGATCGCGTTCTTCACGACAGAATCCTTCTGCACCTCGGCCTTGACCTGGCATTTGAGGAAACCTTTTTCGAAATAATATCTCTTGATGATGTCGCAGGAGGTCTTGTCGACATATTCGGAGAACTCACCGCCGCGACGGAGGTTCAGGCGGTCCTGAAGGTCCTTCTTCTCGCCCGACTTGATTCCGGAGAAAGTCCAGCGGGACATTCGCGGGCGCTCCTCGATGGCTATGGTGAAATAAGCCGTATCGAGAGCCGTCGGAACCGACGCCACCTTCACGCTGTCGATGTTGATCGCCACGTCCTCGAAGAAACGCTGAAGCCACAGGCGTTTCACGATGTTTGACATCTCTTCGCTAGGGACCGTAACCTCCATACCAGGCTGAAGGCCTGTTTGGGATATTATCTGTTCGTTGCTGAAATAATGGTTCCCTTCCGTTCCGATTCCGCCTACGATATATTTCTTCGGACGATTATAATCCACCTCGACGGGCTCCTGTGCAAAGGCTGAAAGCGCCAGCAGGGCCAGTGAAATGATGGATATTGTCCGTTTTAACGTCATACTCTATAAAATAGTCCGCAAATATACACGAATTATTTGACTTTTCCGAAACGTCTGTCACGCGAAGCGAACTCCTCGATGGCATCGTAAAACTGCTCCTTACGGAAATCGGGCCAAAGTGTGTCGGTAAACACGAACTCCGTATAAGCCGATTGCCAGAGCAGATAGTTGCTGAGCCTCTTCTCGCCGGAAGTCCTGATAAGCAGATCCGGGTCCGGAACACCGTCCGTAACGAGATAGCGGCTGAAATCCTCCGCCTCAAATTTCTTCTCGGGATGATTTATCAAATCGTGTGCCATCTTTTCCGCAGCCTGCAGGATATCCCACTTTCCACTGTAACTCAGGAAAAGTATCATAGTGAATCCCGTATTGGCGGCGGTGCTGGCCATAATCTTGTCGATAGTGGCATTAAGCCCGTCTGAAAGCCTCGCCCTGTTTCCAAGAACCATAAAACGGACATTGTGCTCCTGGAAATTGTCAAGTTCCCCGACCATGGCCTTGCCCATAAGTTCCATAAGCGCGTCCACCTCTGCGGCGGGACGGCCCCAGTTCTCCTCCGAGAAAGCGTAGAACGATGCGAAGGGGATCTTCCATTCGACGCAGCACTCCATGACGGCACGGACACTCTCGACACCTTCGAAATGCCCGAATACCCTTTCCTTTCCCCTCTCTTTGGCCCAACGGCCGTTTCCATCCATAATTATGGACACATGTGTCGGAATCTTGCTTGGAGCTTTCATATTCAGTTGTTGGAGTTTCTGACGTCTTCACCCCAGTGAAGCCTCTCGCGGAGCGCATCGTAGAAGTTTGCCTTCGCAAGGCGGAGCCTCTTCAGGCTCTTGTCAGCGGCGCCTATTGTGATGACGGAGTCGGTAGGAATTACGAAGTTTCTGTTGTCCATAGTGAAAATCGCATTGTCTTCGCGCGAGCGGAAAGTGATGCGTACCACCGAAGTGGACGGGACTACCAGCGGTCGTACATTCAGGTTGTGCGGGGATACTGGCGCGACGATGAGCACGTGGGCGTCAGGAGAGCATATCGGACCGCCGATGCTCAACGAATATGCGGTGCTGCCGGAACTGGTGGCCACAAGGATGCCGTCCGCCCAATAGGTCGGCAGCGGCACGCCGTCTATCGACACGTCAACCCCAAGCATAGAAGCGCCGGAGCGCATAACCGTCGTCTCGTTCAGCGCGTATGGCCAGTAATCTTCCTTGATTCCCTGTGCGTCAACGTGAAGCATATCACGGTTCTCAACGGAAAATCCGTTACCCAGCAAAGCATTCGCCACATCGTCCGGCTTGTTCTCGGAAAGGAATCCGAGACGTCCGAGATTGACGCCGACAACCGGAAGGTCGGCAGGGAGGGCCAGGCGTGCGGCGGACAGGAAAGTGCCGTCGCCGCCGAAGCTCAGAAGGGCGTCGGTTCCGGCTTGGATATCTTCCGGGAAAACTGCTTCGTAAACGGTACAGCCGGCAGTTCTGAGACTGTCGAGCAGGCCTTCGAGTCGGGCGTCGTCGCGCAGCTTTTGATTATGGATAAACCAGGCGAATTTCATAATGGACTTCAAATTTAGCACATTATTTAGATATTTACATAGAATTGAGTACTTTTGTACTGACAAAGTCAGTATAAAAATGACCAGGCTAAGCGTTAATATCAACAAGATCGCCACCATACGCAACGCTCGCGGAGGCAATATGCCGGACGTCACGAAAGCGGCCCTTGACTGCGAACGTTTCGGCGCAGAAGGCATAACCGTCCACCCGCGTCCGGACGAACGTCATATCAGGTATTCCGACGTGAGGGAAATACGTCCTCTCCTGAAGACGGAATTCAATATGGAAGGCAACCCTACGGGCAGTTTCACAGCCCTTGTCTGTGAGGTCGTCCCCGACCAGGTAACCCTGGTTCCAGACGCCCCGGACGCAATCACTTCCAATGCCGGATGGGACACGGTGCGCAACTATGCCTTTCTCTCCAGGTTATGCAGCACATTCCGCGACAGAGGCATCAGGACATCGATTTTCATAGATCCTGACCCGAAAATGGCTGAAGGCGCAGCACGCTGCGGAGCCGACCGTGTCGAGCTCTATACCGCCGGCTATGCCGCCGGTTACCCTTTCGGCAGGGAGAAAGCCATCGAGCCATATCTGGCGACAGCTGAAAGGGTGCGGGAACTGGGCCTCGGGCTCAACGCCGGTCATGACCTGTCTCTGGAAAACCTTGAATATTTCATCCGCACCATCCCTTGGGTGGACGAAGTCAGCATCGGGCACGCGCTCATATGTGACGCGCTATATATGGGTCTTGAGCCAACTATCGCCGCATATCTTGGCAAGATTCGGATTTTTTAACTATTTTTGCCCCTCAATACGGAATATAACAATCTAAAATAGAAATGAAAAAGTTAACTCTCATCATCAGCACCGTTGCCGCTATCAGCGCCATCGCTCTGATCACTCCTGCCTGCACCGGCAGCAGCAACAACAACGTCAAGGCCGTTGCAGACTCAACCATCGCTCCGGGCTCAATCGTTTATTTCAACCTCGATAAAGTCCTTCAGGATTACGATATGGCGAATGACCTCCGCAGCGTCGTCGAGACCAAGGTGAACAGCATCAACCAGGAAGTCACCCGCCGCGGCAACAAGCTCGAGAAAGACATACAGGCTTTCCAGGACAAGATGAACAAGGGCCTCCTCACCCAGTCAACATACGAGGTTCAGAGCCAGAAGCTCGCTCAGCAGCAGCAGGAATTCGAGGCTTACGCCAACCAGAAGCAGAACGAGATCCTCGAGGAGCAGAACGTGATGATGAACCAGCTTGCAGACGCAATCAAGACTTTCGTTGACTCATACAACGAGGCTAAGGGCTATGCCATGATCATCGCCACCCAGGGTGCCATCCTCCCTGCACCGGTCGTTACCGGAGACCCTGCACTTGACATCACCGACGACATCCTCGAAGGCCTCAACGCAGAGTATGTCAAAACAAAGGGCCAAACCGAGTAAATTTTGAGAATAGCCGTTCTATCATGCTTTTACCCGTTCAGGGGAGGAATTGCTCAGTTTAACGCCAACCTTTTCAATGAACTGAGCGCCTCGCACGATGTGAAGGCATTCAACTTCAAAAGACAATATCCCGGTCTTCTTTTCCCGGGAAAAACGCAATACGTTACAAAGGACGACAAGGCCGTGTCCGTAGAGTCAACCCCTCTGCTGGACACGGTCAGTCCGTTTAACTGGATACGGGCAGCCAGGACAATACGGCAGTGGAAGCCGGACGTGCTGATCCTCCGTTACTGGATGTCCTATTTTGCGCCGTCATTCGGATACATCGCACGCCACGTGGGCAAGGATTGCAAGGTCGTGGCCATACTCGACAACGTTACGCCGCACGAAGAACATTTCTTCGACAACGCATTGACGAAATATTTCATCAACGGGATACACTCCTGCGTGACTCTCTGTGATGAAGTCGCGGGAGACCTTGCAAGGTTCCGTGCGGACATCCCGCACATCACTCTGCCCCACCCCGTTTACAACCACTTCGGGGAAAGGATCGGCAGGGAGCAGGCCGAAAAGTCACTCGGTCTCGAATCCGGCAAGAAGAACATCCTTTTCTTCGGCCTCATCCGCGAATACAAGGGACTCGACATCCTGCTGCGCGCTTTCAACAACCTGGATGACAGTTATCAGCTCATTGTCGCAGGCGAGCCGTACGGTCCTTTCGACAAGTACAGTCAGATAATCGACGCCAACCGCAACAAGGATCGCATCCATCTGTTCTTGAATTACATCCCGGACAATGAAGTCAAGCGGTATTTCTCCGCGGCTGACGTTGCGGTGCTCCCATACAGGGGCGCGACACAGAGCGGCATCAGCAACATAGCGAATCATTTCGAGCTGCCTATGATCGTCACCGACGTGGGCGGGCTCAAGGAGACAATAGGCGACCGCGGCACCGGACTTGTCTGTGATGCCTGCGAACCGGCCTGCGTGGCAGAGGCGGTCAAAGGATATTTCGCCGACCCGCAGAAGCGCGACGGCTACGTCGCCTGCATTAGGAAAGAAAATGAAAACCTGAGTTGGAGCAGTTTCGCTGAAAATCTGGTCAACTTTATAGAAAATAATTAAAAGTGAAGAAGTTAGCAGTAATCCTATCCATTCTGTTGATGAGTTGTGCAAACGCATCAGCCCAGTGGTATGTCATTTCCGGCCTTCACAGGACAGGAGACAAGGTGACATCAGCGGCCGATGGGAACACCATCCAGAATGGCAACGACAATCCGTCAGTCGCAACCGATGCCGGAGACGGCAATGACAAGGAAGAGATAACAACCGACACCCCATTCGTCCTGGATATGCCGGACGTACTTCAGGTCGGCCTTGTTCTCCCTTTCCAGATCAGCACGAAGGCCAACTCGAATTTCCTTGAGATGTACAGCGGAGCCCTTATGGCCGTCAAGGATTTCGGTGCCACCGGGAAAAGGGTGGAAGTATCCGTTCTGGACGAAAGCGAACCAGTCACGCCTGTCACGACCGCGTTCCTTGAAGACAATCATCTCGTCATCGGTCCCGTAAACATCGAGGACATCCAGACTGCGCTGGAGATCTGTCCGTCAGACAGATTCATCATCTCCCCTCTGGATCCGAAGGCTGCATCTCTTGTCGAAGGCGACAAGGTAATCCAGGCCCCGTCGTATTGGACGCGCCAGGCTGACGAAATCATCGGATGGATCAGTTCGGACACTTCCTGGCAGGACGAAATCGTGCTCATACGCGACACCTCGGGCACAGATGCCGAGCAGGCCGCATACCTTGTCTCCAGACTCGTGGCTTCCGGAAAGAAATTCAAGACCGTCGGCAGCGTTCAGGACTACGTTCCCGTTCAGAACGGCGTTTCACGCTTCCTGATCGCATCCGGCCGCGATTCCTTCATCAACACCACAGTCCGCGCCTTAGGCATACTCGCCACCAAGTACAGCAACATCACGCTGTATGGCACATCAAAGGTACGCAACTCTTCCGGCGTTGATCCGGAGCATCTCTACAATCTCGAGCTGCACTATACCACAAGCTATTTCATTGACTACGAGAACCCGGAGGTCAAGGACTTCATCTACGCATACCGCGCGCTCTACAAGCAGGAACCCGGACAGTTCGCCTTCCAGGGATATGACCTTACGCACTATTTCCTCAACGTCCTCTCAAAATATGGCGTCGAGTGGTACAAAAAACTCCCGGACTATTCCGAGAGAGGTCTGCAAAGCGATTTCAGGTTTGAAGAATCAGAAGCAGTCGGCAACATCAACACTGCCGTCCGCAGGGTGCTTCTCGGCAAAGACCTGTCAGCAGTTATCCAATAGCGACTTCGCGTTCGCGACAGCCGCATCAGTGATGGTAGCCCCGCTCAAAAGGCGGGCTATCTCTTTTATGCGCCGCTCACCTTCCACCTTGCATATGGACGAGCGCGCGACGCCCGAAGCGTCAATGTCCTTGGCAACAACATAGTGGGCGCTGCCTTTTGCCGCGACCTGAGGAAGGTGCGTGATTGAGAACACCTGCATATCCTCACCCATACGGCATATCATACGGCCCATCTTGTCGGCTACGCTGCCGCTGACGCCCGTATCGATTTCATCGAAAATAAGTGTCGGCATTCCGACATACTTCGCCATCATCGCCTTCAGGCAAAGCATTATGCGGGATATCTCTCCGCCGGACGCACATTTCGAAACGTCCTGGAGATTCGCCCCTGTCGCAGAGAACAGGAAGGAAACACCATCCTTTCCATATGCGCCGGATGCGCAGGGCTGAATGCTGACAGAGAAAGCCGAGCGGTCTAGCTCCAGAAAACGCAAGTCGTCAAGAATCGCCTTCGCAAAGCCATCGGCAGACGCCTCTCTCCTGGCATGAAGTTCATCGCAAATCCTGTCATACACGCTCTCCGCCGACTTCAGTTCCTTTTCAAGGTCTTCTATGCGCTCTGCAAGCGTGTCACTGTCGCAGACTGCGTCGGCAAAGCCGTCACGGACGGCGATCAATTCTTCTATAGTCCCGCAGCCGTGCTTCTTCATCAAAGTGTAAAGCAGTGACAGGCGGTTGTCTATTTCCTCAAGATGTTCCGGAGACAGATCGATTTTCCTGTCAAGGGATTCAACCTCAGAACTGATATCCTCCAGCTCGATGCGGGAAGACTCCAGGCGACCGGCCAGATCCGAAGCTGCAGGAAAATATTTGGCAAGCCGTTCAAGCTGACGCTGCGCCTCACGCAGACCGGCCGCGATTCCTGTCCTCTCTTCCGATGAAGGGTCGAACAGATCGGAGACTGCAGCCAGCGATTCCTTTATCTGCTCCGCGCCGGCAAGACTCTTCTGCTCCGCTTCCAGTTCTTCCAGTTCTCCAGCCTTGAGACTTGCGGCATCAAGCTGCTTGAACTGGGCTGAGACGTAGTCGCTCTCCGCATTCGCCTTCTGAAGCTTTTCCTTCAGGCTTGCAAGCTGAGAGCGGACGCTCTGCAGGTTCTGCCATTCTGCGCGGCATTCCGTTACAAGCCCGGCATTCCCCGCATAATGGTCAAGGACCGACAATTGAAAAGCGTGGTCTGTGAGAAGCAGACTCTTGTGCTGCGAATGGACATCGACCAGAAAAGCCGACAGTTCCGCAAGCAGCTGCACCGTGACAGGGCAGTCGTTGACGAAACAGCGGGAACGTCCGGACCTGTTGACGACACGGCGGATAATCAGGTGGCCGTCATCCCATTCGGCACCGTTCTCATCCAGCAGGGATCTGACCCTCTCGTCAGCGCCGTCAAACTCGGCCTCAACCACACAGTTGTCCCTGCCGTCCGAAATCATGGATGCATCCGCCTTCGCGCCCGCAACAAGCGACAGCGCTCCGAGGAGGATGGACTTTCCGGCTCCGGTCTGTCCCGTAATAATGACCAGACCCTCTGGAAAAGAGATATCCAGAGAGTCTATCAGTATATAATTCTCAATATGAAGGGAGCCAAGCACGAGCTTAGTCTTCCTGTGCCACGCGGTAGTACAATTCGCCTTCTTCGAACTCTGAAATGGCTACAAGGTCCGGCTTAGGCTGACGCTCATAGTACTTTGAGATCTCGATCTGCTCTTTGTTCTCAAAGACTTCGTCCATTGTGTCGCGCTCGCCGCGGAAGTCCTCGAGTTTCTTTGCGAGTTCCTTTTTTTCTGCAAGTGCGATCTGGTTTGCTCTCTTGGAGAGGATGACTACAGTTTCATAAATGTTGCCCGTAGGCTCGGCGAGATACTTGATATCTCGCGTGACAGTGTTTGTCGGTACTTTCTTTTCCATATCAAATGTACGAAACGGAGTGTTCCGAAAGTTTCATTATTTTCCTTTCAGCTTGTTATAAAGATTGTCAAGCTCTTTCCTGTAAGGTGATTCAGGATATTCCCCGATGAAATTCAGATAGTCGTCCTCAAATATGAGATAGCGCTCTTTCTGCTTGTCTTTCATACTGTTCAAGGCATACTTGTATGACGACATCGCCGAGTAATAGAGGATGTCTTCACGATAGACGTTATCGGCGTCTTCCTTCAGGATATTCTTGAAAGCGACCCTGGACGCCTTGTAATCCTCCATCTTGTAATAGAGCTTGGCGTTTTCGTAGGCCTTTCTGTCAAGTCTCTCATTCAGGTCCCTGATCATATTGCGGCAGATATCGGCATTGGCGCCCCTTGGATTGTCGCGCAGGTATTCCGAAATCGCCTGGATGGCAGTGTATGTAGGGGTCTGGTCAAGCTCATAGCGAAGCGTTGACCTGTAGAGACAGTCCACGTGCAGGAAGGAGGCGGACTCCACGAACGGGCTGCGGGGGAATGCGGAGATGAAATCCGCGAAATTGGTTTCCGCAGTCTGGAAATCCTCGATGCTATAATTGCAGAGCCCCCAGTAATAACGGACGGTGTCATCCCTGGATGTGCCTGAAGTCAATACTGAAAGGTTCTCGAAAAGAGCCGCCGCCTTTGAATACTTTCCCTTGTTGAAGTAATCGAATGCAGCCTTGTACTTTGCCTCTGTGTCATTTCCGGCAAGAAGGAGGTCATACTCGGTCTTGCAGGAATTGAATGCAGCGAGTGCAAGAATCAAAACTGCGAATAATCTGATCTTTTTCATTTTTTCAAATATTTTTCCGCATCAAGCGCAGCCCTGCAGCCGGAAGCGGCAGCATTGATGGCCTGACGATAATGTGGATCCTGTACGTCGCCTGCGGCGAACACACCCTCAACGTTGGTCCTGCTGTCACGGCCGTTGGTTACGATATAGCCGTTCTCGTCGGTATCTATCCACCTGGCGAAGAGGTCGGACTGAGGTTGATGACCGATGGCCACGAAGAATCCGTCGACTGCTATATCAAAAATCCCGCCATCTTTTCTGATAAGGCTGACGCCGGTCACTCCATTTGCATCTCCAAGCACTTCCCTGGTGTTGCAGTTCCAGAGAATTTCAATGTTTTCGGTATTGCGGACGCGCTGCTGCATGGCCTCGGAAGCACGGAGAACGTCGCGGCGGACAATCATATAGACCTTGCGGCAAAGCCCGGCAAGGTATGTAGCCTCTTCGCAGGCGGTGTCTCCGCCGCCTACAACAGCTACGTCTTTCTTCCTGTAGAAGAAGCCGTCGCAGGTCGCACACGCCGAAACGCCCATCCCTTTGAACTTCTGCTCTGACGGCAGTCCGAGGTAGCGGGCCGTCGCTCCCGTGGCAATGATCACTGCGTCGGCCGATACCTGCTTTTCACCGTCAATCGTGAAAAGGAAAGGCCTGGTGCCGAGGTCAACTGACGTAACCACGCCTCTGCGGATGTCGGCGCCAAGCTTCACGGCCTGTTCACGCATCCCGCTCATAAGCTGGTTTGCATCGACTCCGCCAGGAAAACCCGGGAAGTTCTCGATGACGGTCGTTGTGGTAAGCTGGCCGCCAGGCTCGTTGCCCTCATAGAGGACAGGCTCCAGCGCGGCTCTGGATGCATATATGGCAGCGGTGTAACCTGCAGGACCGCCACCGATGATAAGGCATTTTACGTGTTGATTTTCCATAAGCTTACAAATATAGTAATTTTTATGAATTGCTTATTTTGAATTATTAAAAATTAAAACTAGATTTGCCGGAAGTATGAGAAACAAGGCTAAAAAATACACGGACATGGAGAAATTCAGGAAGATCCTGAAGGAAGAGGGACTTAAGGCCACACCACAGCGCATTGCCGTTCACGAGGCGATGATGGCCCTCACGCACGCCAGCGCGGACTCCATAGCCGAGTACCTGGCAGAGCACAGCTCCACGGAAATAACCGTGGCATCCGTTTACAATATCCTGGAGCAGCTTACGGCTTTGAAAATCTACACTTTCAGGCTGAGTGCCAACAACAAGAAATACTACGACATCGGGGCCTTCGACCACGTGCACCTGTACGATTCCAAATCACACGAATACAAGGACATCCTTGACGAAGAGGTGATACGCCTCGTGGAATCTCATTTCAAGGGAAAGAAGTTCAGGGGATACAAGATCGACTCCATTGACATCCAGCTCGTAGCCCATCCCACAAGAAGGTCAAAGAGCAAGAGCTAGAGCTCCTTGCGCCAGCGCGCCAGAGGGATGTTCAGCTGACTGCGATATTTCGCTATCGTTCGGCGGGCCACCTTGTAACCGCGCTTTTCCATTTCGACCACAAGCTGCTCATCGGTGAGCGGCTTCTTTTTGTTTTCACCGTCCACGCACTCCTTGAGCGCCTTCTTGAGCTCACGCGTTGACACTTCCTCACCCTCGCTGTTCTCCATTCCTTCAGAGAAGAAATACTTGAGAGGGTAGATGCCGAAATGGGTTTCTATATATTTGCTGTTGACCACACGGGAGATGGTCGAGATGTCGAACCCTGTGATTTCAGCGATGTCTTTCAACACCATGGGGCGGAGGTTGACCTCATCGCCGTCGACAAAATAGTCGTGCTGATAGTCCAGAATGGCCTGCATAGTCTTCTGCAGAGTATTCTGCCTCTGCTTCAACGCCTCTATGAACCACTTGGCGGAATCCAGTTTCTGCCGGATGAAAGTTGCCGCCTCCTTCTGCTCCCGCTCTGAAGACCCCTTTGATTCAAGCAGGATTTCAGCATATTTCTTGTTCACGTGGAGTTCCGGAACGCTGAAACGGGGCATGGTGAAACTCAGTTCGCCGTCAGCTTCTTCAAGGATAAAGTCAGGGACGACCTGCTGCGCGTGATCGTCATAGGAATCGTCCACCTGCCCGCCAGGAGCCGGATTCAATTTGACGATGCGTCCCATAGCCGCTTTCAAACGGGCCTCATCAAGTCCGAGGCGCGACATTATCTTCTGGAAGTGCTTGTTCGAGAATTCGGAGAATTCCTTGTCGATGATTTCGATGGCATCACTGACTTCCCTGCATTCCTTCATGTTCCGCAGTTGGATGAGGAGGCATTCGCGGAGGTCGCGCGCGCCGACACCTGCCGGCTCGAAGTCCTGCACCACCTTCAGCATTCGCTCTACTTCCTCCGTATCCGTCACGATGCCCGCGCGAAAGGCTATGTCGTCAACCAGCGATTCAAGGTCACGGCGGAGATAGCCGTCTTCATCCAGCGAACCTATGATGAAAGCGGCCACGTCGTGTTCCTGCTGACTGAGGGAGCGGAAGCCGAGCTGCTGCATCAGGCTTTGCGAAAAACTCTGCTTTACTGAAAAGGTGTTGTATTCGGGACGCGGGTCCTTGCCCCAGTTGTTGACTTTCAGCTTGTACGGGGCGATGTCATCATTCTCCTTGAGTTCCTCTATGGAGATGTCCTTGTACTCTTCATCCTTCTCCGGGGCTGTAGATTCATCGAGAACGGGATTTTCCTCCAGCTCAGCGCGTATTCTCTGCTCCAGGTCCTGAATCGGCAGCTCGATGAGCTTGATTGTCTGGATCTGCAGCGGCGATAACTTCTGTGTCTGTTTGAGTTCTAATCCCTGCTTGAGCATTATTCCTCGATCAAAGGTGCGGCAACGGTCGTCGTGTCAACAGCGACGGTGTTGACCCTGCCGATTGCCGGATATTTGAATTTGTCCCGCATAACGGAGGCTGCCGGAAAACTGCTCTTGATAGCACGGGCGAAGTTTTCGGCCTCAAGCCTCGTGCGGAAATTGCCAGCCACGACCCTGAAGTTCGGGCTGCTGTAAATTCGATAAGCCGGAACGTCCGGATACAGTTTCTTGAATGAGTCAAGGACATGTGCGGACTGTGAGCGCGCAGATTGCGAACTGCCGACATAAAGTCTGACACGATATCCGTTGAACTGCCTGTGCCCGTTGCTGACAATCTGATTGTCAAGAGCGGAGCTGATCTCAACGGACTGGTTCAGCCTGACGTTGGACGGCATCACCTCATATATGGTCTTGTTGACCAGAAGCGAGTCCGTCTGCAGCATCGTTTCGTCCATCAAGGTCTCTTCCACGTTCTGGGCACGCAGACCAAAGCCGGCCAGAAGAGCCAGGACAGTTATGAGGATGACCTTTTTCATTCGTCTTTCTTCATATAATCCGAAATGCGGATATCCTTCAATTCAAGTTTCTTGCCAACTCCGCCGCGAAGCGCCAGCTTTCCATTGACATCCACTGTGAGCTTGTCCCATGCAAGCGACGTGCCATTTATCAGATTGAGCAGCTGGAACGGGTTGAATCCCTCTGCAATCGTGCCGCGGACAGGGATTGTGTACACCTTGTCACAATTTCCCGACACGATGAGCTGGTCAGCGGTCAGATACAGACAAGGCTCGCCGTCCATTTTAAGCGTACCTATGACATCGGTTGCCTCAAAGGCGACCAGAGGGTTATTGATGCCCAGCCTGATGGTGGCATCAAGCTCAGAAGTGCCGCTCGGGGTAATCGACACGATCTCGAAGGAACTGACTCCGAGTTCTTTCACCTTATTGCAACCCTGAATCGCCAGGAGTGCCGCCAAGGCGCAGACGAATAATAGTACTTGCTTTTTCATACAATTTACAAAGATAAAAAAAAACTCTCTATCTTTGTCTCATTATATGAAGAAGCTTTACATAGAGACATATGGCTGCCAGATGAATGTGGCCGACACCGAGGTAGTCTTCTCAATCCTCGGCAAGGAAGGGTTCCAGCGCACCGAAAACATTTCAGAAGCCGACGTCATCCTCGCCAACACCTGCTCCGTCCGCGATAATGCGGAGCAGAGGATATGGGGCAGGATCGAGCAGTTCAACATACAGAAAAAGGCCCGCAAGGGCGTCATCGTCGGCATCCTCGGATGCATGGCAGAGCGGCTGAAGGACGCGCTGCTTGAATCTGGCAAGGTTGACCTTGTCGCCGGCCCTGATGCCTACAGGCGTTTGCCGGAGATGCTGCGCGCAGTATCGGAAGGCAACCCTCAGATTGACGTCATACTTTCCCGCGAGGAGACTTACGCCGACATTTCCCCAGTCCGCGTTGACACCAACGGCGTGTCCGCGTTCATATCGATAATGCGCGGCTGCAACAACGTGTGCTCATATTGCGTCGTTCCGTTCACCCGCGGTGCAGAACGCAGCCGCGACTGGCATTCCATCGTCCGTGAAGCTTGCGAATGCGTCGAGAACGGCTACAAGGAAGTGACCCTGCTGGGGCAGAACGTCGATTCATACAAATTCGGCGAAGTCAGCTTCGCCGGCCTTCTGCGCCTGGTGGCCGAAAGCTGCCCGTCGCTGCGCATCCGCTTCTCCACCTCCAACCCTCAGGACATAAGCGACGAGGTGCTGGAAACGATGGCCAGCCACGACAACATCTGCCACCACATCCATCTTCCGGTACAGTCCGGTTCCGACAGGATGCTGGAGAAGATGCGCCGCCGCTACACCCGCCAGTGGTATCTGGACCGCGTGGAGGCGATACGCCGGCATATGCCGGACTGCGCCATTTCGACCGACGTCATCGCCGGATTCTGCTCCGAAACGGAAGAGGACCACAAGGATACCCTTTCTCTCTTCGAGGCAGTCGGCTTCGATGCCGCCTATATGTTCTATTACTCGGAAAGACCTGGCACGCTTGCGGCACGCAAATATCCCGACGACGTTGACATCGAGACGAAGACACGCCGCCTCGAGGAGATCATCGCCCTGCAGAACCGCCTGTCACTCGAGAGCAACAAGCGCGACCTGGGGAAGGTCATGCGCGTACTGGTCGAGGGGCCGTCGAAGAAGAACCCGGCCGATCTCTGCGGACGTGCGGGTTCCAACAAGATGTGCGTGTGGCCGGACACCGTCCACCACGCCGGTGACTTCGTGGATGTCCGCGTACTGGACTGCACCCAGGCCACCCTGCTCTGCGAGCTGGCATAGCGCTTATGCCTCATAGAGGCTGTCATCCGCAAAAGAGAAGAATTTCCTGTCAGACACGATAACATGGTCAAGCAGGCTGAGGCCCAGCGCGTTGAGCGCTGTCCTCAGGCTCTTCGTGGTTTCTATGTCCGCCTCGCTCGGACGTGGATTCCCGGTGGGATGGTTATGGATCAGTATCATCCCCGAAGCCTTTTTCTCCAACGCAAGGCGCAGGATGCGCGGGACATCTATTATGGTTGACACCCCGTCGCCTACCCCTATCTGCTCCTGCGACAGCAGATAGTTCCCCGCATTCAGGAAAAGCACCCTGGTCTCTTCGTGCGCAAGTCCTTTCAAGCGCGGAGACACAAGGTCGAAGACCATCCTGGCCGTCACAATAGGCGTTTTTGTCGCGCCGGAAGACTCTTCCATAAAACGTTTCCCCAATTCGAAGACGGCCAGGATCTCCGCCGACTTGCAAGGCCCTACACCATCGAAGGATTTGAGCCAGTCGGCGGTTTTGTTGAACAGTCCCGCGAGACTGCCGCAGGACTCAAGCAGCCGTCGCGCCAGTTCGAGCGCACTCTCCCCTTTCGAGCCGTTCCTCAACACGATTGCCAGCAACTCCCCGTTGCTCAACCCGGAGGGCCCGGCTGAGATCATCTTCTCCCGTGGCCTCTCCTCAGCACATAATTCCATCATCTTCATATCGGAGACAACGGTACGGATAAAAATCGTCAAAAACGCAAAGATTTGTTTTTGGCCCTGCAAATTGAAGAATTTGTACACGCTGCGACTAGAATCGCTGCGTGTGCAAAAGAAGCCACGGAAGATCCAGCCCCGATGCCAGGGTGGTCTCAAGGCCACCGGAAAAGCGGGGGTTGGCTTCCAGGAAATATGTTTCACCTGTGATGCTTCGCCTGAAATCAAAACCGCATATTCCGTGATAGTCAATATGTTCGAGCATTTTCCCGCAGATGGCGCTCAATTCCGGCTCGTCGGCAGGTGCTCTGAGTGTGGACACGCCTTTCCCTTTCGGCTCGAGCACGCGGTATGCGGCGGCGTAGAATCCGCCGTCAGGGCAACGGAGAGTGTCAACGCATACATTTTCACCTTCTATGTATTCCTGAACAACAGGATGGCTTTCCGTCTTAAGAAGATTCTCAAGCGCCCTGCGGTTCTTGGGAAAATAGACACTGTCGCCCCCTTGGCCAAGAGGGCGTTTGAAGACAACGGGATAAGTTTCTATTTCATCGGGGGATGTAAAGAAACGGGGCTGCGGGATTCCGAGTTCCGCGGCAAGGGCGCAGGCGCTGGACTTGTTGTCCAGAAGCTTGATTTTCTCAGGACTGTCAAGAGGGATAAGGATTCCGGGAAACTCGTTCTTGTGCGCGGAGAGCACCTCGGGAAAGAATATCGGGATTATCGCCGCGACATCGCCCTTGTCGGCCTCTTTGTGCAGTTCCCTCAGGAATCCGGGTTCATCTTTCCGGGCGGAAGGTCCGGTGAGCAAGGTCACGTCCAGACCGTGACGTCTCAAACTGTCCGCCACGACTTCGCCGGTCTTTCCGCAAGGGTTGATGACAATGATTCTGCCCTCTTTCACTTCACAATAGGTACAAATAATTGAAGTTCTGCAGCAAATGTACTACTTTTGGGCATGTCCTTTACCATCTTGAAGAAATATATTCTTATTCTGACGGCAGCAACCGCCATTTTGCCCTGCAAAAAGCAGGAACCATATTCTCCGGCCCCGAAGAAAGAGGACAAAATTGAAATATCCGAAGGCACCACCATCTATGGACTGGTTTCTTGCGACGGCAAGGGCGTGCCGGGCGTGGTGGTATCCGATGGGATCATCGTCACCACCACAGATTCCGAAGGCGTCTATCAGATTGCTTCACAAAAGAAGCACGGCTATGTATTCATTTCCATTCCTTCCGGATACGAGTCAGAGTCCTACGGTGTACAGCCGCGCTTTTTCCATATGGTAGAAAACAATTCCAATAAGGTTGAGCGTGCTGATTTCAAGCTTTTCAAAACGGACCAGTCTGAATGCACCGTACTATTCTTCGGAGATATCCACCTTGCCAACCGGACATTCTGCCATGATATTTCGCAGTTCCGCGAATTCACTGCTGACGTAAATGATTTCATCGCATCGAATGGCAGGAGAACCTATGCCGTCACGCTGGGTGATATGACTTGGGATGTTTTCTGGAATTCAAACAAGTATGATCTCACCAGCTATCTGGCTGAAGTGAATGCCGATTTCCGCAATCTCCAGATTTTCCACACGATGGGCAACCACGACAATGACCCTACACTTGCCGGAGACTTTCTAGGAGAAAACGCCTACAAATGCATACTGGGGCCAACCTATTACAGTTTCAATATTTCCGGGATACACTACATCGTCCTGGATGACATCATGTACCGGAACGAAACTGGAGAAAGGGATTTCTACCGTCAGGTCAGCGACGAGCAGATTGCCTGGATGGTCGAGGACCTGAAATATGTCAGCAGGCAGACACCGGTTTTCGTAGCAATGCATTGTCCGCTTTACACCGACACCGGCGGTTCATCGCTCTCCGGTCTTTGGAATCTGATAAAACATTTCGAAGGATACGACCATATACATTTCGTCACCGGGCATACACACGCAATGTATAATGTGGACTGTCTGAATCGCAGCGTCCCGGTGTTCGAGAACAACAGCGGCGCCGTCTGCGGCGCTTGGTGGATGACCGGTCTCAACCGGCCGGGCACCCACATAGGCCCGGACGGCGCGCCAGGCGGTTACCGCGTCTTCCAAGTGAAAGGATCAAGCTTTGACTGGCAGTACAAAGGAACCGGACTGCCGCTGGAGACACAGTTCCGCGCAAGCCATCAAGGTAACGGGGTCGTCTACATCAACATCTGGGATTACGACCCGTTATGGGAAATCAGCGTAACAGAAGGAGGAAAGCCGCTGAATGTAAGCAGGCTGACCGACGTCAAGGATCCTTTGTACCTGGAGGTCTATGAAAAATATGAAACAGACCACGGATATTCCGTCAGCTACCCGGCATACGAGACCAACCACATCTTCAGCGTGACCGCATCCTCTCCGGATTCTGAAATCTCAATCACCGTGACAGACCGCTTCGGCCGCAAATATTCAGACACTTTCAGGATATCTTCTCAATCCTGAGTCTCAGGGTCGCCGCAGGCGCGTGAGCTTCGACGATGTCGCCCTCCTTCCTGCCCATCAGGGCCTCCCCTATCGGGGATTTCAGAGATATCTTTCCTTCCTGGAGATTCATCTCGTGAGGGCTCACTATTGTGTATGTCATCCTCGCGTTGTTTGCAAGGTTCGTAAACTCCACCTTGCTGAGCAATGTCACTTCGCCTTTCGGCAGATTCTTCGTGTCGATGACCCTGGAAAACGTCAGAACCTTCTGCAGGAACCGGATTCTGCTGATTGTCTTCGCCTGCGCACGCCGCGCCGCGCGATACTCGAAATTCTCGCTCAGGTCGCCCTGCGCACGGGCTTCCGAAAGAGCATCCTTGATTTTGGGATACTCAACGGAAATCAGATTATCCAGTTCCGCAGCGATCTCATCGTACCGCTCCTTTGACAGGTATTCCATAATATGGCCGCAGGCGCTAGTCGCCCCAGATGGATTCAGGCTTGACCGAATAGTTGAACAGCAGGAAACAGTGCACGCCTGATACATCCAGGATATTGTCGATCATATACTGTCCGTCAACCTTGGTAACGACCACGAAATTGACCACCCGCTCCCTTTCCTCGTACCTGTCCCAACTGACAGCGTATGCATTTGGATACGGCTTGTAGGCCGCGAAAGACGGATCAGGCATAACATCATATGCGTATGCGTCCTGGGTCATATAGATTGGGTCATAGTCACACACCAGACCACACCATTCCCTGAACCTGTCTGTGGAAACAACGTCTCTGTCCGGAAGGTCTTCTTCATTGAGAGAATTCGGGAACACCTTCTTAAGGAAACCGATCACCTCATCCTCGTCGAATATCTCTGTGTCAGTAGCCGGAGGCGGCGTACAGAACACCGCATTGTCCCTGAGGGATTTGAAAATATAATCGAGCATCAATGCCGATGGCTGCCTGGTGTCGCCATGTTCACCGATCATTTCTTCGAGGAGGTCGCTCCAGTAAAGGTTCTCCTGTTCGGGAACGTCATAAGGCTGGGCATCGCTCAATTCTTCAATGGTCTTGTCGCGATACTCATCCATAGTCTTCATCGCCTGATTGAAGGCCTCTTCATAGTCGCTCCAGTCCAGATCGTGCTCCAGAGCTTCGTCCATCACGTAAGTGAACTTGTCATTGAGTGATTCCCTGGCGACTTCATATTCGTTTATGAAGTTCTCAACAGCGGCGCTCTGCCAGGCTTTGAGGATAATGTCATCTTCGTTCGAAGTCAGGACATTTCCGCCACATCCGACAAGAACGGCAGTCCCAAAGGCCAGCGCGAAAAGATTGTTTGCTTTCATAAAATATCAATAAATACTCCTAGAAGTCACGGACTGTGTAATATACAGGCTTGCGCTGATAGTCCTTGTCGTAGAGAAGTGGGAAGTTGTTCGCTCCGAGCCAGGAGTCACGGTCGCTGAGGTTCCAGAAGGTCACGCAGGTGAAATTCTTCTTGTATTTGCGGAGCACCTGGAATAACTGTGCGTACTTGTCCTGCTGCATTTTGGCGATCTCGTCTGTCATAACCTGACCTTCGCCACGGCTGAACTGGAGCTGTCCACCCGCTTCTTCGTTGATACGGATGTCAAACTCGGTGATCTGGAGATTGTCAACCAGTTCAAGGTACATCTTGATTGCAGTCTCGAAGTCCTCGATGGTAGGGTTGTCAAAGATGTTGTAATGGCCCTGCATACCGATGCCGGTGATAGGGGCACCCTCGCTCTGGAGTTTCTTGACCATATTGTAGATGTAAGTTCTCTTTGCAGGCGTCCAGGCACTGTAATCGTTGTAGAACAGGTCTGCGGTTGGGTCAGCCTCATGTGCATAGATGAAGGCATTCTTGATGAACTCGTCACCGCAGAGCTGATATGCCTGCGATTTGCGGAACGACTCTTCGTATGGTGCGTCCGGCTCGTCAGCATCGCTCATAGCCTCATTCACTACATCCCAGCAGTATACAACGTCCTTGTAACGGTTTACCACGAAATTGATGTGTGCCCTCAGGGAGTCATAGAACTCTTCCTTGCTGGCGTCAACATACTTCGGGACTTTTGTCATAGGGATCTCCGGTCTCTGGCCCGGCTGGAAATTCTGACCCTGCTGAGCCATCATCTCGCGGAAGCGGTTCCAGTCCGGCTGATCCACCATCACGGTGTCACCCTTCTCGTCAAGTTCAACGATCGGGTTGCCGTTCTCATCGTGCTTGGTGAACATCCAGGTGGCGAACTGGCTGTGCCATACAAGACAGTGGCCACGCATCTTGATGCCGTGCTCACGGCAGAAGTTTGCGATTGCATCTGCCTGCTCAAGGTTCCAGACGCCCGGGGCCGGATGGATTTCGCCCGGCTTCATACAGTTTTCAGCGGTGACGCTGTTATACTCCTTCAGGATAATGGCAGACTGTAGCGAGTCGGCAACGTTGTGAGGAGTGACGGCTACGCCGATCTTGAAATAGTTCTTATAGGCATCCTTAAGGCCAGGATCCTTTGGACCGCAAGCGCTCAGAAGCATTGCTGATGCAACGAGTGCAACTGTAAACAGTTTTTTCATATCATTAATCGTTATTGTAGTATCAAATCTTCAGTGTCTTCTCTTCCATGACAAGCCTCACGGCATCACCATAGGAAACTGCGATATGCTCAATACCGGCATCATTCTTTTTGTCAAAACGCATTTCAAATGCAAAGTTTCCATCTTCGTAGGTGCTGGTCCAATAATAGCCGTAGATGCGAGTGCCGTGCAGGCGGGTCTGATAGCCGCAACCGGCACAAGGAAGGAATACTGCGCCGTCTTCCTGCATCGCCTTGAACTGCTCCGCATCGAAAGTGTACTTGTCAAAATCTTCTGCCGGTTCAACAATAGGGTAGCTTTCCCACCCGTTCGGGAACAGTAAGAGTCCATTCACGCCATTAACCCTTGCTTTTGAGTGCTTCTGCTCTTTCAACAGCGCTGTCCACTGATCTTTTGAAAGAGTGAACCAAGGCGAATCCTCTCCAAACACCTTACCCCAATCCTTGAATGGCTGTCCTCTATAATCACTGGAAGAAATTGTAATTTTCATACCATAATTGGCATTGTTTCCGCTCCATCCGAACAGCCCCCAGCCATCATTGCCCCTTGTATGGAACTGATATTGTTCATCCTCGAATGACCATTTGTCGTTGACATAGCGCAAATTGCCTTTGGAGAAACGGATTGTCAATCCATCGCCCGCACTGAATTTGCCGGGCAGCATGCCTGAAGCGAAATCATCAGCAGGACCGGGGTCCTGGCGTTTTGCATCAGGGGAATACACAGGCACGAATGGCGTTGACGCCCCACTCATTCCATCCTTGTCCTCGACCGAGAAGGAGACGGCATATTGTGTGGTGCTGATTCCCGCAGCCGTGAGAGGATCAAGATCGAAATCGATATGGATGTACGGCACGCCGGCACCATCGGCAAAACTCATCGATTTCGGAGTGAGGGCAAAGCCCAACAAGTCCAGTCCGCCTTTAGTGCTCAGAGGCGAAAAAACCGCCTTGCTGACAAAATCGGAGGACTCTGCAATGACCTTTCCGAACTTTGCCGGAGTTACCGTCACGTCCAGCGAGAAAGAGTAACTCTTGGTATCAGAAGATTCGAGCACCTTCACACCCCGGACACTTCCATCTGAATAATCCGGAACAATGTTCAGCGTCACAAGCGAGAGAGAGTTCTCGGCATCGCTGAGTCTCTTGTCAAGTCCATCGATTTTATCACAGGACGTACTGCCTGAAAGCAGCGCCACGAAAAGCACAGAATAAAAAGCCAATTTCTTCATTGCAAGACAAATACTTGTAAACATCAAAATTACTCAATGTTAAACACAAAAGCAAGTCAGGCAATCCCCTGGAGGGCAGAGCCCCACATCGCACACGAATAAAGCCAGCCTTTTGGGCTGGCTTTTCGGGTGCGATGTGGGGCTCGAACCCACGACACCCAGAACCACAATCTGGTGCTCTA
>JAUNNZ010000040.1 GCA_030537315.1 Bacteroidia bacterium
GTTTTAATTGTTAAACTTTATTTAAACGTCCACAACTTTTAGTGGACACACATGAGTATATTTGATAAACTAATAACGTTTCTTATGAAAAAAACCACTTTCTTTTTCGTAACTCTCGTTGCTTCAGCACTCACTTTCAGCGCCAGCGCGCAGACGATGAAGCTCAACGATCTCGAGTACTTCGAGGCGAGAGGTACCAATGTCCTTGTTTACAGCAACATTTATAACGGAGGCTTCTTCGATGAGAAGTTCGCCGGAATCGAAATCATCCAGAGAGGCGAGCGCATCAGCACGGGCGGCGGCATCCGTCTCATGAACACGCCTGAGCAGTGGGACATCTTCGGCAAGATGACTTCAAGGACCGTGAACCGAGAAGACAACAGCATCGAAGTCGTTCTGAACTACGAGGACTACGATTTCATCTCAAAGATCAAGGTCACCCCTAAGGACAAGGGTTGCCTCGTCCAGGTCATCCTGGACAAGCCGGTTCCAGCCGGACTTGTAGGCAAGGCCGGTATGAACCTCGAGTTCTTCCCTGCATCATATTTCGGCAAGAACTATCTCGTTGACGGCCTCGGAAGGATCCTTCCGAAGTATCCTATGCACGACACCGAGATTCATCCTGTAGCCGAGAAGATCCCTCAGTACTACGGTGAATCCACATTCGACGACCGCGGCCGCGGCGACTTCCTCGTCGCCCGCCCTCTTGCCACCGGCAAGCAGATCGTGATGGCTCCGGAGGACGACAATCTCCGCGTGAGCGTAACTTCTGACGTCGATGTCAACCTCTTCGACGGCCGCCATCTCGCACAGAACGGAACCTTCGTGCTCCGTTCATTCCTCCCTGCCGACAAGACCGGCACCGTTCTCGAATGGTATCTTGAGCCGAGCGCATCTGACAGCTGGACCCGCAAGGCCAACATCGGCTTCTCACAGGTGGGCTACACCCCTGCACAGAAGAAGGTTGCCGTAGTCGAACTCGACAAGAACGACACCCCTGCCACTTTCGCAAAGATACTCCGCATCAATCCTGACGGCAGCAAGTCAGTTGCAAAGGAAGTCCCTGCAAAGGTTTGGGGCGAATTCTATCACCGCTACAACTACGTTCAGCTCGACTTCTCCGACATCAGGGAGCCGGGTCTCTATGCTATCCAGTATCAGGGCGTCGAGACCAACGCCTTCCCTATCGACGTTGACGTATATGCCGACAAATGGCATCCTTCAATGGATATCTCCCTCGTCGTCAACATGGACCATATGGAGGTCAACGAGGCATACCGCATCTGGCACGGACGCGCCAATATGGATGACGCCCTCCAGGCTCCGGCAAACGTGACCCTCCACGACGGTTACCACCAGGATGACAAGACCAATGACAAGTATCAGCCTCTCGAACATATTCCTGGCCTCGCCATCGGCGGCTGGTACGATGCAGGTGACTTCGATATCCAGGCCAACTCCGTCCTTAACACCACCGAGGACCTCGCCGCAATCTGGCGCACCTTCAAGCCTCTCCGCGACCAGACACTCATCGACGAGAAGACCCAGTATGCCGACATCCACGTTCCTGACGGAATTCCAGACAACGTGCAGCTCGTATATCACGGCACCCTCAACATCAATGCTCAGGTCGAGAACATCGGCTTCGTTGCCCAGGTCATCGGCCAGCCTGATATGCACCACTACCATCACCTCGGCGATGCGATGACCCTCACCGACGGTCTCATCTATGATCCTACCCTCGAAAGATACGAACGCAAGGGCGACCGTTCCGGCACCCCTGACGACCGCTTCGTATTCACCAGCCGTTTCAGCCCTTCAGGCGTTATGCAGGACATTGTCTCCCTCGCAGCGGCTTACCCTGCACTCAAGGACTACTATCCGGAAGAGGCGGAGCGCTCACTCAAGAACGCCATCATGCTTTGGGACAAGTGGTTCGACGCAGCCGACCCTAAGAAGAACCCTGCCACGGGCCGCGGTGGTTTCCGTATGGGCGGTGACCCTAGAATCAATGCCGCCATCGAGCTTTGGTACGCCACCGGCGAAAAGAAATATAAGGACTTCTTCCTCCCTCTCGTCCTCGACCAGCTCACTCCGAAGCCGGCTCCTCAGAACACCCCTAATTTCGGCGGCGACGGCGGCAATTACGTTGCAATGATGCAGTTCGCAGGACTCAACGCCGGTCTGAGACTCTATCCGGATATGGACAAGAAGTTCCAGGAGAAGGTCAAGGCCGTCATACCTGCTTATGTTGAAAGGCTCACCAAGGGCGGCCAGGACAACCCTTACGGCGTTGCCATCACCGGCGCAGGCTGGGCAGGCAACTCACAGGTAATCTCAAGCGCCTACAACTGCTACAAGGTTTGGAAGCTCTTCCCTGATATGATCGATCCTGAGTATGTATTCGCCGGACTCAACTTCCTCCTCGGCTGCCACCCGTACAGCAACGTTTCATTCGTTACGACAGTCGGTGTCAACACCAAGAAGGTTGCATACAGCAACAACCGCGCGGACTACACAGTAATCCCTGGCGGCATCGTTCCGGGTCTCGTTGTCAAGAATCCTGATTTCTTCGAGAACAAGGACGACTATCCGTTCCACTGGGGCGAGAACGAGTGCTGCATCAACACAGCTCCGAACTACGTCCTCCTCTGCCTCGCTGCAGACGACGTGGCAAAGGCAATCAACAAGTAAATGCTTGCATCGCTTCTGATATTGACAATACTGGCCGGCCCTGTGGCGCCGGCCAGTATTTCATTATTCGGCCCTGGCGATGTCGTCCCGGAAGACGTGATTGAGTCCAGAGGGGCGGACTCCTTTTTCTCCATACAGGAAATTTCCGACGACCTCTTCGAATTCATTTATGGAAAATCTTTCAAGGAAAACTGTACCCTGGCCAGAAGCGAACTGAGATACCTTACCATACTTCACCGCAATGCTGAAGGCCAAGCCATAGTCGGTGAGATTATGGTCAACAAGTCCATCGCAGATGATGTGCTGGAGATTTTAAGGGAATTGTATGAAAACGGCTACCCCATAGAGCGTATGCTGCTGGTTGACCGCTATGATGCTTCAGACGAAGCGTCAATGGCCGACAACAACTCCTGCGGATTCAATTTCAGAATGATCGCCCATACGAGCAAGCCGTCAAAACACAGCTTGGGGATGGCCGTGGACATCAATCCGCTCTATAACCCATATCACAAGATCACGGCTTCCGGCATCGAAGTGACAGAGCCGGAAGCCGGAGCTTCATATCTTGACAGGTCAAGGAAATTTCCGTATAAGATAGAACGCGGAGACCTGTGCTGGCGGCTTTTCATCGCCCACGGATTCAAGTGGGGCGGCGGCTGGGCCAGCAGCAAGGATTATCAGCACTTTGAGAAATGAGATCCTCTAATAATAATAGGTGAGGATATTTGAGGAAACCGCGGCTGCCGGATATTCCGTACGGACTGTAACCAGACGGCCATATTGATCGTAAGTATAGGTTGTAGTGAACAGTGTGTTCCACTTCATGCTGGCTTCGTCAATCACGTATCTGGTATAGTTTGTCATCGAACCGTTGGAATAAGCATACTCATCTTTTATAGAAGGCAGCTCCAGGCTGGACGCCACCAGATCGTAGGTCAGCGTTGAAGATACGATATCGTTTCCGAAATCATATGAATAAATAGAGTATTGGGTGTTGACCCACTCGCCGTCGACCTCTTCGTAAATGCTGCAATCCGCTGGTCTTGTGCCCTGGTAATTGTACTCGTACTTGACCTGGTTGACACCCGTAAGATTGTCGGAAGCATCATAAAATGAACTCTTCAGCAGTATGGTGTTCCCATATGTGTCAAATGTCCTCTCGGTCACAATCTTGCGCTTGAAATTCCAGCTGTTGTTCACACAGTCATATTCCTTTGAGGTCTCTTTGGCTCTACCTGTCTCGACAAACTCGGTTTTGCTTATATTGCGGCCGTCAAGGTCGGTTACGATGCAATGTTTGGACGTGTAGTTGATGTCCTCATCCGGATTGGCGTTGAAGTTGCAGCCTGCAATGGCGAGGGCCGCAAGAGAAAGGGCAAAAATCTTTTTCATGTCGTGAATTTCTTAAACTTCCTTGACAATTGCAAACGGGATGCCAAAAAAGTAAGGGAAAATCACTTCCAGAGCCTCTGCATGAACTGGTTGCAGAACTCCTCCCAATTGTACCATTCGTGGCCTCCGGGGGCAATATGGAATTCGTGAGGATAGCCCTTGCGGGTTAGCTCGCGGTCCCACTCGGTGATGCTGTTCTCAAAGAAATCGGTGGCACCTATCATTACGGCATAAAGCCGCGGAGGATTCTGGAACTGCACAGCCAGCTTGTCGTTCAGCTTTCTATAAAAACCGTTGTCCGGGCCGGCCTTGATAAAGGAACTGACCATAGGGGAAAACATCCCCACATAACCGAAAGCGTCAGGGAAATTGGCCGACATATGGATGGCCTGCATTGCGCCGATGGACATCCCTGCCAGTGCGCGGTGCTCCTTGTCCGGAATCGTGCGGAAAAGGCTGTCCGTCGAGGCGACGACATCATTCACGAATCTTGACTCCACGGTGCCGTCCACTTCGTAGAACGCTTCGAGGGCGCTCTTGAGCCGGGCTTTGCCGTAATCATCGGCATCGTTGTACTGATTGGCATTCGGCAGGACCACTATTGTCGGAAGCATCGCTCCGCTGGCGCAGAGACTGTCGATGTTGTGCAGCAGATTGCCCTTTTCTATCCAGACGCACTCATTGCCTCGCGCTCCGTGCAGCAGATAAAAAACGGGATACCGCTCACCGCTTTCATAATAATCCTTGGGCAGATAGACGTATGCCCTTCTCTCCACCATTCCCGGTTCTGAAGAAGGGTAGAGCACCTCCTCCAGGATTCCCTGGGGATTGCCCTTGACGTTGACCTGCGGATATTGTGAGTTGAGCGCATATTTGCCTGCAGCGCAGGACTGCAGCAACAGGACAAGCGCGAGAAACGCTACTGTGCGACAGGCTCTTCTCATTTGCCGAGAGCCTTGTTGTACATATCGATCATAGACTGTGTGCTGAGATCGATGTCATATTTCTTCACTGACTCAGCATAGGCGTCACCCATCTTCTCTCTCTCTTCCGGATGCTCTATCCACCAGTCTATGCGCTCGGCAAGCGCCTTTTCGTCCCCGACAGGGAAAGTGCTGCGCTCATCAAGCGCGAACTGCGCTGTCGCGGTCACCTTGCCCTTGGCAATGACCGGAACGGCGCCTTCGCGGAGCGCCTCCACACAAGAGAGACCCTCTACCTCCACGCAGGCGCAGTGAATGTAGAGATACGCCTTGCGGCAAATTTCAGAAAGGGTCCTGCTGTCATAGAATTTGAAGGTAGGCTCGTATGACAGCACTCCGTCATTGACGAGCTGCGCCGCCATCTTGCGATACTTCTTCTCCTTCGGGCCCTTCCCGGCGAAAGCGAGCTGGATTTCTCCGGCGTGGCGGGAATGGCGCATGGCACCGAGCAGCGTCCGCTGCGACTTTTCATTTGAAAGACGTCCCGTACAAAGGATGAGGTATGGGTTGGTCTGCGGCTTGTCGGCGGAAGTCCTGTCGGTGGCGGTGGAGATGCCATTGGAGAACACCATCTTCTCGGCCTTGAAATGATGCGCGTTCAGGTAGTCCTGGATCATCAGGGTCGGGCAATGCACGACCTTGCACTTGTCGTACACCAGTTTGCGCCAGAAGAAGGTGACAATGCTGTTGAACACGACATCCTTCATCATCTCCAGGTTGGCCATAATGTTCTCCGTGAGGAGATGATATGACCCGACGCAAGGTTTGCCGAGTCTTGCCGCCATCCTTGCAGTGATGGCTTCGATAGGGAAGCCCTCTTCAAGGTGGATTACGTCTGCCCATTCGATCGCCGCTTTCATCACCTTCCGGTCCGCAGCGGCATATCTGAAACCGTTGGAGTATATGATTTTCTCGAAAAACGGGAACTTGAAGTGCCCGAGAGGGTATTCCGGCTGGTCCCCGCCTTCTTCAGGGTTGGCGCAGGACATTATCCTTGCTTCCACTCCGGCGGCGATCAGTTCTCTGCGCAGGGTCTGGATTGCCGTGCACATTCCGTTGCCGCGATAATAAGCATTATTGCATACAATAAGTACCTTCATCTTCTGTATCTTCGAATTCGCCTGCAAAGATAACCATTTTATCCGGTATGGCTGCCAATCATCTCATCATTTGCTTCTTATCGCAAAATAGTATAACTTTGTGAAAGTCCATATTTACTACTATTATCGGAAATGCTACTGACAAAAGAAATCGCCGTTTATCTCAATCTCGTTGCCTGCAGGTTCAAACAATATACGGCCAACCTTCTCAAAAAGAACAACATCGGGCTGACCCCGGAACAGTTCCTCACCATTGACATCCTGTGGAACCAGGGACCGATGCCGCAGTACCGTATAGCGGAAGCCATGCAGAAGGACAAGAACTCGGTGACGAACCTGGTGGATGCCCTTGAGAAGAAGCAGCTCGTACAGCGTCTCCGCGACAAGAATGACAGGAGGTCGAACCTCGTGACCCTCACCCCGAAGGCCGAAGCGATGAAAAACGAGACCAAGCAGTTCGGCATTTCGATGCTTGACGATATGCTCAAGGGGATAGACGAAAAAGAGCTGCAGGCTTTTCTTGCAACTCTTAAAAAGATTGACCAGGCAATGCTTGACGGGGCCTCTCCGGAATCAGAACAGGGCTCTGACTTTTGATATGACCTCCCGGGCGGGCAGATCCGGGCTCAGTTCAAGGTCGCTTCCCTTGAAGACATATCCCTTGCTCATAGCCGCCAGCGTACCGCCTCCGGTACAGTTGAGCATTATCATATCCTCTTTCCCGACTTTGCCTTCCTCCACCGCCTTTGCCAGAGACGCCACGGCAACGCAGGCGGCAGGCAGCAGTTCGTAGCCTTCAAGGTTGCGGAACTGCATCATCCAGTACATTATGTCATTGTTGTCCGCGAGGAAGACATCTCCTCCGCTCGCCTTCAGGACGTCAAACAGTCCGCCGGCGAGGCTGTACGGCGGTTTCCTGTTGGAAAGGACCTTCGCCAGGATGATCTCCGCCTGACGGCGGCCGGCATCGGGATCGAGCGGCAGCAGATCCCTTGACCCTGCCTTCCAGGAATCATACATAAGCGTGAACGGGGCGTTCTGCCCTACGAAAACCTTCATTCTGTTTTCGCCGAAACGGCCGTCTTCGGCAAGACGGCACGCGTTCTCCCACGCGGCGATCGCTCCGGTTCCGGAGCCCACCGCCTGGAAATATGCATCCGGGATCACGCCCGTCTTTTCGACGAAGCTCAGCAGCGTGGTGCCCATACCGTCCCTGCGGGCGATGTTCTTGGCGCCGCCTTCCAGGATGAACCCCGGGTCCTCGGCCAGCTTCTCGCCGATGCTGATGGCATCGTAGTAGTCGCAGCCGTGCGGTACTGTCACGAGCTTGACGCACTTGTCAAGCTTCTTCCTGAACCAGAGGTCGTGCAGGTTGTCGTTCGGGACGCAGATGACGATAGGGATCTTGTTGTCCGAGCACACCTGGGCGAAAGCCCTGGCGGTGTTGCCCGCAGACTGGACGACAAGGATTCTCTTTTCGTCGGCGTCCAGTCTTGCAAGTACGGAATATGCTTCCGTTTCCTTGAAGGAACAGGTCCTGAACTTCGCTCCGATCTTGGGATTCCAGCCGGAGAACGTGATATACAGGTTGTCGAGGCCGAGGAATTTCCCCATCCCTTTTGCCTTGTAGGTCACAGGGGCGCAGGACTTCTTCAGAAGCCTCTTTATCGGCATCCAGTCCGCGTATCTGTAGATGCCGTCATATTCCGGATGCGGAGTGAAGGCCTTGTTCTCATACACAGCCCTGACAAGGGACGGTGTCTTGCATTCCGGGTCGGCAAGAGTCCATCCTCTGTCTTCGAATTCGTGACCATCGCAGACATTCTGCAGATGGTATTTTGTCTTGTTGAATCTCATATCGCTACATTATTATCTGTTCATCTATTATCTGTGCCAGGTCCTTGACCGGACGGTCGGAGTACCTGGAGTAGGTCGCAAGGCAGAGAGGGCAGGCCGTTGCTATGGCGTCGGCCTTGCTTGCATAAAGGTTCTCGAGCGACGCGCGGGTAATCTTTTCCCTGTGCTCGAAATCGAGCGACAGCGAGCCGAGCGAGCCTCCGCAGCATACGCTCTCCGCGCGGTTCTTCGGGGCCTCCGCTATCGCGGCGGCCTTTCCGATGAGTGTGCGCGGCGAATCGTAGATTCCGCAGCCGCGCCCAAGTTCACAAGGGTCGTGATAGACATAGCAGGTGTCGCCCTTTTCAAGCTTGAAGAGACCTTTTTCCAGCATCCAGCGGAAATATTCTGAATAGAAAGCGACCCTGGTGCTGCCGAGATTATAGCTCTCCGAGAATTCCCTGTAACAAATCGGACAGCTGACAAGAAGCGTGTGCGCGCCGCTTTTCCTGATGATTTCCTCATTCTTCTTTCTGAGTGCGGCAGCTTCTTTCAGGCGGCCCGCCGTATGAAGCGGCCTGCCGCAGCAGAGGCCGCCGTCGCGATCCATCCATTCGTACTTTACGCCCGACTTGCGCAGGATGGACTCCACGCTCCGGCCAATGTTTGGCGTAAGCTGGCTCATACATCCGGAGAAGTACAGTATCTTTCCCGACGCCCAGAATGAATCATATTCTTCTGTGGCGATGCGGGAGAAGTCCTGGTTGATCCTGTATTTTCTGGAGGCCCTGGCCAATATCCTCAGCTTCGGGCCGTCAACGCCGACCTGGCACACCGACGTGCATTTGCCGCAGAGCATACATTTGTCGCTGATCTCCCTCACCCTTTGTTCATTTCCGCGTCGGAGCTGGCGGGTGAGATACACGGTGCTGTTCTTCAGATTTGCCGTGTCGGCGTTCATCGGACAGGCGTCTATGCAGACACCACAGTTCGGACAACTGTCCGCCTGGACCCGCGCCATTCCCTTGTGCGGACGGTCAATGCCGACGCCGGCGTTGCGCATCAGGATAAGAAGCATTTCCGCGGGGATGTGCAGGTAGCGCGTGAACGGAAGGACAAGCATGAAGACGCAGAGCGCGATGGAATACGCCCACCAGGGCGCGACGGTCAGGTCGCCGGCCCTGGCGCACTGCTCCGCTATATGGCGCAGCGGGAAAATCGCCCAGAGCGAATACAACCCCACCAGGTTGAACAGGGTAGGGCGCGTGGTGCGCCTCATTCCGAACAGACGTGACCAGAAACGCTTGATGACCGCCAGGATGATTCCGGCGATGATCAGCATCAGGAAGGCGTCCATCACCTTGGATATGAGGGTATGCTGTCCGCCTTCGACAAAATAATCGAAGAAAATCGGGTAGTAGAAGGTGCTGAGCCTTCCGGGGAAGTATATCAGCACCTCCAGATGCCCGAGGAGGATGATCATGAACCATCCGAAGGCTATGCTGGAATGCATGAAGCCGAGCACACGGTTCCGTTTCCAGAGCCTGACGTGGATCAGGCAGTCAAGGATGATGTCGATGACGTTCTTTATTATAAGGTTAGGTTTCAGCAGAGAGATGAAGAACTTCCTCCTGTCGTTCTTCTCGAGCTCTCCTATCACTCTCGCGGCCTTGATGACGCAGACGCCTATGACGAATGCCATTCCTGCGAGGAACGGTATCACGAACGGATCAAAGCCTGTGGCGAACCTTTCAGTCATAGAGTTTGCAGATTGAAAGAATCAGATTCCTGGTGTTGATCCCGCGCGGACACACCATCGTACACTTGCCGCAAAGCATACAGCACTGGAGCATCTCGCTGATGCTCTGCCCGCGCTGCAAGGTCAGCAGGACCTTGCGGACACTCATTCCCGACAGCATCCCCGCCGGGCAGCTCGCGCTGCAGCTGCCGCAGCCTATGCAGACCCTCGCCCCCGGCTCCAGCCTGCACAATTGCTCGAAGCGGAGGTCGTCCACCTTACCCAGGTCAAGCGTTGAGCTTTTGCTCAGTGAAAAACCGAAGTCCATCATAGGCTCTCAAGATATGAATGGATGGAAAGCGCCGCGCTGCGGGCTTCGGCGATGGTTTCAGGCACCGTCTTGGGGCCTGTGCAGGCCCCGGCGAAAAAGATGCCGGGCCTGTTGGACTCCACCACTGAATATTCGTTGTCGACGCTTCTGAGGAAGCCGTCGCTGTCGGTCTCCAGACCAGCCATTGATGACAGCTCCTGAATGCTCTGGTTGCGCACGATTCCGGACATAAGGACAAGAAGGTCGAGCTTGACCTTGAGCGGCTTTCCCGACAGGGTGTCTTCCGCCTTTATCTGCAGCTGTCCGTCGATCGTCTCCCCGACCTCCGAGACACGGCCCCGTATGAACTGGATGCCGTAATCCCTTTGCGCGTTGACGTAGAAATCCTCGTATTTCTTTCCGAACAGTCGGAGGTCCATATAGAAGCAATAGACCTTCGCGTACGGGAAGCGCTCCTTGATTTCGATGGCCTGTTTTATGGCCGTGGCGCAGCAGACTTTCGAACACTGCCCGTTGCAGGCCTTGAGGTCCCTGGACCCGACACAGTGGACGAATCCCACCGTCCTGGCGTCTTCCGGCACCCTCGGGTCCTCCTTTCCCGAGAACCAGGCCTCGAGGTCGGAATTGGTGATGACGTGGTCGTACACCCCGTATCCGTACTCTTCTTTTTTCGTGGCGTCGAACAGACGGAAGCCTGTGGAGATCAGGACGGCCGACGCATTCACGACTATGCCGTTGCTCAGCTTGAGGCTGTATCCGTCGGCCAGACGGTTGAATGAGATGACATTTGTCCCGAGGAAGACGTTCGCCCCCTTAACGTCATTGCGCAGTCTGTCGATGATGTCCTTTGCGGAGGATATATCGGGGAAGAGCTTGTGCCACGACGCGACGTGGCCTCCAAGTTCCTTTGAAGCCTCGATCAGTATCGGGGTGTGGCCGAGGGCGAGAAGCGCCTTCGCCGCCTCCATTCCGGCGATTCCGCCGCCTATTATCACGATATTGCCATTCATTCTAGAAACATTTTATTGATGTCGGGAGCTCCGGACGCATTATGTCTTCACGGTTCAGGCCGAGGTATTTCGCGGCCGGGTCGTATTCAACGCCCATCTTGTCCAGAAGCGGTTCTATGGCCACCTGGTGGAGTTGCAGGCCGAGGTCCCAGGGGTCATACCCGAGGACGAGGCCGGCGAGTTCCTCGTATGTGAGGACGGGGATTCCGAAGCCGTTCCCGCCGTAGGTCTTTCCCGTCTGTTCCGCAATGACATATTGCCACCGGTCAAGGAAATAAGGGCAGCCCGGGCAGTTGGTTATGATGGCGTCGGGGCGATAGGGTTCCATCGATTCGAATTTCTTGTGGGTGTTGGACAGGCTGTATCCGCGGTTCGCCTTGACGTGGTACTGGCGGAAGCCGTATCCGCAGCAGTGGCGGCGCTCGGGATAGTCAATCACCTGGCCTCCCCAGCTTTCGACCATTCCGGCAAGCACATACGGGTATTCGGCGCCGCCCACACCCTTGGAAGGGAACATCTTGGCATAGTGGCAGCCGATGTGCTCGACTATCTTCAGGGGCTCTCCCGTCGTGACGTTGACGAGCTTGTGCTTCGCCCTTGTCGCAATTTCATTGCGCCAGTGGTAGATCAGGTCGCTCGAATGAGCGAGATACTTCGGCTTCTTGAACTCGCGACGGCAGGCCTTCCACAGATTTTCGCGGACTTTCTCCTCGAGTTCAGGGAACTCGCGCCAGGTTTCGAGTATCTCAGCGTAATTGCCGAAAGAGGTGATGCAGCTCGGGCAGTAATTTTCATATCCGGCCTCCGTCATGAGGGCGAACTGGCGCGCCACGATGGTCATCGCCGTCTCCTGCGGGATTGTGTCGCAGTGGTACGCGATGCCTCCGCAGGTGGTGTGGTGCGGCGTCTCGTATATGTCTTTCCCGAGGACGTTCCTGGTTATCTCGGTGAACATCCTTTCACTCGCCGGAAAGAAATTCTGACGTATGCAGCTGCGCACATAGTACCAGTTGTCATCCGGAATATCCTTCTGGTATTCACTCCATATTCTCTGTTTTCCTTCGTAGATCATTTCGTACAATCGCGAGTCACTCGCGTCTGTTCAACTATCGGTTGAAATGTTTGTCGCTGCAGTACTCGAAGGCGTTCTTCTCGTACTCCTGGATTGTCTGTCCCATCTCGGCGGCTTTCTTTTCGGAGTATTCCTCGACGAGGCGTATCCTTTCGGTGCCGCCGGTCACGTCGAAGATGGCCTTCAGCTCGTCGAGCGACTCCTGGGGGATCTTCCTGAGGACGCCGGGGCCTTCGCCCATATAGTTGGCGCCCTGCCGCGCAAGGCTCTTCTCAAGGTGTTCCGTATGCCATTTCCAGACGGGGCCGGATTCCTTGTGGTCTTCCCAGCTGAACGTTTCGGGGTGGATGCAGTACCCGTATTTCAGGATGTTGCCCGTCATGATATGGGTGAGCGGCAGCATCTGCCGGCCTTTTTCCGACTCCGTGAAGTAGCCCAGCCGGACGCTCAGTTCGCGGAGGGCCATGATGACCAGGCCGGGGCCGTTCTTCCGCGGGCAGCGCGTCACGCAGCTCATGCATTCGCCGCAGTACCATATCGTATCGGACTTCAGCAGTTCCTCAATTCTGTCGTCATCCCTTGTCTGAACGGTATCGACGATTTTCCTGGGGTCATATCTGTAGAACTCTGCGGCGGGACACACGGCGGTGCAGGTCCCGCAATTGATGCAATTGTGGAAGCCCTCCCTGAAACGGTAGTCCTTGTTCAGCTCGTCAAACAGATTCTTCATCACATTGGCTTTATTTTTCTGGCAAGTCTGGCGCAGAGGTCAGGGAAGAATCTCTTGATGTAAACCATGATCAGCTCACCCCTCCCCACAAGGACTTCGTTCTTCCTCCTCTTGATTGCTCGCACGATCTTCTTTGCCGCCCTGTCGGCGGAAATGCCTCCGTCCTGTCCGGGATCCATCACACCGTGCCTCTCGCCGCCCTTGTCCAGTGCGTTGAAGGAGATGTTCGTCCTCACACGCCCCGGGCAGACAAGCGTGACGGAGATGCCCTTGCCGTGATTCTCGGCGCGGAGCGTCTCGAAGAAGCCGTACAGGGCGTGCTTGGACGCGCTGTACGCGCATCTCAGCGGGAAGCCGAAGCGGCCCGCGATGGATGTCGTGGCCGCAATCCTTCCGCCTCCGTTGGATATCATCAGAGGCAGTACGGCCTCGGCCAAAGCCACGGGCGCGAAGAAATTCAGCTCCATTATCTTCCTGACCATAGGCATAGGAGTGTCCTCCACCGACGTGCGCTGGCTGATACCGGCGTTGCAATAGAGGATGTCAATCCCGCCGAAGGCGGTCCACGCTTCCCTTACGAGAAGCTTTATGCCGTCAGGCTCGCAAAGGTCGTAGGGAAGCACCCTTACGTCCTTTGCGCCTTTCTGCCGGCACCGGTCGGCCACGCTTTCCAGCCTTGGCCGCGACGAGGACGTCAGGATGAGGCGGCATCCACCTTCGGCATACCTGTACGCGCACGCTTCCCCTATACCCGAGGACGCCCCTGTGATCCAAACGGTCTGCATCTTATTTTATGAGGGCCTTGTCGGCCATTTCGTTGTCATATTCGCCCCTGTCGAGACGCTCCTTGATATCCTTGAATGCCGCGAGAGTCCTGTCCACGTCCTCTATGCTGTGGGCCGCAGTCGAGATGATGCGGAAGATGAGCATTCCCGGAGGGATGACCGGGTAGGTCACGATGGAGCAGAAGATGTGGTAGTTCTCACGCAGGTCAACCGCGATGTTTGTCGCCTGGTTGATGCCGCATTTGAGGTGTACCGGCGTGACACAGGCCTCGGCAGGTCCGATCTCGTAGCCGAGGTCGCGGAAGCCTTTCTGGAGGCGGCGGGTCACCTCCCAGAGGTGCGCCCTGCGCTCGTCGCCCTCCGGGCTGTCGATTATCTCAAGCCTCTTGATGCAGCCTTCCACTATAGGCATAGGAAGGCTCTTGGCGTACATCTGGGAGCGCATATTGTATCTCAGATATGTTATGATGTCCTTTTCTGATGCCACGAATCCGCCGATGGTCGCCATTGACTTCGCGTAAGCGCCGATATAGAGGTCGACGCCGTCCATAACGTCGAAATGCTCGGAGGTGCCTCTTCCGTGAGGGCCCATCACGCCGAAGCCGTGGGCGTCGTCGATCATGAAGCGGAAGTTGTATTTCTTCTTGAGGGCGACGATCTGGTCGAGGATGCCGAGGGCTCCGGTCATTCCGAAGACGCCTTCGGTGATGACGAGGATGCCGCCGCCGCTCTGGTTAGCCACCTCGGTGGCCTTTGCAAGCACGCGGTCGCAGTCTTCCGCGTTGTTGTGCTTGAACTTGTATTTTTCACCGATGTGCAGGCGGATGCCGTCGAGCAGGCAGGCGTGGCACTCGGCGTCATAGACGATGACGTCGTGGCGGGACACCAGCGAATCTATCGTGGAAAGGATTCCCTGGTAACCGAAGTTGAATAGGAACGCGGCCTCCTTCTTCTCGAAAGCGGCGAGCTGGCGCTCGAGCTTTTCGTGAAGGGCGGTCTGGCCGGTCATCATTCGGCTTCCCATAGGGTAAGCCATTCCCCATCTGGCCGCGGCCTCCGCATCCACCTTCCTGATTTCAGGATGGTTGGCAAGTCCGAGGTAGTTGTTAAGGCTCCAGCAGAGGACGTCCTGCCCGTTGAACCTCATATAAGGCCCGAGTTCACCTTCAAGTTTCGGGAATGCGAAATAACCGTCCGCCTTTTCCCTGTACTGGCCGATAGGTCCGCCAGAAGATTCGCGTATCTTCTGAAAAATGTCTTTTTGCATATTCGTTTTATTTTTGTCTTGATACCAGTCCCATCATCCTGAACAGGAACTTCGGGAGCTGCTTGAGTTTGTCTCTTTTGTTCATGTCTATATAAAGGCCGAGCCTGGCGGCGACAGGCACCTTGTTGGTCTCGACGAACTCTATGAGCGATCCGTCCGGATCCTCGATATATGTGAAGCGCCCGGAGGCCTCTCCCATATCGAAACGCTCCCCGTCCGGGCAGCTGTCAACGGTGAACGGGCATCCCTTCGATGCGCAGAACTCCTTGAGAGAGTCCATTCCGATCACATCATAGCATATCTGGATGAAACCGGGATCGCCCCAGTAGCGGCCTTCGAAGATCTTGCGCGGCTTATGCTCCAGGGCCTGTACAAGCTCTATGGTATTGGTGCCAAGAAGGCCGGAGAATGCGCCCGCAGGGTTTCCGCTCCGTCCGAGGAGGACGCGGCGGTATTTTTCATCGGAGCCGGGGATCATTGACCAGTCACTGAATGTGCCGGTCTCGTCGGAAAGCAGCCTGTCATATCCGAGAATGTCTTGATAGAACTTCATCGAAGCTTCCATATCGCTTACGCCGACCATTGCGCCGGCGATGCCTCCGCAGAACTTGCGGTCTTCAATGAAAATGTCTTTCCTTTCAATGATCTGGAAAATGTTTCCATAGAGGTCCTCCACATAGAAGCACGGTGTCCCTGACGGATCCTTCATGACCGGGGAACATTTTGTCCAGTGCGCGGACAGTTCCTGATGGAACGCATCCACGTCGCGGCATTTAACCTTTGCCGCGAAGACGCCCGTGTCGCCTATGGATATCTTGAAGGAAGCGGGCTGCGGTGTCCTTTGCGAATACTGCCAGATTTCAAGTCCGCCGCCGCCCTGGAGATTGGCGGCGATGCAGGCGTGGCGCTTCTGCGCCTTGCCGCCGGTATATGGAAGCATACGCTCCGCGACCGTATCGTCTTCAAGGATCTTGATGTCGAATCCGAACATCTTGATATACCAGTCCCAGGATCGTCTGAAATCCACGGTTCCCACTCCGATCTGCTGGATGGCCGAGATAGTAAATGTTGACATAGTATAAGTGTTTACTATTTAGTAAGCGCAAATATAGTACATGCTTTTACTAAAACCAAATATTATTTTTTCTCTTATATTTGCACATTAGTGTCCACTAAAAACTCATGAAAGTTCTTTGAAAATATTGAAAGTTAGG
>JAUNNZ010000041.1 GCA_030537315.1 Bacteroidia bacterium
GGGCCGGCAACCTCGCGGCTCGCCGACCCTTAGACGTGTACTAAAACCTAAACCTACATCATAGATGCAAGCGTTTCAGTCAACGTTGCATATCTGTTGAAAAAAACAAATATTATTTCTTTGCAGCTTCTACTGATGCTTTGCGGAACTCCTTGAGGTCCTTCATAAGATCAAGAGCAGCCTTGCGGGCGCGAGCGCCGGCAGCCTTGTTACCCTTTACAACCTGAGCCTCAGCATTTGCCTTGAAGGCCTCGATGTTGGCATTGATTTTTTCTACAAGTGCTTTCATGTGATTTAAATATTTTAAATGTTAAAAATGGATTGTCTGTCAATGTACCGATGCAAGTTAAAAAAAGAATTTGTCAAATGCAACTAATTGTTTGATTTTTCTTCATTTCTGATACGTACATTCAATAAATTCATTGATTTCTCAATCCCGCAGAAAGCCCAGGTATTGACGCCTTCGACTATTTTGACCGCTATGGTGTCAAGCTCCTTTTTTTGCGCCTCTGACAGCTGCCCTAGCACGAAATCAACCTGTCCGCCAGCTTCGAAATCGTGGCCGACTCCGATTCTGAGTCGCGCAAAGTCCCGTGTATCAAGCAGTTCCTCGATGTTTTTCAAGCCGTTGTGACCGCCATCGCTGCCGCTTTTCCGTAAGCGGAGCGTGCCGAAAGGAAGGTTCAGGTCATCACAGATGACCATCACGTTCTCTAGAGGGATGTCAAGTCTCTGCATCCAGTACCTCACGGCATTGCCGCTCAGGTTCATATATGTGGACGGCTTGAGCAGGTGGAACTCTCTTCCCTTGTTCTTGACGAGCGCCACGTCGCCGTACCGCTCGGTAGTGAAAATGATATTGGATGCCTGGGCCCAGGCATCCAATATCATAAATCCGACGTTATGCCTGGTGCCGGCGTACTCAGGGCCTATATTGCCCAGACCGACTACCAGATAACTCTTCTCAGACACGGCTGAAGGTATTATTCAGCGCTTTCGCTTTCAGCGATTGCGTCAGCGGATACGTTGCGGGTTGTCTTGACGCCGCAGATGATCATATCCTTGTCTGAAGCGACGGTGAGGTTGTCAAGCTTGATGTCGCAAGCCTTGATCCTCTTGTCGAGACCGAGCTTTGTGATATCAACGGTAACCTCGTCGAGAAGGTTCTTCATAAGACCGCTTATGCGGATGGCGCGTGCGTTCTGATAGAACTTACCACCCTGCTGAACACCGATTGCATGGCCGGTGATGACGATAGGAACCTCGATGCTGATAGGCTTCTTCTCATCAACTGCGAGGAAGTCGACGTGGAGGCACTCGTCTGTTACAGGATGCCACTGGAGTTCGTGAAGGATTGCGGTGTAGCTCTTGCCGTCAAGGTTGAGGTCAACGATGAAAGACTTCGGAGTGTTGGTGAGGAGGCTGAGTTCCTTCGCGTTTACTGTGAAGAGGACATTCTCCATACCGTTGCCATAAAGGTTGCAAGGAACGAGTCCTTCTCTGCGGAAAGCCTTGATGACGGCTTTGTTGCCGACCTGACGGGTCTGGCCTTTCAATTCGAAATGCTGCATTGTTTTGTCTTTTAAAATGTGTTACTCATCCTGAAACATGTTCAGGACCCATTGCACCAAAGCCCCTCGGGGTTTTATAATGCGGGCGCAAATATAGGAATATTTATTTATTATTCAACGCTTTACTCGACCAATTTCGTGAGCTTGTTGAAATCCAGCGTTTTGTAGTATTCGTTGACCTTGTTGTAGGACTGATCGTTCGAAGGCAGATACATGCTCAGTCCGCAGCAGTTCTTCAAATAGAGCGAGCCCTGGGTGAAAACGTCCGTGTGGGCTTCGTATATGACTGCATTCCCGATTCTGTCGGACAGACGGTCGAGTTCGGTATCGCTGGCGCCGACGTGGCGGAAGATGTCCTCCAGATCATAGAAATATTTGTAGTCGGAAGAACACCAGTATCTTTGGATCGTCGTCCTTTTGCCGTCTTCACTGATTTTGTAAAGTTCATTGTGGTATTTTTCGGCCAGCCTTTTCACATCGGAAGCGAGGGCGTCCAGTTTGTTGCATTCGACAAGCGCGATGATGCCGCCCATGGAACTGATGCCGATATAGTCGTCGCATATGCCCTTCAGTTCGGGGCCGCCCTCCGCGAACACCCTTCTGGTGAGATTCATGTAATCGAAACCGCCGTCCGGGATTTCAGTGGCGGAGCCGATGAAATATGCGCAGTTGGTTCTCAACTGGTACGCCACTTCCACGGCCCCCATATAGCAGGCGTCGAAAATGATATAGTTGAAGCGCATCGGGAGGGCTTGCTGGAAATCAAGTATGTCCATTTCGTCCTTGTTGGAAGAACTGCCGTTGAAATGCATTCCGATGGTATTCTGCTTGAGTTGCGCCCGAGGGGGCAGCCATCCGGAACCGTGGGATGTGTACAGCAGGCCATACTGCTCTGAAGGACACAGTGTCTTGATGTCCAGGAGCACCTGGTTCATATTCTTGGGCAGGATTTCGTTGAATGAACTGTCATACCGTTTTACGGTGTCCAGCTGGACGGAGCCGTTATCTTTGTACAGCCTTATCAGCACCGGGTCGGTGTTGGTCTCGTAGTCTCCCGATGAACTGTAGTACCGGCTGCCGCCGCTGCCGTAAGGCCCGGAGTAAGGTGCGCTGTGGGAGAAAATGATGACTGCGTTCTTGCTGTATTTGTCGGGGACATCGCCCTGGGTGAGCTCGAATTCTATGTCTGTGGCAAGCGGACCCGAGAGATTGTTGTATGCGGCGGAGTAGATGATCAGGACGTTCTTGTAAGAGTTTGGGAACGGCATAGGCTCCTTCCTACAGCCGGTCAAGGCCGCTATGAATAGTAGCAGTGTAAATAATGTGGTCCTTTTCATCAGTACAAATATAGCAATAATCCGTATATTTGCTATATGAAGCGATACGCTTATTATCTGAAAGTCGAGAGACAGATGTCTCCGAACACGGTGGCCGCATACTGTGCCGATGTGTCCGATTTTCTTGACAATAGCGGCAAGGACGGCGCTTCGGCGGATACGTCCGATGTCGAGGACTACGTCGCCTCGCGCTCAAATGACCTGTCAAAGAGGTCCCAGGCGCGGCTCCTGAGCTCGCTCCGTTCTTATTTCGACTGGCTGATCCTTGAGGGCGAACGCAAAGACAATCCCTGTGACAGGGTGGATACCCCGAAGCTTGGACGCTATCTTCCGGCAGTGCTGTCGGTTGAGGAGGTGGCCGCAATTATGGACTCCGTCGATCTCCGCAGCTGGCAGGGACTGCGCGACAGGGCGATTCTTGAAGTCCTTTACGGATGCGGCCTGCGGGTCTCCGAGGTCTGCTGTCTGCTGATATCGCAGGTATATCTCGAGGAAGGATTCGTCAGGGTAATAGGCAAAGGCAACAAGGAACGTCTGGTGCCTCTCGGCGAGATGGCAGCAGACGCGTTCTCGGCCTGGCTGGAAGTGCGTCCGGCACCGTCTGCAACGGAGTACGGCGACATCGCTTTCCTCAACAGGTTCGGAAATCCGCTGAGCCGCGTTTCCATATTCAATATGATAAAGAAGCAGAGTCTTCTGGCAGGCGTGCGGAAGGAAATATCCCCGCACACGTTCCGCCATTCCTTCGCTACACATCTGATCGAGAACGGGGCGGACCTGCGCGTGGTGCAGGAGATGCTCGGGCACGAGTCGATCCTGACCACTGAGATATATACACACATAGACAGCCGCACCTGGCAGGCGGCTGTCCTTGAGCATCATCCCCGTAACAAATAGGGAATTTATCTTACCACTACAGTGAATTCAGGCTTGCCTCCGTCGGCGACGGTGACATAAATGCTTGATGTCGAGGCTGCGCCGCCGAACGGTGAATCGCTGCTGACGGTGAACAGATAGTCCTCGCTGCCGGCAGTGCTGCGCTTGCCGACTGTGACAGGGGTCCCGAGAGGGAACTGGTAGTCCGAGCAGGCGGCGTTGAAGATTTCAACGTCTTCTTCGGTGACCGGTGCCTGCTCCGAATATTCAGGGAGCGCCTCGATGCTGCCTTCCTTATAACCGTTTTCGATGAGGAAACGGTTTACTTCTGAAGGTACGGCGTGAAGGCGTGCCGCACGGACGCCGTAGCCCTCCTTTACGGTGCTGTTCGGAAGAGCCTTCACAAGGTCTGCGGTGCTTGTGTTGAGACCGCCGCTTCCGAATGTGCAGAAGGAGACGACTGTCTTGCCGTCAAGATTTGCAGAGTTGAGCAGGGCGGCGATGGCCGGTGCATATGTGCCGCTCCATACAGGATATCCGATGAAGATGGTGTCGTATTTGTCAAGATTGGATTTGAGAGGGAGGAGGGTAGGGACGAAGCCTGACTGGCGCTCCTCGTTGAACCTCTGGACTGTTGCCATGAAATCGCCGTCATATGCCTCGGCGACGTCTATCCTTTCGATGTCGGCGCCAAGCTGATTCTGGAGTTCCTCGGCAACAACCTGGGTCGTGCCGGTCTGTGAGTAGTAAAGGATAAGAACCTTTTGTGAGTTGCAGGAAGTTAACATTGTTGCGATTGCTGCAATAGCCAAAAACAGGTGTTTCATATTATTGTGGTGATTTATTTTCCCCACGCATCCTCGATGTCCCGGTCGATCTGGTTCCGAAGCTTGCGCAGAGAGTCGAACTTTTGGGTCGGTCGTATGTATTTCAGGAAGATCAGGTTCATATCCTTGTCGTATATGTCTTCCTTAAAGTCAATGATGATGGTTTCTATGGAAACTTCGGGTGAGTCATCGACGGTAGGACGGTTGCCAACGTGGGTGATGCCGCGGTATTCGCGGCCATCGACAAAGACACGTGTGGCCCACACGCCTGACTTCGGCATCGAACTGCCGTCATACGGTTCGAGATTGGCCGTAGGCATATCGAACAGACGTCCGTTCCCCTTGCCGTGCACAACCACGCCGGATATGCGCTTCTCGGCATTGTTGCGGCCGAACTGATAGACGAGGCAGCCTGCGGCATATACGCAGAGCGTGAATATCCACATCTGCCAGCTGCCGCGGATGACATCCGGGATGAAACATACCCAAAGGATTGCGATGGCAATCAACGGGAGAACCATTCTCTTCTCTTTTGCGAATATGAGGGAGAGACAGCTGATGGTCATTGTTATGATGTTCAGCACTGCACCCAGCGTTATCATCAGCTCGGTCTGGCGGGGAAGGTGGCACAGGATAGTAGCGGCTATGGCCATCGTGACGATGGACACCCACGGTTCATTGCCCTTGTTCTCGCGCAGGAAGAACCTTGGGAACAAGCCCTCTGCGGACATCATCTGCAACGCGCGCGCATTGATTCTCAGCAGGGCGAGAATTGTCGTGAAGAGCGCAAGCGCACCGCATAATGACACGATCTTTATGAGCCACGGGAAATTGGAAAGACCGCCGTGGGTGATTGTCGCAAAAACGGGTATGTAGAGTATGTTTTCATCTGAACGCAGCGTCTGGAGAGGCAGTGTGCCGATTATCGCAGCGATAAGGAGGATATAGATTCCGGCGACCGCCAGAAGCCCGAACATCAGGGATCTGGTCATTGTCTTTTTGGGATCCTTGACCTCGGCTGCGAGAAAGGCCACCACGACGCTTCCGCCGTAAGCCACCATCGCGAGAGGCACTGCGCTGATGAACCCGGTCGCCCCCTTGGAGCCACTGGTGAAGAAATTTCTGAAATTCTCGACGTCAAATCCGTCTCCCATAAATGCCGTGATGCTGTAGAAGGCTATGAAGGCAATCATACAGAATATCATAACATCCTGGACCGTGTTGGAAAGGGACGGTTTGAGAAGAAGTATCACTACGGCAATGGCAAGCGAAATCATAGGCACCGTGCCGAGCAGGGTGAGGTTGGGGAAGCCAGCCAGCAGGTAATGCCCCAGGAATATCGCTGAAAATGCTATCGCAATAAGGTTGGATATGATGTATCCCCAGGCGCTGAGATATCCTATGAAACGGCCGCCGCGGCCTCCTATGGCTCTGCGCGGGAATACATAGACACCGCCGGAACGAGGATACTGGAGGGCCAGCTTTGTAATGATGAAGCCATAGAGACCGTATACTCCCGCTGACAGAAGCCAGCTGAGTATCGCTGCAGGTCCGGCCTGCTCGATGGTGATGCCTGAGATTGAAAAGATCGCGCTTCCGACGCAAGCCCCGACTATGAGCAGCACGCAGGAACCGGTGCTTAAGCTTTCTTTAGAAAGATTTGCCATGCGATAGTACTTTTCCAATCGCAAATGTAGCAAAAATCCCCAAATTTCTAAATATTACTTCTCCGAGGCTATGGCTTTGTTGAAACAATCGCGGCAGAGAGGTTCGTAAGTGTCCTTTTCTCCGAGTACCACGAGTTCCTTGCTCTTGGAAAGGCGGTGCGAGTGGTTGGCGAGATTGCCGCATTTCACGCAGATGGCGTGGACCTTCTGGACATCCTCGGCCACGGCCATGAGGAGAGGCATAGGGCCGAAAGGCTTTCCGAGGTAGTCCGTGTCAAGGCCGGCGGCAATTACGCGGATGCCGCGGTTTGCGAGCTGCTGGCAGGCTTCGACGAGGGTGTAGTCGAAGAACTGGGCCTCATCGATGCCGACGACTTCGATTTCAGGGCCTACGTCGAGCATCTCCATAGGGACCTTGATAGGTGTGGAGGTGATCTTGTGGAAGTCGTGTGAGACTACTTCCATGTCGGAATATCGTGTGTCTATCTGCGGTTTGAATATGGCTATCTTCTGGTTCGCGAACTGTGCGCGGCGGAGTCTGCGGATGAGCTCTTCCGTCTTGCCGGAGAACATTGAGCCGCATACGACTTCGATGCAGCCTTTTTTATGATTTTCTGAAAACATTGTGTAGATTTGTGGTTGGAGTATGCAAAGAAAAGGAATTTTATTCATAGTTCCAACCCCGGTGGGCAACCTTGAAGACATGACTTTCAGGGCTGTGAGGGTGTTGCGTGAGGCCGATCTCATTCTGGCTGAGGACACTCGCACCACCGGTGTGCTTCTGCAGCATTTTGAAATAAAGGGAAAGCTCCTTTCCCACCACAAATTCAATGAGCACCAGACTGCCGGGATGATACGCGACAGGATTCTGGCCGGCGAGAGCGTCGCGCTTGTGAGCGACGCCGGCACGCCCGGGATCTCAGACCCGGGATTCCTTCTTGCGCGCACTTGCGCGGCAGAGGGGATCGAGGTCCAGACCCTTCCGGGCGCAACAGCCTGCATCCCTGCCATAGTGTCTTCCGGACTGCCTTGCGACCGCTTCTGCTTCGAAGGGTTCCTGCCACAGAAGAAAGGCCGCCAGACCATCCTGTCCGAACTTGCTTCGGAACAGCGCACGATGGTGTTCTATGAGTCGCCGAGGCGTCTTGTCAAGACGCTCGAGCAGATGGCCGCGGCCTTCGGCCCGCAGCGCGAATGCTCTGTCGCACGTGAGATTTCAAAGGTGCACGAGGAGCATTGCAGGGGAACGCTTGCCGAGGTGCTTGAGCATTTCCGTGAGGTTGAGCCCAAGGGTGAGATAGTGCTGGTTGTCGCCGGCGCACCTGTCGAGGCTCACCATGAGCATAAGAACAAATACAAGGAGGAGAGTGATTGTGGCGAAGGGGACGGATCAGAAGAATAGCTCCGCTGTTTTCAAGGTTGGGGCGATTGCACTCACATTCATGATTCTGGGCTTCCAGGTGGCGCTTTTTGTCCATCGGGCGGCCGTACTGCGCATCGAGGCGAACCGCGATGCGCCCGACACGGTGTATGTGTATGTAGAAAGGCCGGTGGAGATGCCGGCTGCTGCCGGGAAGGCTGTCGCCGTCGAACATCGGGATGCCGTGCACTCGGAAATCGTGAAGGAGGTCAGGCGGGAGCGCAGGAAGGTGGAAAGTTTCCGCTTCAACCCGAATACGGCGGGTCTTGCGGACCTGCAGCGCCTGGGCTTCAGCGAAAAGCAGGCACAGGCCATCGTCAACTACCGCCTGAAGGGCGGCCGCTTCCGCCGCAAATCGGATTTCGCGAAGTCATTCGTGGTCGCAGATTCAGTGTTTGCGCGGCTGGAACCGTATATCGACATACCTCTGCTGGATATCAACTCCGCCGATTCCGCGGCGTTCGACGCATTGCCGGGAATCGGCCCGTATTTCGCTTCGCAGATGGTGAGCTATCGGGAGAAGGTCGGAGGATACACTTCCGTGGACCAGCTTATGGATATCCCGAGATTTGACGAGGAGAGGCTGGAAGGAATACGCGACCTGATAGAAGTGCGCTGAGTTTTTTCTATTTTTGCATACGATATGAAGAAACTGGTGATATTCGACCTCGACGGCACTTTGCTGAACACCATAGGTGACCTCAGCGAGGCCGCGAACCACGTGCTGGAGGCGCATGCGCTGCCGACGCACACGCATGCGGAGTTCGAGACCTTCGTGGGCCGGGGAATGCGCAACCTGATAAAGTCTGCCCTGCCGGAAGACCGCCGCAGCGACGATTTCATAGACGCTGCGCTGGCGGAGTTCCTCGACTATTATCTTTCACATATCGACAAATACACCGTTCCGTATCCCGGAATGCCGGGACTGCTTTCCGAACTGCAGGGCAGGGGATATCTGCTTGCGGTGGCAAGCAACAAGGTACAGGCCGGCGCCGAGGCGCTGATCGCCGGATTCTTTCCGGATATCAATTTTGTCGGCGTGCTGGGCAACCGTCCCGGCTGCCCTCTGAAACCGGATGCCGCGGTTGTGAATCTTCTGATGCAGAAAGCCGGCGTGGACGCCGCCTCGACCACGATGGTCGGTGACTCCGCGACCGACGTCGCCACCGCCCGCAACGCAGGCGTCCGCAGCGTTGCCGTATCCTGGGGTTTCCGCCCCCGTGAGGACCTGGCCGGTGCGGATGTGATCTGCGATGATGCTGAAGCCCTTCTTGCGGCGCTGAAAATCAAGGATTGAGTTTTCCTTCCATTAATTGGAATGTTCCACCTTCTCGATGTCTTCCGACATGTCACCTGACAGGTCGCGACGGCTGAACGTGTTTTCCGCGGGAAGGTAGAGGTTGAAATACGGTGTCGCATCCAGCCGGGCCGTGGATTTTCCGATGGAGGAAATCTCCAGCATATGCCCGCCCTGGCTCCTGTCGCTGGAAATGAAGTGGAAATGCCATCCCGGTGTGTTCTGGCCGGAGAAGAATGACGGGAAATATACGGCCACTACAGTGCCGCCAGTGTTCCTGCAACTGAATGACCTCTGCTTGTCCGGAAGCACTTCCGACAGCGGGCCGTATGGCTTTTCCATAGGCAGCTCGGAGCGGAATGTCACGTCGCATGCGTCAATGTCAAGGCGCAGGGCATAGATGAAATTCCGGCCATTGCCGTACACGATGCTGTCCAGCTGGCGCTCAAGCGCGGATACGTTTTCAAACGGATTAAGCTCGTCCGTGATATCGGCTTCAAACCATGTCACCGTCGAGAATGGGGTGGTGTCTCCGTCATCGGCAATCCTGACGCTCCCGTCTCCCAGGGCCTGGTACACGTGACCGTCCAGGACAATCATTTCACCGTTCACCCTTTCGAACGTCCCTAGTCCGACATCACCGTGCCGCTTCAACTCTCCAATACTTACGAAGCCGTCATAATTGCCCACCATCAGCGACTGCAGGGTGGCAACCTGAAACATTGTCTCTTTTTCCGCAGAATCGCTTTCCGCCTGATTGCAGGCCGCCAGGGAGAAGAGGCAGAGCGCAAGGATAAAGGATTTTGAGGGACTTCCGGTCATAATGGCAATCAATTGTTGAATCACAGGACAAAATTACACAAATTTCCTTTCCAGAAAGCAAAGAAAGCCAAGCAAACGCTTGACTTTCTTTGTGACTCCAACAGGATTCAAAATGGCCTGTAAACGCCAGTAATCGAAAGGAAAGAATCGAAATAAATGACGTATTTATAAAGCATTGTAAATAAATATATTACAAAGATTATTTTTGAAATTTCGGGCTCGTAAATTACCGTAATCGCAAAGCGTCAATTTTCGAGATTTGGGAACAAATTGGGAACAAATTTATTTGAATCCTCCGAAAAAGAAGTATCTTTGCGGTATGAAACTTACACTGTTTTTGCGCCCGGGAAAGGGCCGGAATTCCGAGCTTCCGCTCTATGTCAGATTCCGAAATGGAAGCACCGATATCAAGCAGGTGACGCGCCTTACCGTCAACCCGGAATACTGGGATGACAAGACTCACAAGCTGAAGACCAAGATGCGTCTTCCGGACGAATTGCGCCAGACCTTCAACCGCGAGCAGGTCGCCCTCGAGGAGTACATCTCCAACAGTTTCTATTCCTGTGAGGACAAGGACGGCATCGACGCTTCTTGGTTGGAATCTGTCCTGGCCACCTACTATCAGACCCAGGCCGAAGAAGAGCGGCAGGCCGATGTGGATCCTGCCGAGGATGTCGCAGCTTTGTTCGATGACTTCGTGAATTCCAAGGAGCGGGCTGAAAGCAGGCGCAAGCAGTATATGGTAATCAAGCGGGCCATGCTCCGCTATGAGATGTTCAAGCTGAAAACCACTCCGGGATTTCGCCGCTTCGATGTGCGCAAGACCGACAAGAGGGTGCTTGACGATCTGACGGCATTCCTGCGCAACGAGCACCTCTACTACGAGCAGTATCCCGAAATATATGAGGCCATTCCGGACAAGAAGACTCCGCCGCATGCACGTGGGGAGAACACAATGTCCGACCTGATGAAGAAGATCCGTGCATTCTACAACTGGCTGGAACTCACCGGGCACATCGACCGCTCTCCTTTCAAGGACTACAACATGCCGAAGGAGAATTACGGCACTCCGGTGTACCTCACAAAGGATGAGATGCAGCGGATATATCACTTCGATTTCAAGAATGACGAGCGGGCGCCGCAGAACAAGGCGCTGGCCAGGGAACTGGAGGAACAGAGGGACGTGTTCGTATTTCAGTGCAACATCGGCTGCCGCGTCAGCGACCTTCTACGACTCACGCGGCGCGATGTGGTCAACGGCACCATCGAATATATCCCGACCAAGACAATCAGAGAGAACGGTCGCACCGTAGTAGTGCCGCTCAACGAGACGGCCAAAGCCATTCTCCGCAAGTACAGCAAACTTTCTGACGGACGCCTTCTGCCGTTCATCCCTGCGCAGCAGTACAACGAGCGCATCCGCGAAGTGCTGCGAATCGTCGGCATCGACAGGATGGTGACAATCATCGACCCGCTTACAGGGAAGGAGGATAAGAAGCCGATTTGCGAGGTGGCCGCCAGCCATATGGCCCGCCGCACCTTCATCGGCAATCTCTACAAGAAAGTCCAGGACCCGAATATCGTCGCCTCCCTCTCCGGCCACGTCGAGGGCTCCCGCGCCTTCTCCCGCTACCGCGAGATCGACAAGGAGATCAAAACCAATGTGGTGAAACTTTTGGACGATTGAAGATAATTATATAAATTTGCATTGTTTTAAGGTATAATTAAAACGAAGCAGAAAATATTACAATGTTAAGAGAAATCAGTATATTAGGCTCCAGGATACAACTATCAAAGAGAGGAAAAGGGCAATTGAAAGGCATTTCTGTTGGAGATACGCTGTCATACGAATTCTATGACGGAGAGTACCGTGGGCTTGAGATGGCATTCCTTGTTCCGCAAGGACGGAAACCAACACCAAAAGACCTTGCACTTGCCGACGCAAGAATCGGAAGCGTATTAAATCTACCGGTAGTATTCATCCTCATGCCTTGCCCTGCATATGAACGTCAGAGGCTGATTGACAAGAATGTATTCTTCGTCATATCTGATAACTTTGCCAATCTGCCGATGATTGTCGCCAATGAAAGAATCCGCAAATCGGCTTATGCCAAACGCCTGACTCCATCTGCGCAGTATATTCTGTTTTATCATCTTCAAGTGGAAAGCCTTGAATGGTTGTCGGCAAGGGATATGGCTGAAAAAATGCCCTATTCATATGAAAGTGTGGCTTTGGCCCTTACCTGCCTTTCAGATTTGGGGCTTTGCCGGAAAGTGTCGGGTAATGGGAAGAACAAGAATGTTGTGTTTGACGCAAAAGGACGTGAATTATGGGATGTAGCTCAGAATTATCTGATAAATCCAGTCAACAGTATAGTGTTTTGTGATGAGTTGAAAGCTGAAGGCGATTATCCGGTTTGCGGTATAAACGCATTGGCGCATTATAGCAGCCTGAACAAAGATGATGACAGGCAGATAATGGTTACCGCCAATCAGTACAAAGCTCTGCAGAGGTCGGATTCGATGGTGCATTGCAATGAATTTGATGGACCGATAAGGATTGAGGTGTGGAAATATCCTCCGGTATCAAAAGCTGCTGAGCCTGTATCCTGGGCGGATCCGCTATCTGTAATTGTTTCGTTGCGTGACGACCATGACCCAAGAGTCGAGGGGGAAGTTGAATATTTAATTGACAGAATGATATGGAAGGGTTAGAAAAATTTCAGGAAGCTTTTGCCGAGTTCTCAGACAACTACGTTATCATAGGAGGAACGGCGTGTGAGATAACAATGACAGGGACCGCTGTCCGTCCCAGAGCAACACACGACATTGATATGATTGTTGTAGTGGAGAAGATGACTCCGGAATTCGGCACCCGTTTCTGGCGCTTTGTGCAAGAGGCCGGCTATCGGCCCGAAAAGAGAAAAACGACAGAAGGAGAACCGGCCAAATATGAAATGTACAGGTTTGTTGATGGAAACCCCGGATACCCGGAAATGATAGAAATCCTATCAAGACATCCAGATATGCTGGGTGAACCGAAAGGCCTTAAGATTGAGCCGATTCCTATTGATGAAGATGTTTCAAGTCTCAGCTCCATTATAATGGATGATGACTTCTACTATTTCACACTTGAGCACAGTAGCATAGACCGCGGCGTCAGGCATGCGGACTCCGCCTCCCTTGTTGCATTGAAAGCCCGTGCATATCTAAACCTGTTGCAGGACAAAGCAGATGGCAGGCACGTCAATTCCAAGGATATAAAAAAGCATCGTTCGGATGTTCTGAAGAGTGTTGCAATTATGGAAAATGAAGAGGTCCAGGCACCGGATTCAATCGTCGATTGTATTCACGAGTTTGTATCATCTATTCGTGGAGACTGGCAGGAACTGGGCTCTGCTCTTGCCGCATCTCTTGATCAGTCGGTGGATTTCGCCGAATCGCTTTTGGATATTCTCGACAGGCTTTTTGTGAAGAAATGAAAATTCAATATGCTTCTGACCTCCATCTTGAGTTCTCGGATAATTGGAGATACCTCAAAGATAATCCACTGAAGCCGGTCGGTGACGTTCTGGTACTGGCCGGAGATATCGGCTATCTGGGCGATGAAAATTATACAGTTCACCCATTCTGGGATTGGGCATCGGACAATTATGAACAAGTAATTGCCTGTATGGGTAATCACGAGTTTTACAAATACTATGACGTTGCGACATTGCCTGATGGATACTGTCTTGATATAAGGAGAAATGTCAAAAGTTATTATAACGGTGTTGTAAACATTGGAGACACCGATTTCATCATATCCACTCTTTGGTCACATATCCCACTGTCGGAGGCTTCATATACCGAACGTGCAGTAACCGATTTCCATCGAATTCTCTACAATGGTGAGATTATGACTTTTGCCGATTTCAACAAAGAACATTCCCGGTGCCTTCAATTCATCAAAGACAGCGTTTCAAATAGCCGGGCGGCTAAAAAAATAGTTGTGACTCATCACGTTCCGTCCTTTAGAATGTTATGTCCGAAATATGCTGACAGCAAAATCAACGGTGCATTTACGGTCGAACTGGCAGATTATATAGAGCGAAGTGGAATTGATGTATGGATTTATGGTCATTCGCACTATAATGTTGATGTCGGTATAGGCAAAACATTGTGTGTCTCAAACCAGCTTGGTTATGTGTTTCATGACGAGCATCTGCATTTTGATGCTTCAAAGATCATTGAACTGGAATAATAAATTCTAACAACGAAAAGACAGGTTTGTTATCAATATGGAAATCCTCTTGAAATTCTGGCCTATCGCTGCAGCCCTGGGGTGGTTGCTGCTGATCTGGATAGGCGCAGGCTTCTACGTGTGCCGGAAATACACCGGTGCGTGAGACCGGCTCCTGACACACTCGATGAAACACCACCGGTGGGATTCGAGGCGGTAACTTACTTATTGATAGGCTATTGACCATCGAGGGCTCACGCGCCTTCTCCCGCTACCGCGAAATCGACAAGGAGATTAAAACCGATGTGGTAAAGTTGCTGGATGACTGATTTTGAACGCCCGGAAGATTGCCATGTGGAATGAGCCTGTTTTGGAGAATAGATGTGGTGTGCAGGAAGTGCAACTGAAGAACGTGGATGACTATGTAAATGACTATGTAAATTTACTATATAAGAACTATCCAAGAAGACATGAAATGCACCAAGATGCGCAAAACAATTGCACCAAGAAGATTCTGAAATGCACTAAGATAATGCACCAAGAAGACCGATTATTGCAGGCAGTGGCATAACCAGAGTGCAGGAGAAGTGCCCGGATGCCAAATTCGAGAAAGATGAGTTCAAGTTTGAGTTCATAGTTTCTAGTCCAAGGAAAGTAACCATCAGGAGGCTGAAAAGTATCTATCGATATCTTACGAAGAAGCAGATTGATTTGGGAGTCCTTGAGATGACAATACCAGACAGTCCAAAATCCAAAGATCAGAAAGTTTGCAGAACACATTGATTATGATAGATCACAGTGAAAACATATATTGCAGTGATTCGTTATAAAAATTAGAACAAATACGGCAATATTTGTTATTATTGCCAAAAATGTTCTATATTTGCGCCAAATGACAAATGGAGAAAAAATACTTCAGTTCTCAAGCTCTCAAGCTGGCAAGTTTGAGAGAAGGGATTTGTTGCGCTGGATAGGAGAACAATACCCTTCATCCTCGCAGGCGAGTATTGATATCACATTGCGCAGGCTTATCAAACAAGGAATACTATCAAGGACAAAGAACGGCGAGTATAGAACGGGCGCCGACAATAAGGTGAAATATTCCGTCAAGCTGAGTGATGAGATTTCAGGTTTATATCATTCTCTCAAAGAGCTGTATCCATATACCAAATTCTGTATTTGGAATGCCAATGCCGTTTCTCCATTGATGCACCACGTTCCGAGTCTGGATGTTATCATACTCGAGACAGAAAGGATAGCTATGGAGCCGGTATTTAATGATATAAACAATCTTTCCACAAGGAGAGTATTGCTGAAACCGACGGAAAAGAATTATTTGCTCTATGCTTCCGGAAACTCTTGCGTTATAGTAAAGCCGCTGATTTCCGAATCTCCGCTGATAGACATTGACGGCATTAATACGCCGAGCCTGGAAAAGATATTGGTGGGACACTTGCAAACTTCCGTGGCATAATCTGACATAAACATATGCTTCAAGGT
>JAUNNZ010000015.1 GCA_030537315.1 Bacteroidia bacterium
AAATATCATTGAAGGTGAACCGGAGCCTGCAGTCCAGCCCGAGCCTGCAGTTCAGCCCGAGCCTGCCGCTCAACCTCAACCTGAACCTGAGCCAGAGCCTGAACCTGAACCTGTTTCTGTTCCGGAGCCGGAAATCATAGAGGAAGAAATTACCGTCCCAGCCGCAGTTGCCCCAAAAACCGTCTCAGAGGAAGACGAAGAGCCTGCCACCGGAAAGAAATTCAATTTCTGGGTATTCCTTCTGGTGCTTATCGGCATCGCTTTCGTGGCGGCTGCAGTATTTATGATCCTCGCTGTGGTGGCACCTGACTTCATCGATTCACTTCTCTATACCCCTGAAGAATTAAGAATTATCAATTACTGATGCTTGACTTGACTTACCCCGCCGGACCGGCCCCGGTCATCAGAGGCGCCAAGCTGTCCAGGGCATCGGAGATGCTGCCTATCGTAGAAGAGAGCGGCTCAGTGACTGCGCAGGCACCGAGAAATTATTGCCACAACGGTTCCAAGGTGCTTCACCCTGTCATACACCTTCACATAATCAATCGTGACGGGCAGATCTATCTTCAGAAAAGAGGGCCCCATAAAAAGATTTTCCCCCTCCGCTGGGATACTGCCGTCGGAGGTCATGTCACGTATGGCGAAACCATCATAGAGTCTCTGTTCCGCGAGGCTGGAGAAGAATTGGGCTTCCTCAATTTCAATCCATACCAGTATGGAACATACGTTTTCGAATCCAGGATAGAGCGGGAACTGATCTATGTCTTCGCCGCTGTCGGCAATTTCGAGCTCAAACCGGACAATGACGAGGTTGTGGAAGGCCGCTGGTGGAGCATGGATGAAATCGAATCAAGGATAGGGAAGGGTGTTTTTACTCCGAACTTCGAGAGCGAATATATAAAAGTCAAGGATTATCTGTTGTCACTGCTGTGATTCACGACATACAAAAATTCATAAAAGACCAGTTGAGCGTGTGGCCTCTCGCCGCCGCAAATTTCCGCGCACTCAAGAAAATAAAGACCAGGCCCGTGAAGGTGGGCGGTCTCGAATGTCTTGTCCAGTTCAACCCGGAACGGGTCGCGTCTTCGACTGCCAACACCGATCCTGAGGCCATAGCCGCACGCAAATGTTTCCTCTGCGACGGAAACCGCCCTCCGGAGCAGTTCCACCTGAAATTCGAGGGCCGGAAGGGCCGCGGTTACAACATCCAGGTCAACCCTTATCCGATCTTTCCGGCCCATCTTGTCATCGTCCGCGACAAACATCTGCCGCAGGCCATATGGCACCATTTCCCTGATATGCTGGATTTTGCCCAGCAGTATCAGGACTATACGGTATTTTACAACGGCCCCGGCAGCGGCGCTTCCGCTCCGGACCACCTGCATTTCCAGGCGGCGCCTCGTCACCTGATGCCTCTGGAAGAGGCGGTTGACGCATTCCTGGACAATCCCGGCGAGCCCCTCGGCAAAGTCAAGGACGCAACTCTCTACCGTTTCAACGGCTTCTGCAACGGCGTTTACGCCCTCAAGGCATTGACGTCAAAATCCCTCGCCAAGCTATTCTATCAGCTGCTTGACTGCGTGGAATGTGAGGATAACCCTGAAGAACCGAAATTCAATCTGTTCGCATACGTCAAAGGCGCGGAGTACCGCACCTTTGTCGTGATGCGTGACAGGATACGTTCGCATCACTACTACTCCGACGGCCCCGACCACCTGACAATCAGTCCGGGAGCGGCTGATATGGCCGGAATGTTCGTCGCCCCTTTCCGTGAGGATTTCGACAAGGTCACTGAGGCGCAACTCGAAGAGATGCTCTCCGAGGTCGCGATTTCAGATGAGCAGCAGCGGATGATAGAATGGCGCCTGACCCGTACCCAGCCGAAGATTGACGTCGGCCTGCTCACCGCCGATGAAATCACTTTTGAGATTGTCTCGGACGGTGCCGGCCCGCAGAAGGTCCGCTGGTGCGACGGCCGCATAGCATACAACGGAATGCTCTACGACGAGCTTTTCTTTGACTCGCGCACGCGCTCGACGCTGTTCGCCGAGCCGTCCTTCATACTCCACGACGTCGTCATCGGCATAGACTTCCACTGGCAGCAGAAACGTACGCTCAAGTTCGCCGGCGGCCTGAAGTTCATCGTTGACGGCGACAAGATAGTTGCCATCAACCATATAGGGATGGAGAACTATCTCCTCAGCGTCATCTCCTCCGAGATGAAGTCCACCTGCCCGCTGGAAAGCCTGAAGGCACACGCGGTCATTTCGCGCAGCTGGCTTCTGGCAAACCTGAAGATACACGGCATATTCGACGTATGTGCGGATGACCATTGCCAGCGCTACCAGGGGCTTACGATGGCCGCAGGCAACAACGTGCGGCGCGCCATCGACGAAACCTGGGGCGAAGTCCTGCGCTATGAAGGGGAACTATGTGACACGCGCTACTCGAAGTGCTGCGGCGGCAGGACAGAACTTTTCAGTACCTGCTGGGAGGATAAGGACTACCCGTACCTGGCGGTGGTGGACGACCCGTTCTGCGATTGCGAGAACAAGGAGATCCTTGCTACCGTGCTGAACGACTACGATACCGAGACCCGTGACTTCCATGACTGGACGGTGAAGTATACCAGACGGGAACTCTCCGAACTCGTGAAGTCCAGAACCGGAATCGATTTCGGTGAGATCCAATCGCTTGAGCCTGTGGAGACAGGCCCTTCCGGACGTATAAAGTATCTTAGGATTGTAGGAACCAGACACACTGAAACCATAGGAAAAGAACTGAAGATACGTCGCGCTCTCAGTGACTCCCACCTCAAAAGCTCCGCTTTTACAGTCACCGTTGAAGGGGACTGTTTCGTGCTGAAAGGCAAGGGCTGGGGACACGGGGTTGGCCTGTGCCAGATAGGCGCGGCCGTGATGGCATCCGAAGGCTATTCATACCGTCAAATCCTTAACCACTATTATCCTGGTGCAGAAATTGAAAAATAGGAATCCCTGGACATGGGTACCCACACTGTATCTGCTTGAGGGCCTGCCGTACGCCATCGTGAACACTGTGGCTCTGGCTGTCTTCAAGGATATGGGTGTGGACAATGGCACGTTGGGTCCGTTGACCACGCTTATCAGCCTTCCGTGGCTTATAAAGCCGCTCTGGAGCCCATTCATGGACATATTCCGCAGCAAGCGGTGGTGGATACTGCTCACCCAGACGCTGATGGCAATCGTCGTGGCCCTGACGGCCATTCTGCTGCCGTTCTGCAGCATGACACTGCTGCTTATCCTTTTCACGATAGTCGCATTCGCGTCGGCCACCCACGACATTTCGGCCGACGGGTACTATATGCTGGCGCTTGACCGTCAGCGCCAGTCATCCTTCGTCGGCATCCGCAACACTTTTTACCGCGGCGGCCTTGTACTTGGCCAGGGTCTGGTGGTGATGCTTGCGGGCTGGCTTCAGAAACGCAGCGGAGACGTGCCGCGTGCCTGGTCGCTGGTGCTTGCCGGCTGCGCCGTCATCATTGCCATCATTGCGGTTTATCATATTTTCTGCATGCCAAGACCCGCAGATGATGAAGACAAGCGCGACAAGCGTACTGCGCAGCAGATATTTGCCGAGTTCGGCGAGTCGTTCCGCACTTTCTTCATGAAAACGGGCGTGTGGTGGGCGATAGCTTTCATGCTGCTGTATCGTTTGCCTGAGGCTCTGTCGCTGAATCTGCTTTATCCTTTCTTCAAGGACGGGGCTGAGGTTGGCGGACTGGCCGCGGGGACCGAGATGTATGGTCTGGTGTACGGCACGTTCGGCGTTGTGGCACTGCTGCTGGGTGGAATCCTCGGCGGAGTGTACGCTTCGCGCAAGGGACTCCGCCGTGTGATGTGGCCCATGGCCCTGGCGCTCGCGCTGCCTTGTGCGGTTTATCTGATAATGGCTGTGACACGACCTGAAAGTGTTTGGGTGATAGGTGGTTATATCGTCCTTGACCAATTTGGGTACGGTTTCGGATTCACGGCCTATACGCTTTTTATGATGCAGTTCGTGGATGGCCCGCTGAAGACTTCGCATTATGCGATCTGTACGGCGTTCATGTGGCTGTCGATGAAACTTCCGGCACTTGTAGCCGGCTATATCCAGCAGGCCGTGGGCTATGTCGGATTCTTCACGATCGTGATGGTTTCATGTCTCGGCACGGTTGGTGCAGTGGTTATTGCTAGAAACAAAATATTGAAAGAAGATGCGTAGAGTTCTGCTTTTGGCGATTGCGGCATTGATGCCGGTCCTTATGTGCGCACAGGTGCGTCCCGGCATCGAAGTTCTCCGCGACTGCGGCTTCGAAGGCTTGCAGGGCAAGCGTGTGGGGCTGGTGACCAACCCCAGCGGAGTTGACTGTGACCTTCGCTCGACCATTGACATACTTGCGGAAGCCCCGGGAGTTAACCTGGTGGCGCTGTATGCGCCGGAACACGGAGTGCGCGGCGACATCTATGCCGGAGGGAAGGTTGAGTCCGGAAAGGACGACCATACGGGCTTGCCGGTGCATTCTCTCTATGGTTCCACCAGACAGCCGACGAAGGAGATGCTGAAAGGTGTCGATATTATGGTCTATGACATCCAGGATGTCGGCACGCGCTCATATACTTTCATCTCCACCTTGGGACTTGTGATGCGCACCTGCGCGGAGATGGGCATCCCGGTGATGGTGCTCGACCGTCCGAATCCGTTGGGCGGCCTGAAGGTCGAAGGGCCGCTGGTGCGGGACGGATTCCATTCATTTGTCAGCCAGTACAAGATTCCGTACGTGTACGGCCTTACGGTTGGCGAGCTGGCTATGCTGATCAACGAGGAGGGGCTTAACTGCGGCCAGAACGGCAAGGCAGCGCCGTTGAAATGCAAACTGACGGTCATACCTATGGAGGGCTGGACACGTGATATGCTCTTTGAGGATACCGGCCTGCCGTGGGTGCTCCCATCCCCGAATATCCCGTATCCGGAAAATGCCATCGGCTATCCTTCCGCCGGCCTTTGCGGCGAGCTGTATAATTATCTGAACATCGGCATAGGCTACACTATGCCTTTCGGCACGTTCGCCGAAGAATGGGTGGACGCCGACAAGCTGAAGGCAAAGCTTGACAGCTACAATCTTCCGGGAGTGGCCTGGCGCACCATCCACTACAAGCCGATTTCAGGCAGGCTGAACGGGAAACTGATACACGGCGTGCAGTACTATTACACGGATTATGAGGCGGCGGACATTACTCTGACGCAGTTCTATGTAATGCAGGCGGTATATGAACTGTATAAGAAAAATCCTTTCACCGATGCCGGCGACAGGCTTGCGATGTTCAACAAGGTCTGCGGCTCCGACTATGTGAGCGCCAACTTCGGGCGTACTATGAAAGTATCAAGCATCGCCTCCTATTGGACAGCTGACGTGGACGCTTTCAGGAAACTTGCCCGCAAGTATCAATTGTATTGATTGACAGACCGCAAATTGCGGTCTTTTTTTTATCTTTGTATGTTATGGCTGTGATAGGCGTTTTCGATTCGGGCTCAGGAGGCCTTTCCGTTCTGAAGGAAGTCAGAAAAGTGCTTCCGGAGGAGCGTTTTGTCTATTACGCCGACAATGCGCATTGCCCTTACGGGGAGAAGAGTCAGGGGTATATCCAGGACCGGGCGCGTGCGATTACGGATTTGCTGATCGCGAAAGGTGCGGAGGTGGTGGTGATTGCATGCAACACGGCAACGGCCGCGGCGATTGCCACGCTGCGCGAAGAGTATGACATCCCGTTCATCGGGATGGAACCGGCGGTCAAGCCGGCCGCTCTTGGTACCAGATCGGGCGTGATAGGCGTTCTGGCGACCGCAGGGACCCTCAGTGCCTCGAAGTATCTTAACACCAAGGGCCGTTTCGAGGATGACGTGCGAATAGAGGAACGCGTCGGTCGCGGGTTCGTGGAACTTGTGGAGAGCCTGACCCTTGAGGGACCGGAGGCGGAGAGGGTGGTGAGAGCAAGCCTGGTCCCGTTGCTGGATGCCGGCGCTGATACGATTGTGCTCGGCTGCACCCATTATCCATTCCTTCTGCCTGCGATGCAGAAGGTTGCGGCGCTGACGCCGCGGCTCGGTGCAAACCAGGAAGTCCGCTTCATCGATCCGGCACCGGCCGTAGCAAGACATCTGCTTGAAGTGATGCGTGAGAAAGGGATTGCGGAGACTAATCCGAACCCGGGAACCGAGCTTCTTGCATCTGGCAGCGACAAGACATTAAAACAGTTATTCGAATTGATATAGATGATTACCCAGGAACAGATTAAGGATTTGCGACTGAGAGTCGATACGCTTGCGCGATGCCTGAACATCGACGCCAGGCGTGCCGAGGTTGAGCAGAAGACAAAGGAGAGTCAGGCCCCAGGATTCTGGGACGATCCGAAGGCTGCGGAGGCATTCCTCAAGAAACTTAATTCGGTGAAGGTGTGGGTCACCGCCTACGATGCATTGGCACAGGCGGCCGACGATGTGGATGTCCTGATGGAACTTGACCCGGAAGGGGAGGACATCGACAAGGCTTTCGCGGATGCCATTGCGAAAGTCGAGGACCTCGAACTGAAGAATATGCTTGGCGGTGAAGGCGACAACCTGGGTGCCGTCCTTACCATAAACTCCGGTGCCGGAGGCACGGAGGCAAATGACTGGAGCGCTATGCTTATGCGAATGTACAGCAGATGGGGCGAGCGCAACGGATACAAGATGACGACGACAGAATTCATCGAGGGCGATGAGGCCGGCATCAAAAGCTGCACGGTAAGCTTTGAAGGCGATTATGCCTACGGCTATCTGAAGGCTGAGTCCGGTGTGCACCGCCTGGTGCGCATCAGTCCGTTCAATGCACAGGGTAAGCGTCAGACCACCTTCAGCAGCGTGTTCGTCTATCCGCTGGTGGATGACTCCATCAACATAGAAATCAATCCCACCGATCTTGAATGGGATACCTTCCGTTCAGGAGGTCACGGTGGCCAGAACGTGAACAAGGTCGAGACGGGTGTGCGCGTAAAGCATATCCCGACCGGCATAACCGTTGAAAATACCGAGACGCGCAGCCAGCAGGACAACCGCCAGCGCGCCCTGCTCATCCTGAAATCACGCCTCTACGACATCGAGCTCAAGAAGCGCCAGGCCAAGCAGGCAGAACTGGAAGGGCAGAAGAAAAGCATCGAATGGGGCAGTCAGATCCGTTCCTACACCCTTCATCCGTACAAGCTGGTGAAAGACCACCGTACAGGATTCGAAACCGCCGACACCCAGGGAGTGCTGGACGGCGACCTCAATGCATTCATGAAAGAATATTTAATGAACAACTAACAATATGGCAGATTTCAAATATGCGCCGATGTTCCAGCTCGGCGAAGACAAGACAGAGTATTATAAGATTCCCGGTTCAGAGCAGTACGTGAGCACTGCTGAATTCGAAGGCAAGAAGATTCTCAAGATCCGGAAGGAGGCTTTGACGGTTATGTCAAACACCGCATTCCGTGATGTCAGCTTCCTCCTCCGCCGCAGCCACAATGAACAGGTCGCAAAGATTCTCCGCGACCCTGAGGCATCGGAGAACGACAAGTATGTAGCCCTCACCTTCCTCCGCAACGCGGAGATTGCCGCCAAGGGCAAACTCCCACTCTGCCAGGACACCGGCACCGCCATCATCCACGGTGAGAAGGGACAGCGCGTATGGACCGATTTCGACGACAAGGAGGCACTTTCCCTCGGCGTCTTCAAGACCTACACAGAGGAGAATCTCCGCTACAGCCAGAATGCACCTCTCGATATGTACAAGGAAGTCAACACAAAATGCAACCTCCCTGCACAGATCGACATCGATGCCGAGGAAGGCGATGAATACCGCTTCCTCTGCGTGACCAAGGGAGGCGGCTCCGCCAACAAGACATATCTCTACCAGGAGACAAAGGCACGCATACAGAACCCGGGCACCCTCGTTCCTTTCCTCGTTGAAAAGATGAGGAGCCTCGGCACCGCTGCCTGCCCTCCTTACCACATCGCTTTCGTAATCGGCGGCACCTCGGCCGAGAAGAACCTCCTCACCGTCAAGCTTGCCAGCACGCACTATTATGACGGTCTGCCGACCACGGGAGACGAGACTGGCCGCGCATTCCGCGACGTGGAGCTCGAGAAGCAGCTTCTCGAGGAAGCTTACAAGATCGGACTCGGCGCACAGTTCGGAGGCAAATATATGGCACATGACGTACGCGTCGTACGTCTGCCACGCCACGGCGCAAGCTGTCCTATCGGACTCGGCGTAAGCTGCTCCGCAGACAGGAACATCAAGGCAAAGATCAATGCGGACGGCATCTGGATCGAGAAGATGGACGACAAGCCGTACGAGCTCATCCCGGAGGAACTCCGCAATGCGGGCGAAGGCGACGCCGTCAAGGTGGATCTCAACAGACCTATGTCAGAGGTCTGCAAGCAGCTCTCACAGTATCCTGTAAGCACCCGTCTCAGCCTTAACGGCACCATCATAGTAGGCCGCGACATCGCTCACGCGAAACTCAAGGCACGCCTCGATGCGGGAGAGGACCTTCCTCAGTACATCAAGGACCATCCGATCTATTATGCCGGTCCTGCCAAGACTCCTGCCGGAATGGCCTGCGGTTCAATGGGACCTACCACGGCCAACCGTATGGATCCGTACGTGGACGAATTCCAGGATCACGGCGGTTCAATGATCATGCTTGCCAAGGGTAACCGTACCCAGCAGGTGACCGATGCCTGCAAGAAGCACGGCGGTTTCTATCTCGGCTCAATCGGTGGCCCTGCCGCCATCCTCGCACAGGAGAACATCAAGTCCATCGAATGCGTCGAGTATCCTGAACTTGGTATGGAAGCCATCTGGAAAATCGAGGTCGTTGATTTCCCTGCATTCATCCTCGTGGATGACAAGGGTAATGATTTCTTCAAGACAATAGGATTGTAGATTATTGAAAAAGTGGATTAAAATAGTCCTGTTCTCAATATTGGGACTGGTGGTCGTATTCCTGGTGGGGCTTCAGGTGTTGCTCCACTCCAGGGTTACGACCAACTTCGTGAACAAGCTGGCGTCAGAGAATATCGATGGCACAATCAGGTTCACGGACCTCCACTTCAATGTTATAAAGAGTTTTCCGAACCTTCGCGTGAACATTGATTCGCTCACGCTGACTTATCCTCACGACCGTTATTCCCGCTATGATGTCGCCGGACGTCACGACGCCCGTCTTGACGCCGGCCGCGGAGAGGTTGAGGACACGCTTGCGGCGTTTTCCAATTTCAAGGCGGAGTTCAACTACTGGCAGCTGCTGGAAGGCCACATCTCCCTGGGCAAGGCTGAGCTTGAGAATTTCGTCGTGTATGCACACGCGTATGACGACAGCACAGCCAACTGGCAGCTTTTCCGTACTGCGACGCAACGCGACACCGCGAAGGCGGCGAGCGAGCTGCCTTGGATAACCCTCGGCCGCATAGCGGTCAAGGAGAGCCCGCGGGTTGTATATACTGACCAGAAAGGCTCAATCTATGCAGACCTTGGCTTCAAGGAGTTCGCGATAGGCGGCAAGTACAAGTTTTCGCCGGAGATAATCAAAATACGCAAGGCGGCACTCGATATCGATTCCCTGCAGTTCGACGTGAAATTGGGAGCGGATGACTATAAGTTCGCGCTGGATTATTTTGAGGTTGACGAGAGCATCTTCCACGTTTTCGACGTGAAGATGGGGGCTGAGGCCCTGGCTATAAATTCAAAACTCGGGCGTTTGAACATTCCGCTCCGTATAGACGGACGCGTCGGGTTCAACCACACGGCGGACTACAACAAGTTCGTGATTCCGGAGATGGACGCACGGATAGCCCATATCCCATTGGCGCTTAAGGGAAATACGACCCTGTACAAGGACAGCACCATACTTTCCGCCAAGCTTGACGTCCTGGACTGTCCCGTCGATACGTTGCTTGCGGAATACGTCTCGCACTTTGCCGGCTTCGCCGACAAGATATCGACAAATACCAGGCTCGCCCTTTCCGTGGAGGCTGACGGAACATTGTCCGATACTATGTTCCCGGCAGTTAAGGCTGCGGTAAAGATCCCGGGCGGGAATGTCTGCTACAGGCCGTCCGGACTCAATGCTTCCGTCAAGCTGGATGCAGCGGCGGAACTGACCAGAAAGAATCTTGTCAATGTTTCGGTAAACGAACTGTTTGCCGAAACCAACGGACTGAAAGTCAATGCAGGCGCCACTGTAAAGGACCTGCTCGGCAAAGACCCGCATTACAAGCTGAGTGCTGTGGGGAATGCGATACTGGATTCGCTTATGCGCATGCTGCCGGCTTCGCTTGGCATATCGAAAGCGTCGGGCGACATCAACCTTGACGTCCACGCGGAAGTCAGCCAGTCAGAACTTGATAACTATAAGTTCGACAAGGCGAAGATCAACGGCCGCATCAACGGCACCAGCCTGGCTGTAGCAATGCCGAAAGACACGATAGATGCTTCCGTGTTCAATCCTGACATTGAATTTAACACAGATGCGGGAGCGATTGACTTCAGAGCCTGCTTCGACAGCGTCTATTTCAATATGGGGCGCAGGGTGACCGCCCGCTTGCGCGAGATGAAGAACTATGCCACCTTGTCGCAGGTTGAGGTGCGCGGGACCAGCACTCCGTGCCTGACTTTCAGCAGCGACAACAAAAGAGCGTTCGTGAAACTCGGCTCCAACCGTTTCAGGGCTCAGACTTTCGGTGTGTCATTGGCCGCCAGGCATCGCGTCAAGCGTCAGCCAGGCGAGCGAGGCGCAGCACCTGAAGGCGGGCGCAGGCCTGGTCTGGATTCTCTCCGCCGCAGCCGTCCCGACCGAGCCATCTCTGAATTTGTCAGCCGGGACATATCTTTCAGGGCGGATTCTGCCGCCGCCGCATTCCTGCGGGAATGGTCTCCTTCAGGAAAAGTGTCCTTCGGCAGGGTTGCGTTCACTTCGCCGCAGCTGCCTTTGAGGACCAGAATGCAGAATGTTGAGGCGTCGTTCGATGACAACAATGTGGTCATCGACTCTCTGCGCGTGCAGTCGGGAACTTCCGACCTGTTCGCAAAAGTACACGTCAAAGGCATCAGGCGTATGCTGATGCGCGGCAGGGGAATGCTTGATGTGGATGCCGCATTCAGGTCGGACAGGCTGAACATAAACGAACTGGTGGCCTCTTTCAATAGGGGCAAGAAAGATGACAGGGTGGTCTCCGCCGCAGATGAGCATGATGAAAGCTTTGTCGTGGATTCAATCCAGAATGCGCAGATAGACTCTTTGAAGATCAAACTGATCGTTGTCCCAGGCAACGTCAGGGCCAATATTTCTGTTGATGCTGACCAGGTGGATTTCGCCGAGGTTGTTGCCGAGCCGTTGTCAATCAAGGCCAGGATGCAGGACAGGAAGGTTCAGATTGCGGATGCGAGTTTGAAGACCAATTTCGGAAATGCCGGAATCAATGCCTTCTATTCAACCCAGAGTATGAAAGACATCTCAGCCGGTGTGGATTTGAAACTTTCTGAGGTCTCTGCCGCGAGGATCATCCATATGCTGCCTGCAGTGGACGATATGATGCCGGCGCTGAAGACTTTCGACGGGAATTTCAAGCTCGAGCTTTCGGCAACATCCAGACTTGACGAGAACATGAATCTGGTTATGCCTACGCTTGACGGCGTGCTGGATGTTTACGGAACCGATCTGGAAATCAAGGATATCGGTGATAATCTCATAAAATGGACAAAGCTTCTGGGACTCAGAAGTTATCGTGACATCAGCATCTCTGACCTGACCGCCAGCGTGGTGGCGCACGACAACAGGCTCGAGGTGTTCCCGTTCGAACTTTCAGTTGAGAAATACAAGGTCGCGATGTATGGCGCGATGGATTCCAACAATGTGCTGAACTCCCATATTTCAGTCCTCAAGTGCCCGCTCCTGATACGTCCGGGATTCAATCTTATAGGCACGCCTCCGAAACTCAAGTTCTCTCTTGGCAAGCCTAAATACGTTGACGGCTCCGTGCCTGTATTCACTCAGGAACTTGATGATGTGCAGGTCAATATGGTGAAATCCATTCTGGACATCTTCAATATCGGTATGAACGATGTCCGCAGATATAATGCGGAGAATCTGGACAAACTCTACGAAAAGACAAGGATGGCCGGTTTTGACCCGAGCATGGGTGCAGGCGAGCTGACTATGGAGGAACGTATGGAGTTCGACGACATGGTACTCGACTCGATGATGTTGGAGGAAGAGGAGGAAATCGAGGAGATGGAGAACAAGGAACTCGACAGGATTCTCGAAGAATCAATCAACGATATCAACAATGCATTATGATAGAAATCATTCAGGTTAACATCTTTGGCGAGGACAAACCCGGTTTGACCTCGGAGCTGATGGGCATTCTGTCCAAGCATGGTGCTTTCGTGCTTGACATAGGCCAGGCAAATATCCACAAGTCCCTGACAATGGGTATCCTTATCAAGACCACGACAGATGAGTCCGGCTTCATAATGAAGGACCTTCTTTTCAAGGCAAGTGAGCTGGGCGTCCAGATCCGTTTCACCCCTATTGAGCGCGAAGCGTATGATGCATGGGTGGCACGCCAGGGGAAGAACCGCTATATCATCACGCTCCTTGGACGCGTGGTCAATGCGGCCCAGATAGGCGATGTTGCCGGCGTCATTTTCAAGAATGGCCTGAATATCGACGCCATCCGGCGTATGACGGGAAGAATGCCTCTCGACGGCGTTGACGAGTCGTCGGCGCGTTCCTGCATCGAGATTTCGGTGCGAGGTGCGCTGGATGATGAGAACAACGCCAAGTTCCAGCGGGAACTGATGAGCCTGCCGGAGGTTGGCCTTGACATTTCCTTCCAGAAAGATGACATTTACAGACGCTCACGCCGTCTGATCTGTTTCGATATGGACTCTACCCTTGTGCATACGGAGTGCATAGACGAGCTGGCGGAAAGGGCCGGAGTGGGTGATCAGGTGCGCGCGATAACTGAGAGCGCGATGCGCGGTGAAATCGACTTTGTCGAGAGTTTCACGCGTCGCGTTGCCCTGCTCAAGGGGCTCGATGAATCCGTGATGAAGGAGATTGCTGAGAACCTTCCTTACAACGAAGGCCTCGAGCGTATGATGAAAGTCCTGAAGAGAGTCGGATACAAGACAGCGATTCTGTCAGGTGGATTTACATATTTCTGCAAATACCTCCAGCAGAAGTTCGGTTTCGATTACGTCTATGCCAACGAACTTGAAATTGAGGACGGCAAGCTTACAGGACGTTATGTTGGAGACGTCGTCGACGGCAAGCGCAAGGCTGAGCTGCTGAAGCTGCTTTGCCAGGTTGAGGGTATCAACCTCGCTCAGGCCGTTGCCGTAGGCGACGGTGCAAACGACCTGCCTATGATTTCACTTGCAGGTCTCGGCATTGCATACCACGCAAAGCCGAAAGTGAAGGCAAATGCGAAGCAGGGCATCTCCACCATAGGCCTTGACGGCATACTCTACTTCCTCGGCCTCAAGGATTCGCATATAGATCCGTAATGCTTTCGAAGAAAGAAATAAGGGCTGAGATGAAAAGGCGTGAAAGCGCCTTTTCGCTTTCCGATGCTGCAGTCGCAGAGGTATGGGCGTCCGTTGAGGCAAGCGCGGAGTTTGCAGCGGCACATACGGTCCTGGTCTATATGGATATTCCGGGGGAGGTGCCGACTTTGGAGTTTATCGAGCGATGGCGGGGGCTCAAACGAATCTTGATTCCTCTGGTTGTGGGCGATGAACTTGAGCTATGCGAGTATGACCCTTTACATCTGGTTGAAGGTTATAAAGGGATAAAGGAGCCTTCCGCCGATGCCGTGCGGGTTCCGCCTTCGGAGGTGGATCTGGCGCTTGTGCCGGGCGTCGCTTTCTGCGAGCGCGATGGCAGACTTTGGCGTCTGGGACGCGGAAAGGGCTTCTATGACAGGCTGCTGCCGCAGATGGACTGTCCGAAATTCGGCATATATTTCCCTTTCAGACTTGTTGATGAATTACCGCTGGACTCTTGGGACCAGCCTTTACAAATAATGACACAAAATGGCTGATAGTATTAACAGAAGACAGGCTGTCAAGGCTATGGGAATGGCTGCGGCGGCCGTCGCGGTCGGTGGCGCTACGGCGCTTGAATCCTGCGCGACCAATAACACAATCAAGAAAATGAACGTATTGCTCATCAATGGCAGTCCCCGCAAGAACGGAAACACCAACAGGCTTCTTGAAGAAGTGGCCTCTCAACTCTCAAAGAACGGAATCTCCAGTGAAATAGTGCATATCGGCAACGGCCACGTGCACGGATGCGCAGCCTGCGGCCAGTGCTTCCGCAATGGCGGGAAATGCGTCTTCGACGATGACATCTGCAACACTCTGATTGACAAGATGGCTCAATCGGATGCGCTTGTCGTCGGTTCTCCGGTCTATTACGGCGTGCCTGCAGGCCAGGTGCTGTCCATCATCCAGAGGATGGCATATGCCGGCGGCGCGCAGATGCAGGGCAAGCCTGCCGCGGCTGTGACGGTTTGCCGCCGCGGCGGCGCGACCTCTGCCTTCCAGGCACTCCAGATGCCTTTCCAGATGCTGAATATGCCGATTGTGACTTCACAGTATTGGAATATTGGATATGGCGGCGGAGTCGGGGAGGTTGAGCAGGATGCGGAAGGCCTTCAGACGATGCGCACCCTTGCCGATAACCTTTCCTATATGCTCAAGCAGTTTGCCACCGGTTCTGCGAAGAAGCCGGAAAAGGAGCAGGGAGTATGGACTAATTTCATCAGATAAAGCAGTGTTGACTTTTTTCACACGTCACGCGTTGTCAGTATTGGCCGCTATGCTTGTCCTGCTATGTCATCCATAAGGTAGTTGGAATCTCAAAAATAATCCGGCCTTGCTATTGACTCGTACCCTACGGCATTGTATATATTTGCAGAAAATAAGCGCTTATGAGTACGAACAAGTTGAAAATAGGGGAGTTCTCACGCCTCGGCAGAGTTACGGTTCGCGCACTGCGGCATTACGAGGAGATAGACCTTCTTGTGCCGGAGATAGTGGACCGTGCAACCGGCTACCGCTACTATTCCGTCAGCCAGTTGCAGAAAATCCAGAGCATAACGACACTAAAAGGCCTCGGGTATTCGCTGGAGGAGATAAGGGATCTGTGGGAAGATGACACACATTTCCCTTCGGTAGAATCTCTTGAAGAGAAGATTGCGGAGTGCAAGAAAGAACTGTCGGTGCTGAAGGAACGGGAACGTATGCTGAAGGCGGTCGTGGCTTCCCAGAAAAAATTACACAAAATGGAAAAAGTCTATTTCGAAACGCTGCCTGCAATCACTGTGGCCAGCCACCGCACAATCATTCCTTCATATGATGCCCTCGGGCTCCTTTGCTATGAGGTCATCGGCCCTGAAATGGCCCGTCTGGGCTGCGAATGCCCTGAGCCGGGATACTGCTACACCATAGAGCACGGAGGGTATAAACCTCAGGATATCGATATCGAATACTGCGAGAAAGTATCGGCTAAGTGTACGGATTCTGATATCATCAAATTCAAGGACATACCTGAAGTGCCGATGGCAGCCTGCCTGAAGGTGTTCGGAACTTATGACAAACTTCATCAGGCATACGCAGACCTTTTCGCATATCTTGAAAAAGAAGGCTACAGCATTGAAGGATCTCCGCGCGCCTGCTACATCGACGGCATCTGGAACCAGGAAGACCCGGACAAATGGCTCACCATCATCCAGGTCCCGGTCACGGTCACAAAAGGGAAGTAGCGCCCCGCCCAGACACTGAAAAGGCCCAGCCATTCCGGCTGGGCCTTTTCGAGTGCCCGTTCTATGCTGAATTTCGAACCCTTCCGGTGGATTTCGAGCTATTTATGGCAGCATTTTCTTATGAGACTTAGTTGCCGATTTCAGTCCAAAAACGGATGTTTTTCCCGCTTTTTTCTTCGCTGCTCACGATTATCTTTCTCGCATTCAAGCACCTCTACCACAGCATCCGTCATCTCCGTCGGCCAGGTTTCTCCGACCGGTTCAGGCTTTATCCAGGGGCAAAGCTTTTCATAATCTTCATCGAACACTATAGTATAGGGCGGGCCACATCGGTCAATAACCTCCATATAGAGTTTTCTTCCCTTGCCAATCAGAATTTGCGCGTGCCAGTTGTTATCGTCGCAATCCTTTAACTCATCAAAAATCTCTTTGTTGATTTCATACAGTTTTAAACCATCTGCTGAGAATGAAGCCGTATAGAGATTTTTTTCCTCGTTGTAACAGGCTTTCCAGCCGCTTCCTTCTTTAAATTGCATAACTGCACCTCCTGAATTTATAGTCTTTCGTTGGAAATCTTCAAAAAACGTTTCAACGCATCGTTTGCAAGAATCTGATCAGTCACACGTTCCGAAAATTTTTCTGCAAACATTTCTATAGTACAATTGACGTAAAAGTCCGGGGACAAAGTTTTAACGAACTCGCCACCTCCCATGCTGCCTGCGGAAATACCGGGAGTATAACAGTCATATAAGATATCCGGCGGCGCATTCAGATGGAATCGCAGGGTAATGATATCGTTTTCACAAGCAATCTTTATTTCGTCATCAGCAATATGAATATCGCTGTGAAGGAACGTTAAACCATTTGCTTTTGCAAAACTTTCAGCAAATGTGTCATATTCTCCGCGAATAAGTACATTCCTGTCCCGGAGCTGTTTCAAAAGATTAGGCGAAACGGCTGCATCTGTAACCGTTCGACTGAAAATCAGACAATCTACATGTGAGAAAGCATCAAGAAATCCTTCTTTGATTTCCGTTATACCTTCACAGACATTGAGCGTATTAAATTGTTTCGTCCATTCTTTACCACTCTTCTCCTTGACGACGAGATCCTCAGGAGAGAGAAATCCTTTGCCATTTACCTCTAGAAGTCCACCGTAATGGTTGATATAGGTAATATTATCATTGTGTTCTGAAAAATACATATGCGTTCCTCTCCTCTTTTTTGACTCCCGAGTCATATCCGTCTTCCTTCCTGAATTCCTCGGCAAATTATAATTTATTATCGCTGTAAATATAACGAATTTACAGCATACAGAATCTACACAAAGACTTATATGAACCCAGCCGCAAACTCGTCAAGATTGAGAGATGTTTCATTCTTCGGCGATTGATTTTTTTGTTCTAACGGTATACCACTGACCTACCGTTAGAACAAAAAATGCACTTGGAGCGAAGCGATGGCGGCATCAGCCGCCGTGCCGGAGGCAGGGAGCGATGCGACCGACGGAGGCACCGGCAGGAACGAAGTGGAGGCCGCTTACCCCTAAAAGGGGTCGGCCGCAGGCCGGGGGTTGAGAGGACGAAGTCCCACCACAAGCACGAGACGAAGAATGGCAGCCATCGGGCTGCCATTCGAAGTGAAGTGCGGGCGGTGGGACTCGAACCCACACGCCGGAGCACAAGATCCTAAGTCTTGCTTGTCTACCAATTTCAACACGCCCGCAGAATGAAAAGGCCGCGAAAAATCGCGGCCCTTTCTATCTTGCAGAGTGATTACTGCTCGTCCTCGAGACGCAGGTGCTGAACGTAGATAGCTTTCTGCATCGCTTTACGCTTGATGACTGAAGGCTTCTCGAAGTTCTTGCGGGCGCGCATTTCACGGACGGCGCCGGTCTTCTCGAACTTTCTCTTGAATTTCTTAAGAGCCCTTTCGATGTTCTCACCTTCTTTTACTGGAACGATAATCATGCTTTAAATCACCCCCTTTTTTCTAAATGGACTGCAAAGGTAGAAAATTATTTCAATATATCAACAATTTCCTTCATCCCTTCAGTCGCCACCTTTTTGATATGCCTGATCCTGTCGTCAAAGACCGTAACGTCGGCAGGGTCGATGATATAAATGGGGATTTCAGGCCGCGCATAGCGGTATAGTCCTGCGGCTGGATAAACGTGAAGCGAAGTGCCGACTATCACTACTACATCTGCCTGGGAGACCAAGTCGATGGCGCGCGCCATCTTCGGGACGGCCTCGCCGAAGAAAACGATATGCGGGCGGTATTGCGAGCCGTTGGGAGCCTTGTCTCCCAAAGATACCGGCTCATATCCGCAGTCGACGACAAATCTTTCCGAAAAGCCGTCTTCATCGTTGAAAGTGTTCTCCGGTCGGATTTTGGTCGCTTCGCCGTGCAAATGGATCACGTGCGTCGACCCTGCACGCTCGTGCAGGTTGTCGATGTTCTGGGTGATCACGTCTACGATGAAACGATCTTCAAGTCCGGCAATAAGCCTGTGCGCCTCGTTGGGCCTGACTTCGGCCAGCTTTGCCCTCTGCATGTTATGAAAGTCGAGGACCAGCTTGCGGTTGCGGTAATAGCCTTCGATGGAAGCGACCTCCATAGGGTCGTAATTGTCCCAGAGACCGCCGTTGTCACGGTAGGTTCCCAGGCCGCTCTCGGCGCTGACTCCGGCGCCGGTGAGAACGGCAATCCTTTTCTTTGTCATTCAGGAATCTTGAAATATGTCTTGCGTGTCCAGTACTCGAACAGAGGATCCAGGAATTGAGGGTTGTCATTGTCGTCGAAGGTGATGATCTCCTTCTTGCAAAGGGCATCCTTCAGACGGCGGACGTTGGCCGAAGAGTTGAGGCCGTACCGGCTGATGACGTCCGACGAACTGAACTTGTTGTGCCCGTCGACTATCGCGCGCAACAGGTTCATCTGGAAATTGGTGAGGCTGTTCATCGTGGAGATGAAGCGTGGCTCGTGGATCGCGATGAGCGACTCCAGCGCCTCCTTGAGAGTCGGTTCCATCACATAACCCTTCGACAGGGAATCGCAGATGAAACAGAAATGATTTATGTAATATATGTTGTCCTTGAACAGGTGGCATATCCCAAGCATAAGTTCGCGGTCGAGGACCTTTCCGGAGGAGAGGAAGCACTTGACCGAGTGGTCTATGATGTCCCTGGTCTCGAGAGGTTCAAGGTGAAGCGCGCTGACGCGGCGGTAAAACAGTTTCCGCTGGGTGAATATATCCTTCATCGCGTTGACCTCGGAGCCTGTGAAAACGTAGGCGCAACAGCCGCGGAAATCTTCTTCGAGCGTATCGAAAATATTGTGGAGCAATCCGCAGATGGAGTCGGGATCTTCAGTGAAATTTACGTTTTGAAACTCTTCGAATACGATTATCGCCTTGCTGGATTTGTCCTTTGCAAGCTTGTATGGCAGCTTGAAAACCGCCTCCAGGTCATTGTTGTCTATGTCCCAATTGGTGGAGAGAATATCCCCTCCGGAGACAAAAGCTTCGGGATCGAACACGAAATGTGTGCCTGAGAGGTATCTTTCAACGTTTGCAGTATGCTCTCCGTGAGTTTTACCGAAGGCGGCAAGGACTGCGGAGCCGAAACGCAGCGCAAGTTCGGCGCTGCTGCGCACCGGAAGCAATGAACAGATGACGGGAGTGAAGTTCACGCCCGAAATGCTCATATTGTAAAATGTGTTCATAATGAATGAAGTCTTTCCGGCCTTGGGCGGCTCGAAAATGGCCACATTTTCTCCCTGTTCGATCAGATTACGGAATATTTTTGTTTCCGAAACTCGGCCGAAGAAATTTTTCCCGGTCACGAACTTGTTGAAGATAAATTGGTTATTGTCCATGGTAACAATTTTGTTAAAGGTAAAAACAATATTGTTATCCACCAAATATCCGGCAAAAAAAACGACATTTTTTTGCAGAAAGCAGAAAAATACCTAAATTCGCGGTCCGAAATATTAGATGACCGCTAAGCCATTGATAAAGAGCTGCCCCGAGTGACAGACGCTTACGGCCGAAACTTTTAACAAAGTTTTATTTATGTACGCAATCGTTGAAATTGCAGGTCAGCAGTTCAAAGTAGAAGCTGGCAACGAAATCTTTGTCCAGAGACTTTCTCAGGCCAAGGGTGCTGATGTAGAGTTCGACAAGGTGCTTCTCCTCGACAATGAGGGTGCAGTCAAGGTCGGTACTCCTTATGTAGAAGGCGCAGTCGTAAAGGCTACCGTTCTCGATGATGATGCTAAGGCAGACAAGGTTCTTGTTTTCAAGAAGATCCGTCGCAAGGGCTTCCAGAAACTCAACGGCCACCGTCAGAAGCTTACCAAGATTAAGATTAACGAAATCGCTTAAAGATTAGAAAGTTATGGCACACAAGAAAGGTCAATCAAGTTCTAAGAACGGTCGCGAGTCACAAAGCAAGCGCTTGGGTCTCAAGAAATTCGGTGGCGAGGTCGTTAAGGCCGGCAACATTATCGTACGTCAGAGAGGTACAGTCCACAATCCTGACAAGAACGTCGGTATGGGCAAGGACCACACTCTTTATGCACTCGTGGATGGCACGGTAAAGTTCACCCGCAAGAAAGAGGACAAATCTTACGTATCGGTTATCCCGTTTGAGAACTAATCTCGAAGGGGATTCAATTATGGATTCAGGGACTTGCACTTCGAGAAAAGTGTAAGTCCTTTTTTAATATCAATCAAGCATATGTTGACACTCAAAATGCTTCGCGACGACCCGCAGGCGGTTGTCGAGAAATTGAAAATCAAGAATTTCGACGCGCAGCCGATAGTGGACAAGGTCCTTGAGCTCGACGCACGCCGCCGCGCTCTCCAGACCGAGAGCGATGCCCTTCTCGCAGAGCAGAAGCAGCTTGCAGCCGAGATAGGCGGACTTATGAAGCAGGGCCTTAAGGAGAAGGCCGAGCAGGTAAAGGCAAAGGTTGCGGAACTCAAAGCCAAGTCGGGTGAGCTCATCGAAAAGATGGACGCCGCCGCAAAGGATATGGAGAGCAGCCTCGTCCTTATGCCTAACATCCCTTGCAGCCTCATCAAGCCTGGCAAAGGTGCAGAAGACAATGAAATAGTCAAGATGGGCGGCCCGGAGGTCAATCTTCCTGAAAACGCTCTCCCGCATTGGGAACTTGCCAAGAAATATGACATCATAGATTTCGACCTCGGTGTCAAGATCACCGGTGCCGGATTCCCGGTTTACAAGGGCAAGGGTGCAAAGCTCCAGCGCGCTCTCATCAACTTCTTCCTCGACTGTAACACTGCAGCCGGTTACAAGGAGGTTGAACCTCCTGTGATGGTCAACAAGGAGTCCGGATTCGGCACGGGCCAGCTTCCTGACAAGGAAGGCCAGATGTATCACGCTGAAGTTGACGACTTCTATATGGTTCCTACGGCAGAGGTGCCTGTGACCAATATTTTCCGTGACGTTATCCTCGCTGCTGACGAGATCCCTCAGAGGCTTACCGCCTACACTCCTTGCTTCCGCCGCGAGGCCGGTTCATACGGCAAGGACGTCCGCGGTCTCAACCGCCTGCATCAGTTCGACAAGGTCGAAATCGTGCGCGTGGAGAAGCCGGAAGACAGCTACAAGGCTCTTGACGAAATGGTCGCCCACGTCGAGTCACTCGTGAACAAACTCGGTCTGAAGTATCGCATCCTCCGTCTTTGCGGCGGCGATATGAGCTTCACCTCCGCCATCACATACGACTTCGAACTCTGGAGCGCAGCTCAGCAGCGCTGGCTCGAGATTTCTTCAGTTTCCAATTTCGAAACCTACCAGGCCAACCGTCTGCATCTCCGCTATCGTGATGCAGAGGGCAAGACTCAGCTGGCCCATACCCTCAACGGCAGCTCCCTCGCGCTTCCGCGCGTTGTCGCCGCCCTTCTTGAAGACAACCAGACTCCGGACGGAATCGTGATCCCTGAGGTTCTCCGTCCATATACAGGATTCGACAAGATTGACTAAAGAAAGCAGAACAATACTCGGAATAGATCCCGGAACCAACGTGCTTGGTTTCGGGGTCATCCGTGTAGATGCTGCAGGCAGGCCGAACTATGTGGATATGGGTGTTGTTGACCTCCGCAAGATTGAATCGGCTTACGATAAGTTAGAAGTGATAAATGAAAAGGTCGGTGCTTTGTGCGACCTTCACCATCCGGATGATATGGCGATAGAATCGCCGTTCTATGGCAAGAATGCCCAGGTGATCTTCAAGTTGGGAAGAGCACAGGGGGCAGCGATGATTGCAGGCATCAGCAGAGGGGTCAGAATCTATGAGTATGCCCCGAGAAAAGCCAAGATGGCTATCTGCGGGAATGGCGCCGCATCAAAAGAACAAGTTTCTTTGATTGTTCAGAGGACTCTTGGCATAGAAATTGAAAACAAGTTCCTGGACGCAACGGATGCGCTCGCGCTCGCGATGTGCCACTATTATCAACTCACAAGCCCGCTGGCCAGCACTACTGCGGCGACATCTTGGGAGAAATTCATTGCGGCCAATCCGGATAGGATAAAATAAAAACAAATAATACAAACTATGATTCGTATCAAACCCCTTGCACTGATCTGCTCATTGTTCATCAGCGTAATGGCGTTCGCCCAGAACCAGGGCGACGTAAATGCCGTTCTTATTGACGCGACGACGGGCGATCCTGTGCCATTTGCTACAACTTCACTTACGAAAACAGGCCAGACCAAGCCGGCAAAGTATGTGCTCAGCTCAGAGTCCGGCGTTGTTTCAATTGAAAAAGTCCGCAACGGAGAATATACCTTCAAGGCGGAGCTCCTTGGCTATAAGCCTTATGAAAAGGTCATCAAAATTGACGGCAAGCTCGTCGATCTCGGTGAGGTCAGGCTTGAACTGGATGCAGAGACCCTTGAATCCGCAGCTGTTTCAGCGGTAGGTAACCCTATCATCATCAAGAAGGACACCATCGAATACAATGCATCTTCATTCAAGACGACAGAGAATGATATGCTCGAGGACCTCCTCAAGAAACTCCCGGGCGTAGAAATCGATGACGACGGCAGCGTCACGGTGAACGGTGAGACCATCACCAAGATCACCATCGACGGAAAGACATTCTTCCTTGATGACCCTCAGGTCGCTCAGAAGAACCTCCCGGCAAAGCTTATCAACAAACTCAAGGTCATCAAGAAGAAGTCAGAGCAGGCCGAATTCACCGGCATCGATGATGGCGAGGAAGAGAACGTCATCGACCTCTCTGTCAAGCCGGGTATGATGAACGGTATCATAGGCAACCTGCAGGCAGGTGTGGGTCACGATATCCCTTCCGACAACAATACGATGAATGACACCCGCTTTGCGGGCAACGGCTTCCTCGGCAAGTTCACCAGCAAGGCCAACGTCAGCCTCATCCTGAACGCCAACAATACCAACAACCAGGCAGCTACAGACCGTTCCGGCAATATGATGGCCGGCATGATGGGCGGTGGCGGAATGGGCGGTGGAATGATGATGGGCGGCATGATGGGTGGCATGATGGGCGGCGGAATGGGCGGCGCCACTATGGCCGGCATGATGGGCGGCGGCGGTATCTCCACCTCATATATGGCCGGTCTCAATGCTGCGGCAGACCTCTGCGATGACCGTATGGAACTCGGTGGAAACTATATGTTCAACCATAACAACCGCGTCTCCAAGTCAGACCAGTATCAGGAAACCAAGTATGAGGATTATACCTCCATCTCAAATACCCAGGCTGACAACACCAACCTCTCCATGGGCCACAACTTCGGTCTCAGACTTGAGCACGAATTCTCCGAGAATACGTCGATAGTATTCCAGCCTCAATTCAATTTCGGCACCGGAAGCTATGCGCAGAAACAAACGGCTACGACTGATTATGACCCTATCAGTGGAAACAGATATAAGGTGAATGAGTCAGTCTCTGACAATGGCGGCGACAACAAGAACTTCAGCACAAGCGGTATGTTCATCTTCCGCCAGCGTCTCGGAATCCCGGGCCGTACCCTTACCGCCCAGGTACGATACAGTTTCTCCAACAACGAAACCGATGGCTATAACAAGAGTACGACCACTTCTTACCAGGGTGAGAACAAGATGGTTCAGGATATCAACCAGACCTTCAATCAGACACAGAAGAGCTCTCAGGTATCCGGCCGCGCGACATATACCGAGCCTATGGGTGATTACTTCTATCTTGAGGCCAACTACTCATATAACTGGAACAAGTCGGTTTCTGACAAGCAGACCTTCGATATGAACAAAGGCGGAGCCCTTGACCTTGCTTATACCAACAACGTCATCAATGAGACCAGGAGGCAGGAATTCGGCGGCAACGTCCTCTTCCAGAAGCCTACCTTCCGCGCCCAGCTCGGTTTCTCCGCAATCCCGACACACACCATCAACACTACCACCAACGGTGGCGTCGCTGTGGATCCTATCGATGACAAGAGATGGAACTTCGCACCTCAGGCGCGTATCGATGCCGATATCAATGACAACGCCAATATCCGCGTATTCTACCGCGGCCAGTCAAATCAGCCTCAGACCTCTCAGTTGATGCCGGTTCCTGATATCTCCAACCCTTTGCAGATTTCCTTCGGTAACCCACACCTTACTCCTTATTTCAATCACAATGCAAATGCGGAGTACCGTTACAGCAACCGTCAGGCATTCTCTTCATTTACAGTCCGAATCAACGGTTCGTTGACACAGAATCCTATCTCCAGTGTTTCATGGCAGGGAGATAACGGTGCGCGTTACTCAATGCCGTTCAATGGAAAGAACACAGGCAGTGCGGGTATCAACACCTTCTTCAACACTCCTATCGCGAAGTCAAACTTCTCCATCAACAATCAGTTGAGCGCGAACTGGTCACAGAGCTCATCCTTCCTTGCCAACAAGGTCGATATGAGCGTTTACCCGGATCCTATGACTCACTATTATGATTTCATGGAAGAGTTCTACGAGGATCACAAGAATCTGAATGATTGCGATGACTTCACAGCGTATGATACCCATACCATCAGTGTAAACGAGCGTATTCGTATGTCCTATCGCTCAGATGCAATTGAAATCACCCTCGGCGGCAGCACCCGTATGAACAAGACCCTTTATACCATCGATTCAATGCAGGGAACAACACGCTGGACCAACCGCATCGAAGGAAGTTTCCTCTGGACCTGGGATGCTCCCGGCATCACCTTCAGCACAGACTGCAACTATCGCTGGTACATCGGCACCGAGCAGAAGCCTGTATGCACACTCAATGCGGAGATCACCAAACTTCTGTTCAAGAAGCAGGCTACCCTTTCTCTCAGGGCATATGACATCCTCGGCCAGCAGAACAACTTCTCTATCAGCGATACCCAGAATATGCACACTGAGACCCTCAGCAACACTCTCGGACGCTACATCATCCTTTCATTCACCTGGCGCTTCGGATCATTCGGACGCGGCAACGGAATGTTCGGCGGTGGCAGAGGCCCTATGGGCGGTGGCAGAGGTCCTGGCATGGGCGGCCCAGGTATGGGTGGCCCAGGCATGATGGGCGGTGGCAGACCAAGAATCTAACATCCAATCTATATGCAAAGAGTCCGCGAGCCTTTCGCGGACTTTTTTGTATATTTGCAAGTTATGATTATTGAAGTGCTAAAGTCGATGCTGGTAGGTGTATGCGCGGCGGCTCCCGTGGGTCCCGTGCTGATAATGATACTCCAGCGGACGATGTGTCACGGCCGCAAGGCCGGATTGATTGCAGGCGCCGGCTCCGCCGCCGCCGATGCGGTCTGGGCTACGCTTGGCGCGTTTGCCCTTGCGTTGGTTCAGAACTTCGTGGACACACACAGAGGCCTTATACTCGCAATCGGAGGCCTTCTCATAGCTGCTATCGGTTGTGCGATGTTCTTCAAGGATTCGACGGGTGACCTGGGCAAGGAACAGCCTTCGGCAAAAAGAAGGATCGGCTTTGCAGTGCAGACCTTCCTGTCTGCGATGTCAAACCCCGCGGCGCTTGCCGTGATGCTCGCGTTGCTCGCAATGTTCAAGCTTGATGCGACCAATGCCACCATCCCTGTATGGATGGTCATCCTCGGCGTGGGACTGGGTGAGTTCATTTATTGGGCTCTGATCACCTTCCTGGTATCAAAGTTCCTGAAGGTAACTGCAAAGACATTGAAGATAATCAGCAAAGTCGCCGGCGCGGCTGTTGTCGGTATCGGCATTTTCCTGGCAATCAAAGGTTTATTAATGATAATATAATGGGAGTAAAAAAGATCGACACCAAGAAGGTGAAGCAGAAGGCAGGCAAGTATGCAAAAAGCTGGGTGGCAAAGAACATTGTCCTCGGAATCGCATTCGTTCTGGCTGTGGTGCTGTCAGTATCGTTGCTGCTTTCCCTGATTACCCAGCATAACAAGGAAATCAACGTCCCTGATTTCACTAATCTGACCTATTCTGAGGCAAAACGCCTTGCGTCTCACAGCAATGTGAAGATCGTTGTCAGTGATTCCCTATATGTGCGCAGGCTCAAGCCGGGAGTGGTTTGCTCCCAGACACCTGAAGCAGGCGCAAAGGTGAAGCGGGGCCGTAAGATCCGCCTTACAACGAACACGATAATGCCGAAGCAGGTTTCGATGCCTTCGCTTGTCGGTTTCTCTATGAGGCAGGCCCGTGCCGAAATAGTCAGGAACGGTCTTGTCCTCGGCAGGCTTATTTATGTTAACGACATCGCTACCAACAATGTGCTCCACCAGCAGTTCAACGGTAAGGATATTCTCCCTGGTGAGAAGATTACCAGCGGATCCGTCATCAATCTGGTTGTAGGACTTTCAAACAGCGAGAGCAGGACTTTCGTGCCTAATGTCATAGGACGGACATACCAGAGAGCGGTAGATAACATCCAGGACAATTCACTCAATATCGGAAAGCTCTCTTTTGACGCTTCGGTCGAGAACTATGCCGATTCCGTTATGGCTGTAGTATATGCCCAGAAGCCGGAGTCGGACTCCAAAAATTATGTCCGCAAGGGCTCCGAAGTCACCCTTTTCCTGACGGCGGATCCCGACAAGATCGCCGGCATCAACAAGAAATGATGGAAGAAGAACTCTTTGAACATTTCAGGCTGGTGGCAGACCAGGGACAGGCGCCTATGCGTATAGACGTCTATATGGCCACGCATCTGGAGGACACCTCCCGCAGCCGTATCCAGCAGGCCTTCAAAGAGGGTTATGTCCACGTCGGCGACAACGTGGTCAAGGCCAATTATATCGTCCGTCCGGGCGACGTCATCCGTTTTGTGATGCCGTACCGCCGCCGCGGACTTGAGATACTTCCTCAGGACATTCCCCTGAATATCGTCTATGAGGACGACGACGTGCTTGTCGTCAACAAGCCGGCCGGAATGGTTGTCCATCCGGGACACGGACATTTCGAAGGCACTCTGGTAAATGCGCTCTCGCACCATCTGGGCATTTCGCAAGGCCCTGATGCCGAAGACGAGAGGATGGGCGTGCTTGTGCACCGCATAGACAAGGATACCAGCGGTCTGCTGGCCGTTGCGAAGAATGGCCCCGCTCAACTTCATCTTGCAAAACAGTTCTTCGACCACTCCATCGACCGCCGTTACCAGGCGATAGTCTGGGGCGATGTCAAGGAAGATGAAGGAACGGTAGAAGGCAACATTGGCCGTGACGTCAACGACCGGCTGCGTTTCAAGGTGTACGAAGATGAGGACAAGGGCAAGCGCGCAGTCACGCATTACCGCGTGCTGGAGCGCTTCGGCTTCGTCACTCTAGTGGAGTGCAAGCTGGAAACCGGCCGCACGCACCAGATCCGCGTGCATATGGGGAGTCTGGGGCATCCTATTTTCGGTGATGACCGGTACGGCGGCCGCGAAATCCGCAAGGGAACCATTTATGCCAAATATCGTCAGTTCATTCAGAACTGTTTTGAGATATGCCCGCGTCAGGCGCTTCACGCCAAGACGCTGGGATTCGTGCATCCTCGCACAGGCGAGTGGCTGCAATTCGATTCAGAGCTGCCGGAGGATATGACCGCCCTCCTGGACAAATGGCGCAAGTACTGCGGTCAGATGCCGGAAGAATGAGAAAGCTGTTCCTTTGGTCAATGGTGCTGCTTTTTGTGGTGCTGTTGAGTCTGCCCTGGCTGGTGCCTCACTGCGGCGCGTTCGCGCTTTTCGCATTTGTCCCTCTGCTCTGCGCGGATGCATTTGCCTCTGAGTTGAAAATCAAGCATTTCTGGCTGTATGTCTTTGCAGCCTTCACGGCTTGGAATGCTGCGACGACCTTCTGGGTCTGCAATGCCACCATAGGTGGCGGAATCGCGGCGATTCTGGTGAACGCCGCCGTGATGACAATGATCTGGAGTCTTTTCCGGCTGGCCAAAAAGAATATGGCTGGAGTCCTGCCGTACATCTTTTTAGCTGCAGCCTGGATTGCGTGGGAGCGATTCTATTTCAGCACTCAGATTTCCTGGCCTTGGCTGACTTTGGGAAATGCCTTCGCCCAGACTACGGGTCTTGTCCAATGGTATGAATATACCGGCGTGATGGGCGGCTCGCTGTGGGTGTGGGCTTCAAGCCTTGGTGTGTTCGGGATAATAGTCGCCAGCTCGGATGGATATTGGTCAAGGATGAAGCCTGTGGCTTCCATAGCCGCAATTCTTGGTGTCGTTGCCGTGATTGCAGGACCTATGATCCTTTCCGCATCAATGTACAGGAACTTTGAAGAGAAGTCCGAAGGAACCATTGATTTCGTCATAGGTCAGCCGAACTTCGATCCTTATCAGAAATTCCAATCCCTCACCCAGGCTCAGCAGAATGCAGTGCTGCTCGACCTTTTTGAAAAGGGTGCCGATTCAGGAAAGCAATGCGTCTTCCTTGCTCCTGAGACATTCACTTCTGATATTATTCTGGGGCAGCAGGAGAGTTCGCCGACCGTTATGGCTTTCCGCAATTTCCTGTTGGATCATCCCGGGTCCGAGATACTTTTCGGTGCATCCACATATGACCTTTATGATACTCACGCAGCTCCGAGCATTCTGGCCAGACCATATGCAAAGGGGTGGAGCGTGAATCACAACAGCGCCATCCTTGTTGACAATGCCGACAAATTCGAAATATTCCACAAGAGCAAACTGGTCGTAGGCGCCGAGTCAACACCGTTCCCGAAAGTGTTCGTCCCTCTTGACAACTGGCTTTCTTCACTGATGGGTGTAGGTGGTCTGATGGGCCGTTGCGTCGGCCAGCCACAGATATCTCTTCTTGATTTTCAGGGAGACAAACCTCTGGGATGTGCCGTATGCTATGAATCCGTTTACGGAGAATACTGTACGGGTTATGTGAAGGCGGGAGCCAGGGCGATGACAATCATCACCAATGATGCCTGGTGGGGCGATACTCCCGGGTATCGCCAGCATTGCAGCTACGCACGCTTGCGCGCGATTGAGTTGCGGCGCGACTTCGCCCGTTGCGGCAATACGGGTATTTCCTGCTTTATCGACCAGAAGGGCGATATCCTGCAGAAGACTGCATATTGGGAGCCGGCCGTGATCTCAGGCCAGCTCAACCTTCGTTCGGACGAGACTTTCTTCGTGCGCTACGGTGACGTGGTGGGCAGGGTCTGCACGCTGATGTTTCTCCTGCTCGCTCTTATGCTGCTTGTCAAGCTGTTTACAAAACGTTAGAGCTGCCAGTTGACCGGCTCTTTGCCTTCGCTGACGAGAATCCCGTTGGTGCGGGAGAAGTGGCGGCAGCCGAAGAATGCGCCGCGGGCGAGCGGTGACGGGTGCGCCGCTTCAAGGACGTGATGTCTTGACAGATCCACGAGCGGAGCCTTCGTGCGGGCGAAATTGCCCCAGAGAAGAAATACCACTCCTTCGCAGCGGTCTGATATCAGCTTGATGACAGCATCGGTGAATGTCTGCCAGCCGATGGCGCTGTGCGAGGTCGGCTCACCGGCTCTGACGGTGAGGACCGCGTTCAGAAGAAGCACGCCCTGTTGTGCCCAGGACTCAAGGTTCGGCTTGCCGGACATCCTGATGCCCAGGTCGTTTTCTATTTCCTTGAAGATGTTTTTGAGAGACGGGGGAGCGGGTACGTTGTCAGGGACGGAGAATGACAGTCCCATAGCCTGGCCCGGTCCGTGGTATGGGTCCTGGCCGAGAATGACGACCTTGACCTTGTCGAGAGGACACAGGTCGAACGCCTTGAAGATCTGGCTGCCCGGAGGATATATTGCCTTGCCGGCCTGCTTCTCCCCGTGGAGGTAGTTCACCAGATTGGCGAAATATGGCTTGTCGAATTCTGTCTGTAGGGCTTCACGCCAGCTTTCTTCTATTTTGACATTCATAACATAAAGATATAAAATTATTGTAACTTTGTGATGATATGAAAAGCATTGCGTTATTTCCAGGATCCTTCGATCCGTTCACTGCCGGTCACCTGAACATACTGGGCAGGGCTTTGACCATGTTTGACGAAGTCGTGGTCGCCATCGGTATCAATCAGGACAAGAGAGGTTTCTTCGACAACGACCAGAAGATGGACATCATCAGGCAGGCCACCAAGGGTATGAAGGGTGTGCGGGTGATAGAATATGACGGCCTTACAGTTGATATCTGCAAGCAGTTGGATATTCATCATATAGTCCGTGGCGTGCGCAATATGCTTGATTTCGAGAATGAGCGCGCAATAGCCGACGCCAACCGCCGCATGGCCCCTGACATCGAGACGATCATAATCCCTACGGCCCAGGAGTTCGCCCATATTTCATCATCAGCCGTAAGGGATATCCTCAAACATCACGGTGACACATCGATGTTCGTTCCCGAAGGCGTTGTGCTCCCGCCTGTCAAATGATGAAGCGGATTGCCTTCATAGCGGCGTTCCTATTGTCTGCGGCTTCCGCCTTCGCGCAGGAGCTTGACTCCCTTGAGTTTGAACGCTATCGCGGTCTGGACAGTCTCCTGACCCAGTTCTATTATACCCTTGAACGAGAAGACCCGGAGGTGAAAGGCGTCGAGTTCGACGGACTTATTGAAACCTGCAAGGATTCCCTGACGCGTCAACACGTGACGCTCCAGATATTTGACCATTACCGTTTTTCGCGCCTTATGGGCGATGAGACGGTGGCCGTCCACATCTTCGACAACTGGCTTGCCAACGGACGCGTGAAGACGCGCAGCGAGTTCGAGATGATGGATGCCGAACTGTTTGCGAATTTCAACCGGGAGTCGCTGATCGGAATGGATGCGCCGCGCATCGAGCTTTTCAAGCCTTGCGGCGGCGGGAAGGCCATCCCTTCGGAGGGCCGTATCAGTGTTCTTTTCTTTTATGATACTTCTTGCGCCAAGTGCCGCCTGGAGGCGCAGGTGCTGCCGACCATCGTGAAGGAAGTGGATTTTCCGTTTGACTTCTATGCCATTTATGTAGGGACGGACAGACGTGACTGGAATGCGTTCAGGCGCAATTTCCGCCTGAACAACAAGAATATCAGGCTTATCCATCTCTGGGATCCCGAGATTGATTCCGGTTATCAGAAGGCGTACGGCGTCACAGGTACGCCGAGACTTTTTGTCGTGGAGCCTGACGGCGTGATCATCGGCCGCAGGCTGGAGATGACAAACCTGATGGAAATGTTCCCTGTGCTCAGGGCAGTCTGGGAGACCTATGAGAAATACAAATAATTCATTATATTTGTGTTATGGCACGAAAAACCAAGAAATTCGCAGGCGTTGACCCCGCTTATCTCGACCGTCAGAAAGAGTCCCTGATGAGAACACATCGCAAAACGGTATTCTTCAATCAGCAGGAACTTGCGGCCATTGACGAATATTGCCGCCGCTTCAAGGTGTCCTCACGGTCGGCGCTGATCCGCAGTTCGGTTATGAAGCACGTTCTTGAAGGGTTGGAAGAGAATCACCCTACATTGTTCTAGATAAAAAGAAAGGCTCTCGTCAGAGGGCCTTTCCTTTTTCATCGTAGAATTCATTTTGCAGGATGCTGAAGTTCGTGTCTTCACACAGGTCCAGCTTGCATTTGTACTTGCGTTTCCATTTCCTGACATAGGAGTTGAACCCTTTTGTCAGATAGGCGCCCAGGATAGGGCTGACCTTAAGCGTAAGCTTCTTTTTTCCGGCGTCCACGAGGTCGGCGAGCTTGCGCTCGATCTCCTCGTCAATGACAACGGTGGAGGCTATCTTGCCCGTACCGTGGCAAAGCGGACATTTCTCTGTAGTGTTGATTTCAGTCACGGGGCGGATGCGCTGCCTTGTCAGTTGCATCAGACCGAATTTGGTGAGCGGGAGCACGTTGTGTTTGGCTCTGTCATTCGCCATCAGCTCCTGCATATACTTGAAGAGGGCGTTGCGGTGCTCCTGGGTGTCCATATCGATGAAATCGACTATGACTATGCCTCCCATATCGCGGAGGCGGAGCTGGCGGGCAATCTCTTCTGCAGCAAGCTTGTTGACCTCGAAGCAATTCTCTTCCTGGTCAGTGGTCTTGGCACGTATGCCGCTGTTGACGTCAATCACGTTCAAGGCTTCTGTCGTCTCGATCACCAGATAGGCGCCCTGCTTCATCGGCACGATCTTTCCGAATGAACTCTTGATCTGGCGGGTGACCTCGAAATGGTCGAAGATGGGTTCCTTGCCGTCATAGAGTTTCACGATCTTCTCCTGTTCCGGGGAGATCTGGGAAACATACTGTCGTGTCTCCTGATAGACCGACTCTTCGTTTACATAGACGTTGGTGAACGTCTCGTTCAGAAGGTCACGGATGATAGCGGTGGTCTTTGAAGTCTCTGAAAAGAGCAGACCTACGCCCTTGCTTTTGGCAATCTTTTTCCACGAGCTTTCCCACTTCTCGATGAGGGCTTTAACTTCGTTCACCAATATGGCGGCGTTTTTGCCTTCTGCAGCAGTGCGTATGATGGCACCGTAGTTGCGTGGGAGAATGCTACGGACGAGTGTCTCGAGCCTTTTTTTCTCCTCGTGGGAGGAGATTTTCTGCGAAACGCTGACCTTTTCTGCAAAAGGCAGCAGTACAATGTTGCGTCCTGCCAAAGAAATCTCAGCAGTCAGTCTGGATCCTTTGGTAGAAATCGGCTCCTTCACGACCTGCGCAATCACCATCTGGCCCACCTTCAGGTGGTCTTCGATGCGGCCCTCCTTGGCAAGGATAGGCCCAAGCTTTATATTTGAATAAAGCGAAGCCAGGTCCCTGTTCGGGTTGGTCTCTCTCACGAACGTGTCGAACGCGTTGAAATAGAGGCCGAGGTCGAGGTAGTGAATGAAAGCTTCCTTGTCGTCACCGATATCTACAAAAGCGGCATTCAGAGCGGGGAGCAGTTTCTTGACTCTTCCGAGCAGAACGTCTCCGACTGAAAAACCCTGACCCTGGCTGGACTCGCGGTTGTATTCGATAAGGCGGTGGTTTTCAAGCAACGCGATTCGAATCTCTGAGGACTGCACGTCCACCACAAGATCTTTTTCTGTCTTCTCGGTTTCCATCTTTTTTTAATTAAAAAAAAGCCCGCCGGATCTCCCGTCAGGCCTTTTTCGACTACTTCTTCTTGTGTCTGTTCAGACGCAAGCGCTTCTTGCGCTTGTGTGTAGACATCTTATGTCTTTTATGCTTCTTTCCGTTTGGCATATGCTGTAAAATTATTTATTGGTCTTAACGGCTGCTACGAAAGTCTTGGATGGCTTGAATGCCGGAATATCGTGTGCAGGGATTGTCATGGTGGTCTTCTTGGTGATGTTGCGGGCTGCCTTCTGGGCGCGATGCTTGATGATGAAGCTGCCGAAACCACGAAGATATACAGGGTTGCCCTTGACGATGGAACCCTTGATGCTTTCCATAGAAGCTTCGAGGACTGTCTGAACAGTCACTTTCTCAATACCGGTTGCTTTTGCAACCTCGTTGACGATTTCTGCCTTTGTCATGGTAAAAATATCTTTAGCAATTAATATTCAATCATTTTGGGAGTGCAAAAATAAGTTTTAGTTTTCTATTTTCAAAATCAATTTGAAGTTTTTGGCAGTGGCATGGAGATTGTCTATATTAGCATACGGATAATTATGTCCATTGACGCTGACATTTTGACAAAATATGAGACAAGATAACGAATTTACATTCCCTGCAGGCGCTGAGGTAAGCATTATTCCGGTTATGCAGGGCGACCCGAATATCAAGATCGACGAGTCGGAACTGCCTGATGTCCTGCCGGTTCTCGCACTCCGCAACGCTGTCCTGTTCCCAGGCGCGGTATTTCCTATCACCATAGGCCGCGAGAAATCGATAAAGCTGATCCAGGATGCCGAGAAGAACAACTTCTTCATCGGTGCGGTGCCTCAGATAGATGTAATGGTGGAAGATCCTCAGCAGGAGGACCTTTTCCCTTACGGCACCGTGTGCAAGATACTCAAGACCCTTGAGATGCCTGACGGCACCACTACCGCGATTCTGCAGGCATACAAGAGACTCGCTCTTGACAGCGTGATCGGATTTGAGCCATATATCACCGCACGCGTGCACTATCTCCCTGAAATACTTCACGATTCAGAGCATAGTACTGACATAAAGGCAATCGCGGATTCTCTCAAGGACAAGGCGATCCAGGTGCTCCGCGCGTCCAACATGGGCACGCGGGAGACTATCGGCGCATTGAAAGCCATAGACAATTTCCGCTTCCTGGTCAATTTCATCGCCACTACCATCGATTTCGAGAACTTCGACGGCAAGATGGACCTCCTTCAGTATGACGACGTCAAGTCCCGTGCACTCAAGCTCCTCTCCCTTCTTGAAGTTCAGGTGGAGCTTATGAAAATCAAGCAGGAAATCAACCAGAAGGTCAAATCCGAAATCGACCAGCAGCAGCGCGAGTATTATCTCAACAACCAGCTCCGCACGATTCAGGAGGAGCTTGGCATGGATGACGGCGAAGAGTTCGACAAATTCCGCGAGAAGGCGGCCACGAAGAAATGGCCTGAGGAAGTGGCGAAGACATTTGAAAAAGAGCTTTCCAAGCTTGAGAAATACAACCCTTCATCACCGGATTACAGCGTCCAGTACAATTATCTGGAGTTTATGCTTGATCTTCCGTGGGGTGAGATGAGTGAGGACAATCTGGATTTGAGCCATGCGCAGAAGGTGCTTGACAAGGACCATTATGGGCTGGACACCGTCAAGGACAGAATCATAGAATATCTCGCAGTACTCAAGCTGAAGGGCAATATGAAGTCGCCTATCCTCTGCCTTTACGGCCCTCCGGGCGTGGGCAAGACATCTCTCGGAAAGAGCATCGCCAAGTCCCTCGGCCGCAAGTACGTGCGCATCGCCCTCGGCGGCATGCACGACGAGGCTGAAATCCGCGGCCACCGCAAGACATACGTTGGTGCCCTTCCGGGACGTATCCTGAACGGACTCGTCCGTGCCGGTACCTCGAATCCTGTCATCGTGCTTGACGAAATTGACAAGTTGTCATCGGATTTCAAGGGCGATCCGTCATCGGCATTGCTTGAAGCTCTCGACCCTGAGCAGAACGGCACCTTCCACGACAACTATCTTGACATCGACTATGATCTGAGCAACGTGCTCTTCATCACCACGGCGAACAGCACTTCGCCTATACAGCCGGCCCTCCTCGACCGAATGGAACTGATCAATGTCACCGGCTATCTCGCGGAAGAGAAGCAGGAGATCGCAAAGAAGTTCCTGGTGCCAAAGCAGCTTGACGAGCACGGCATAGACAAGAAGGCGCTCAAGATAGACAACAAGGCTGTCAAGAAGATAATCGACGAGTACACCCACGAAAGCGGCGTGCGCGGTCTTGAGAAGCAGATCGCGAAGATCGCCCGCGTCACCGCGAAGAAGATAGCCCTCGGACAGGAGTATCCGTCAGTTATCCTCCCGGAGCATCTCAAGGAATATCTCGGCCTGCCTACCAATTTCCATGACCTCCAGAAGGGCAACGAAGCTCCCGGCGTAGTCACAGGCCTCGCCTGGACTCAGATGGGTGGAGAAATTCTCTTTGTTGAAAGTTCGGTTTCAGGAGGCAAGGGTGTGATGACCATGACAGGTAACCTCGGTGACGTGATGAAGGAGTCCGCCACCATCGCATACCAGTATATCAAGGCTCACCCTGAAATGGCAAAAATGGACTCCAAGACCTTCGGCGAGAAAGATATCCACGTGCATGTGCCGGAGGGTGCGACGCCTAAGGACGGTCCGTCCGCCGGTATCACAATGGTGTCATCCATGGTTTCAGCCCTTCGCGGAGAAAGCGTGAAGAAAGGCCTGGCGATGACGGGTGAAATGACACTTCGCGGACGCGTGCTTCCGGTAGGCGGCATCAAGGAGAAGATCCTTGCCGCAAAGCGTGCCGGAGTCAACACTATCGTCATCTCCGAGGATAACAGAAAAGATATCGAAGACATCAAGGACGTTTACATAAAGGGGCTCACGTTCCATTATGTCCAGAACATCGCTGACGTGATAAGCTTCATTTTCTAGCATATCCTGCGCTGTCTCAACGCATCATATGGCCTCAATGATCACGCGTCGGTATGAGACGAGGTTGAACGGGCCGTCATCGTGGACTTCACAGACAAGGTGGAAAGTCCGGCCGCGCAAGGCGGACGGTATCGTCACGGTGACCTTCGGACATGAATCCGATGACAGTTCAGGGTATTCGACAACTCCCGGAAACTCCTGGAACCACCACTGATAGTGCAGCATGTCTCCATCAGGGTCGAATGATTCGGAAGCATCGAACTTGTAGGACCGTCCTGACAATGCACAGATATGGATCGGCTCCAGCCCTTCGATGCCATTTATCATTGCAACCGGGTTATGGTTGCCGCTTCCGGTTGCAGCCCACTCCATCCTTGAAGCGAAATCGTTGAACTCATCGGGATAGAATTTGTTTTCATAGAAATTGGATATCTCTTTGAGTCCCTGCTGCCAGTTGGTCCAGCAGGAGGTCTCGCCGTCAGGCGAAATACCGAATTCGTGGACGCCGCCCCAACCGGCCTGGGCCGGGTCATCGGGGTCGTTCAGGCCGTTTGGCATAGCGTTGAGGAAACTGGGCGTGTCGCCTTCGACGCCCCACAGGTAGTCCGGATAGACCTTGCCCATCTCTCCGTGCCCCTGTATGTGCTCCCGGTATAGTTCCCAATTGTTCTTCCCCAGTTCATTCTGGTTAAGCCAGGCGCTCTCGTCCCATACAAGCATCAGGTCTTCGGGGAACTCCCGGCGCAGCCACTGGTGAGAACTATATGCGCGGTCCATCCGCATCGCCCAGACCATATCCTGATCCGTTATGGTGTACAGACGGAATTTGTGCAGGAACACGCGCAGCTCATCCGGCGTGCGTTCCTGCTTCACCCGCCATACCGCCTGAGCAAAGGTGTTGGCGCTTCCCCAGGCGCAAAGGTAGATGGGGCGGTCATCATCTTCATCCGCCAGACGGATGAGAAGATCGCTTCCCGCTGTGTCATTGTCTTCACCGATGACGCCGATGCCGGCACGTGGACTGCCCATCACCGCTCTGCTGCGTATATATTCCGCACTCGGCCAGTAGCCGAGCTCCTGACAGCCCTGCTCCTCTTCAGAAGAAAGGAACCCGGCCTGTCCTGAACGCTTCATAAGATTCAGGACATCTGTTTCGTAGCCATCGATAACGCGGTACAGATAGTCTGCCCATTCGGCAGGATATGGGTCGCAGTTCCAACCGACAGTGGTAATTATGCCCTCGATCTCAAACCTGTCGGCATAAGCCATCAGGCGCACCGCCGACTCGTTATCATCCGGCTCCACTTCCGCAGGGCCGATATCGGTCATCACTACGAGCCTGGGTTTCAGCGTGACATTGCTTTCATTGCTTTCAGAGCAACTGGAAAACAGCAATATCCCCAATGCCAGTGGCAGCCAGTTCATATGTTTACAAGACCTCATGACAGCATTGGTGAACGGCTAACTTCTGTTATTTGCTATAGCTATGTAGTAGAGGAGAGTGGCGAGGGATCCGATGGCTGCGATGACGTAGGTGTAAGCGGCCCATTTGAGGGCATCTGCAGCCATAGGCTTGGTGCTGCCGTCCACTATGCCGGAGCTTTCCAGCCATGCGACGGCGCGCTGGCTCGCGTTGATCTCGACAGGGAGGGTGACAAAACTGAAAAGTGTTGTCATTGCGAAGAGTATGATTCCCAGATACAGAAGGGACGGGGTGAACTGGATAAGGATGACGCCTGCGAGCAGGACCCATTGCACGGTCTTGTTGGCAAAGCTGACAACGGGAACCAGGGCTGTGCGCAGCTTCAGCGGACCATAACCTTTGGCGTGCTGGATGGCGTGTCCCGTCTCATGGGCGGCGACTGCGATGGCAGCGATAGAAGGGGAGTCATATACTCCTTCGCTCAGGTTGACGGTCATATCCTGAGGGTTGAAGTGGTCGGTGAGCTTGCCCGCCACACTCTGCACTGTGACGTTGCTGATGCCATTGCGCTCAAGCATGAGCCTGGCGACGTCGGCGCCCGTCAGTCCGTGAGGGGAAGGGACCTTGGAATACTTGTTGAACTTGCTTTGCAGGACTTGCTGGATGATGAACGAAAGCACCATCACAACACCCATTATTATCCAGATAGACATATTCTATATCTTTATCAGTTCGTATTTGCGTGAGCCGATGCCGATCTTCTCTGCGTGATCGAGACAGGCGCGCCAGTTGATTGACGGGCGGCTGTTCTTGAAGTGGTCGTGATGGTCGACGAAATCAGGCGCCGCCATATTGTCGCCGAGCTGGCTGTTAGGCAGCGGGGTGGCTGCAAGGCAGGCGTCCACGCAGGCCTGGTCGAGCGCAAGCGGGTCGAATGATGCAAACATACCGATGTCAGGAAGGATAGGCGCATCGTTTTCCTGGTGGCAGTCGCAGTTCGGAGATACGTCCACGATCAAAGAGATGTGGAAGTTCGGGCGTCCGTCAACGACGGCCTTCGTGTATTCGGCGATGCGGCAGCCCAGCAGGTCGTTTGCGAGATAATCCTTGAAGCTGATAGCATCGAAGTTGCAGGCGCCTATGCAGCGGCCGCATCCGACGCAATTCTCCGAAATGGTCATCTTGCGGCTTGTCTCATCGAAAACGAGACCGCCGTTTGCGCATTCCTTCTGGCATCTGCGGCATCCGCGGCAGAGGTCGGGGTCGATGCTGGCCTTTCCGCCGCAGTGCTGGTCTTTCTTGCCCGCACGCGAGCCGCAGCCCATTCCCAGGTTCTTGAGGGCTCCGCCGAAACCGGTCTCCTCGTGTCCCTTGAAATGAGAAAGGCTGATGATGATGTCGGCATCCATAATGGCGCGGCCGATGTGGGCGTTCTTGACATACTCGCCGCCCGCAACCGGGACGTCGATGTCGTCAGTGCCCTTGAGCCCGTCACCGATGATGATAGGGCAGCCGACGGTGAGAGGTGTGAATCCGTTCTGCCAGGCGCACTCAAGGTGCTCCAGGGCGTTTTTGCGGAATCCTGGGTAAAGTGTGTTACAGTCTGTGAGGAACGGCTTTCCGCCGAGGCTCTTGACGACATCCACAACGGCGCGGGCGTAATTAGGGCGAAGGAAACTGAGGTTCCCGAGCTCGCCGAAATGCATCTTTATGGCGACGAACTTGCCATCCATATCGATGTCGCCTATACCGGCAGTTTTGATAAGTCTCTTGAACTTATCAGGCTGAGGCTCTCCATACATAGGGGAGCGGAAATCAGCAAAATATACTTTTGATGTCATAGTAAGCGAATATACAAAAAAACTTCGCTAATCCATAGAGTCCATCAGGTCGTCCAGGATGCGGCGGTCCTTTTTCGTAGGCCTGCCGGTGCCCCTGTCGCGCTGGTAGAGAATGGTCTCGCGCGGAGCGTGCATCTTGGCCAGTTCGGATTCAGGTGTCAGGTTCTCGGCATAGTCGGGAACGAGGGCTGCGCCCATACGGTTCTCGCTCAATGCGAGAACTTTGTATGTGAAAAGCGCGGATCCTTTGCGAACTTCGATGACTTCGCCGATCTTGACGGCCTTCGCCGGTTTCGCATTCACGCCGGCAACCTTTACCTTGTTGCCGTTGCAGGCTTCCGTGGCTTCGCTGCGTGTCTTGTAAACGCGGATGGCCCACAGATATTTGTCAATTCTGACGCTGTCCATAGGCTACAAGTACATTGCGTGGCGTACTGCTTCGACAGTCTCTCCGTCCTTGATGAAACCGAGAATCTCCAGGGCGAAGGAAACGGCGTGGCCGGCTGAACGGCCCGTGATGATGCGTCCGCTGCGGACGGCAGGCTTCGGCGTGAACCTCGCCCCCTTGTCTATGAGATAATTCTCGAATCCGTCGAAACAGGTGAACTCCACACCGTCGAAATTCTCAGCGAGCTGGCTGAGAACAAGTCCCGGTGCAGCACAGATTGCGGCCACTGTGCCCCCTGCGGCATAATGCTCCTTCATCGCCTTGATGAGGGGTTTGCAACTTGCAAGATTGCGGGAACCAGGCATTCCGCCGGGGAAGATCATTACGTCCTTCGCTGTGGTGCCGGTGTGTGAAATCTCCATTTCTGACAGAAAATTCTCAACGCCTATCGTAAGGCCGTGTGACGATTGCACGAATGGCTCATCGGAAATGGCTATGAGATTCGTGCGTATCCCGCCCCTGATGAGAGCGTCGTTGGTGCCGAGAGCCTCGATATCCTCGAAGCCGTCAGCGAGAAAAATATTAACACCTTTCATTTTCCGGTTATCAGTTTATTAGTGTCTAGCTTTCGTGGTGGCAGTGGCAATGGTCGTGCCCGCATCCGCATTCATCGTCATCATCGCAGTCGCAATCGTCGTCATCGCAGTCGCAACCGTCATCGAGGTGTGCTGCGACGTCCGGGTTGATGTACGGGTCCACGTCCTCGTGATGGACCGTGGTCTCCAGAATGACTGTGGAACGGTCAGCGGGAACGAGCAGGAAATCCGGGCATTCTGCAGGGACAAGCATAGTTTCACCGGCCTTTATGCTAAAACTGGCCGTCTGTTCGAGAATCTGCAGCTGCACTGAAGCCTCGCCCGCTATGCAGGTGTAGAGAATGAACGATTCGAACTTCTCGCTGTAGATGTGAAGAGGGTCGGTAAGGTTGAGCTTTGTGATGTTGAACTGCGGGAGTTCTATCAGCTTGCCCACTATTTCTTCCTCGTGATGATGATGTCCGCAGCAGCAGTGTTCGTGTTCATCTGCGGAAAATTTCTTGTAATTGATGAAATCCAGGGCGTCTGTGATTGTCAGAGCGCTGTCGAACTCAACGTCTGAGACCGTCTCACCCCATCCGCACAGACAGAAATCAAGAGGGGAGGATTCTGAAATCTCGACGATTTTCAAATCTCCGGCCGCGGCGTGCGGTGTACCCGGAGCTATGTGAAGGACCTGGCCGGCGTGGACTGCAATGATATTCAAAATATCCTCCACACTGTTGTCGGCGCACTTGGCAAGCAATTCGGATGCGTCGGTGTCCTTGCGGAACCCGAGCATCACGCGCGCGTCTTTCCCGGCCTCGGTGATGTACCATATTTTCTCCTTGCCGAGGAAGTCATAGCGCTGCTGGGCGACTTCGTCGTCCGGATGGACGCGCAGCGGCATACGGCCCTTGACATCAAGCATCTTCACGCATACTGGGAACTGGCGGCCGTAGTAATCGAAGATGTTTTCCCCGACTACGCGGTCGACGTACATGTCCATGATCTCTCCCAGGGTGTTGCTGGCAAGCCAGCCTTCTTTCACGAGAGAGTCGCGGTAGCCGAGGTCGGCAACCCTGAAATCTTCGGATCCCCAGTTGTATTCGTCCTTCAAGGAACAGAACTTGAACGGGTACAAGCTTTTTTCTTCTTCCATCTATTTGAGTTTTGGTACGCTGCAAAGCGAAATGATGAAGCCGATTGCGCCGACTCCGAGCGCAGTCCACAGCACGTCCGCAGCCTTCAGGACCACAGGATATGCCTGAACAAGAAAACCTGCCGGCATCTTGACGATGCCGAACCGCTGCTGAAGCAGCGCAATTCCCACTCCCGCCACCAGGCCGACCGCCAGTCCGGATAGTGACACCAGCCAGCCCTCCAGTACGAATATCTTTCTTACAAGGCCATCTGTGGCACCCAGGGCCCGCAGGGTGGCTATGTCTTCCTTCTTTTCAATGATCAGCATCGACAGGGATCCGAAGATGTTGAACGCGATGATTACCACGACGAAAATGAGTATGAGATAAATCGCGAATTTCTCGTACTTCATCATCTTGTAGATTGCGGGATGCTGCTGATATCTGTCCTGGATGAGATATGTGCCGGCAATCTGGAGGCTTGATGCAAATTTCTTCGGGTTGACCCCGTCTTTGAGTGTGACTTCCAGTGAACTGACCATATCGTCTTCCAGTTCGAAAAGCTGTCTGGCGAAATCGTATGACACCAGTATCAGCTCGGAATCCATGTCGGAACTGATGCTGAAAAGGCTGCCCGGCCAGATTCTGACAGAGTTAAGGGATGCGGTCGGATTGAGGGTGGAAATCTTCGCTCCGCGTTTCGGATAATAAAGTTCAAGCGGAGTGACGAACCAGGTGTGTGCGCCTAGGCTGGAAGCCAGCGACGACCCTATGGAACATAATGGAATCTCCCCTCTGGAAAAACCCGCCTCACCCTCTATGATGTGATCTGTAAAGGTGCTGTTTTCCCCGAATATCCCGTCCATACCCTTCAGGACCGCTATGCCCTGCTTCCCTTCGTAATTCACGAAAATGTTGTCCTGGACATTCAGGTGGACATCTTCCACACGCCCGTCATCGAACAGGACGTCCAGCGCGGGGTCATCCGCGCTGAAGAATCTGCCTTTTGAGGCGGAGACGCGGATGTCGGGATCAAGGTCGGACAGGTTTTTCTCAACGATCCCGTCGAATCCGTTGTAAACTGAGAGAATAAGAACAAGAGCCGCCGTTCCTATGGCCATGCCGATGGAACTGATCGCTGAAATTACGTTTATTACGTTGTGGGATTTCTTTGCGAACAGGTAACGGCCGGCGATATGAAGCGGCAGGTTCATTATTTCTTCAGGAGCTCGTCGATGTGCTCGGCGTAGTCGAGAGTGGTGTCAAGGAAGAATGTAAGTTCCGGAACTATGCGCAGCTGTGAGGCTACCTTGCGTCCAAGCTCTCCGCGGATTTCACTCATCTTCTCGTTCAATGTGCCCATGACGCTGTCCGCCTTGCTTGAAGGGAAAATGCTGACGAAGACCTTGGCGATGCCGAGGTCCGGACTGATTCTGACTTCGCTGACGGTCACCATTGCACCGCCGAATACAGCCATGCCCTTGCTGCGGATGATCTCGGCAAGGTCACGCTGGAGCTCGCGGGCCACTTTCAGCTGTCTTGTGCTTGCAGGCTTGTCCATTATTTGACGATGATAAGATAATAGTCCTTCTTGCCTTTCTGTGCGAGAATGTATTTGTCGTCAACGATATCGGCCGCTGAGAGCTGATAGTTGATGTCAGTTACTTTTTCCTTGTTGAGGCTGAAGCCGTTGCCCTGGATCATCTTGCGGGCTTCGCCCTTTGACGGGAAGATGGCGGTCTCGACGGCGAGTGCGTCGAGAAGTGCGACCGGAAGTTTCCCGCGTTCGATCTCGAACGTCGGCACGCCGTCGAAGACGGCAAGGAAAGTCTTCTCGTCAAGGCTGCGGAGATCATCCGCGGTCGCCTTGCCGAAGAGCATCTGCGATGCCTTCACTGCATTCTCGTACTCCTTTTCGCCGTGTACCATGATCGTGACTTCCTTGGCGAGGAGTTTCTGGAGACCGCGTGCCTCAGGGCACTGCTGGTGCTCGGCGATGGCGTTCTCGATGACATCGCGGTCGAGCATGGTGAAGATCTTGATGTATTTTTCGGCGTCGGCGTCTGAAACGTTGAGCCAGAACTGGTAGAACTGGTATGGGGAAGTGCGCTCGGCATCGAGCCAGATGTTGCCCTTTTCGGTCTTGCCGAATTTGCCTCCGTCCGCCTTGGTGATGAGAGGGCAGGTGAGGGCGTATGCTTCTGCGCCGAGTGTGCGGCGGATGAGCTCGGTACCGGTGGTGATGTTGCCCCACTGGTCGGCTCCGCCGAGCTGGAGCTTGACGTTGTTGTGCTCGAAGAGGTAGAGGAAGTCGTAGCCCTGAAGGAGCTGGTAGGTGAACTCGGTGAAGGACATGCCCTCAGAAGAATCGCGGCTGAGGCGCTTCTTGACAGAGTCCTTGCTCATCATGTAGTTCACGGTGATGAGCTTGCCGATATCGCGGGTGAAGTTGATGAATGTGTAGTCCTTCATCCAGTCGTAGTTGTTCACGAGCTCTGCACGGTTGGGAGCGTCGGATTCGAAATCGAGGAATCTGCCGAGCTGGGCCTTGATGCAGGTGACGTTGTGGGCGAGGGTCTCTTCGTCGAGGAGATTGCGCTCCTGGCTCTTCATCGAAGGGTCGCCGATCATGCCGGTGGCGCCGCCGACAAGCGCGAACGGCTTGTTGCCGCAAGCCTGGAAGTGCTTGAGGATCATAATGCTGACGAGGTGGCCGATATGGAGGCTGTCGCCGGTAGGGTCAATGCCTACATATGCGGACATGGGTCCTTTCTTCAATTCTTCCTCTGTGCCTGGGGTTATGTCGTGGATCATTCCGCGCCATTTGAGCTCTTCTACGAAATTCTTCATCTTCTTATTTATTAATATCTCGCAAAATTACTAAATTTGTGCCTCAATCGAAATACCAAAACACCTATTTATATGAGAAAGAAAATTGTTGCTGGAAACTGGAAGATGAACACTACAGTTCCTGAGGGTATCGAGCTTGCAAAGGCAGTCGTTGCCAAGTCCGCCGAGGTCCCTGCTGACGTAAAACTTATTATCGCTACTCCTTTCACCCACCTCTACCCTGTAGCAGAGGTTGTAAAGGGCACTCCTGTGGCTCTCTCAGCAGAGAACTGCGCAGACAAGGAGAAGGGCGCATACACCGGTGAGGTCGCTGCCAACATGCTTGCATCCGTAGGCTGCGAGTACACGATCCTCGGACATTCCGAGCGCCGTCAGTACTATGGCGAGACCGATGAGAAACTTGTCGAGAAGACAAAGCTCGCTCTCGCAAATGGTCTCAAGGTCATCCTCTGCGTAGGCGAGAACCTTGACGAGCGCGAGGCAGGCAAGCACTTCGACGTCTGCGAGGCCCAGATCAAGAACGTTCTCTATAACTTCACTGCAGAAGATATGAAGAACATCGTCATCGCATACGAGCCGGTATGGGCTATCGGAACAGGCAAGACCGCTACCTCAGAACAGGCAGAAGAAATCCACGCATTCATCCGCAAGGTCGTTGCCGACAAGTTCGGTGCACAGGTGGCTGAAGATACCACCATTCTCTATGGCGGCAGCTGCAAGCCTTCAAATGCAAAGGAACTCTTCGCTCAGAAGGATATCGACGGTGGTTTGATCGGTGGCGCCGCCCTCAAGGCGGATGATTTCATCGCCATCGCGCTTTCTTACTAGTCAAAGAAACGGACGACCGCTCCAAGTTTGTTCTGGCCGTTCCAAAGCCATATTCTATCACCCTCAAGCCGTACGGCTTCGAGGGTGATACTGTTTTTGGAGTCCACCTTGGATCCCGAGGTCCAGGTGACGTTGCCGCTGACTTTCTGACCTACCTCTGACGGAATGGCGCTGAGGACGACTTCGTAGTATTCGGACATGGTGTCCGTGCCGGCCCTGAACGTGCGGGTGTCACGGCTGCAGAACAGCTGGCAGGTGTCCGGGGTGTAGTTGAAGCAGATGGATCCGTAGATCTGCATATGCAGATCGTCAACCTGCGAGAAGCCCTCGTATGGAGTCGTGGGATTGCAGCCTGAGGAAAACATCAGGCCTGCCAGGACAGATATCAACAACGCCAGCTTTTTCATTTTACGTGGATTTCTTTCATCAATACTTCCCGGGTTGAGTCGGTATGCGTAATTTCCGCCTTCAGATTCATGTCGCGTGCAAGCGTCAGGTATCCGTCGGCATCAGGATTTATGCGGTTCTTGCCATCGTACCATACGATGGAACTGACGTTTTTCGCGTTGATGACGCGAAGAGGGAAGCGTGTCCCGCGCATAAAGCTTCCGTCTGCGTTCCGTTCGGCGTAGTTGAGGTAGATGTATGGTTTGGCGTTGTCGCGGAAAACTTTCGTCGTGACGGTCTGAGTTGCGAAATACCCTGATTCCAGATCGGTGAACGTGAATACATAGGTGCTGTATGGTTCGAGGCCTTCGACGGTGATAAAGCCATCATCCGTGATGACGGATCCCAGCGTTTCTCCGCCAATGCTCCAGCTGACTGCCGTGCTCGGGTTTTCAAGAGAACTGTCCTTTGACCATCTGAACATCACTGCATCCTGGAACACTACGGGATCCTCGATGGTGAATGGTCTGATGACGCTGAAGGAAACCTTTCCGTCGGCACGGGACTTGATGCCGGTGACGGCGAAGGGCGATTCCTTTCCGGACCAGTCCATGAAGGCTGGAGTGGAGCTTGAGGCGAAGCAATCATTCCCGGCCTGAGGGAAGAAAACCCGGGATACGCTTTCGGCTTCGGGGATGCACGGAATTGCATAAGCGTTCTGGTGCTCCGCTTTGCAGTTCACTTTGTCTTCATTCCAGAAAGGCATCTGCCTGTCAGATCTGTCGATATGGTAGATTACGAGACCCTTTCCGCCAATGAAGGCATCACGGCCACTGTTGTCGCGGGCCTCGAAAAGGAAATATTCACCGTCCCTGCCTGTCTCCGCCTTGAGGTATTTCCGACTCTTGCCCATAGGTTCGAGCAGGTATTCGCCGGGAACCATCTCAACGGCTTCCCCCAGCCCCAGCAGTTCGAGGTCAAGCGCGTTGAAATAAGGAGGAGTGCGGCCTTCGTCATTTAAGTTCCCTTCGTCCATCAGGGCCAGCGTGCCCCACATTGCACGGGACAGACCACCGCTTTTCCCGTCGGTGTCGTAATAATCCGGAAGTCCCAGCAGATGGCAGAATTCGTGGCAGAGGTTGCCGATTCCGGTAAGCCTGGCGCCCTCGCCGCCCCTTGACCATAATTCGTTGACGGTAATGTATCCGTCAACTTTGACGCCTCCCGTCTGAAGGACGGCGTTATGGTTCTTCAGTCTGTCCTGTTGCGGCCAGATGTTGTCTTCAGAAGTCCCGTCGGCCTCGCTCAGGCCGGCGGTGAGAATGATGACGGCATCTACAAAGCCGTCGCCGTCATTGTCGTATTCGGAAAAATCGATGGAGTCTCCGGCCTGTCTGCAGGCTTCGACGACGCCTTCGTACAACATCTTGTCATGGGCGTCCGTGGCGTTCTTTCCGTAGTATGAAAGGTTTTTCGGGAGGGTGGCGACTGGAGCGAGATCGAATTCGAAAGTTCTTGTGCCCCCGTATTGCTCGTTGAAATACTCCGCCGTGTTGTCAAGCATGGCTTTTACTTCTTTCTGGCTCGAGGTGAACCGGCAGTCCTGGAACTGTGCCGGGATTGCGATGACCTTGAATGAGGCGAGCAGAAATGCTATGCAGAGATTCACGCGGTTAAGTATTATAGTGTGAATATAGCATTTAATAAGGGAAAATGCAAAGGGCCGGCAACCTCGCGGCTCGCCGACCCTTAGACGTGTACTAAAACCTAAACCT
>JAUNNZ010000016.1 GCA_030537315.1 Bacteroidia bacterium
ACCACACAGACCGATACCGAATCAATGTTTTCAAATTTTTGTCATATACTTAGTTTTATGAGAGTAAAGTACATTCTGGCAGCTGTTGTGTCACTCGTCCTTGCCTTTGGGGCGGATGCCGCACAGCCGGGACGCGACAAGGTCTTCCGCCAGGCCCTCAATCTATATCAGAACCAGTTGTACGAAGGTGCGAAGAACCTTCTTGAAACGGTGGAGCCGGATGCCGTGTCCGACGGATACATCGTCCTCTGCGCGCTCAAGATGAGGTCCGACAATTATCCGGAACTCGTTTCCGCCTACCGGAAGGCGCATCCGTCGTCCGGTCTGACCAACGACATACTTTTCGAGAACGCCAGACTGCTCTTTGACGGGGAGAAATACCTTGAGGCGGCGGCTGAGTTCGAGCAGGTCAACCCTTATGACCTTCTTGACGAAAACCAGTCGGAGTACTGGTTCAAGCGTGGCTTTTCCGAGTACTCCTGCAAGCGCTTCGACGAGGCTGTAAGCGCGTTCGAGCGTCTTGAGAACCGCCCCGTGTGTGACTATACTGCCTGCGCGTACTATCTGCACGGAACGATCCTCTACAACCGCAAGGATTTTGCCGAGGCGGTCAAGCGATTCGAAGTGTCGGTGAATGACAGCCGTTTCCGGGATCTCTCCCGTTTCTATCTTGTCGACTGCCAGTTCAATCTCAAGAATTACGACTATGCGATAACTGAAGGCGAGGCCTTGTATGAAAATGCCCCCAAGGAGCGCCGCGAGCGGCTGGCCCGCATAATTTCCGGATCCTATCTTGTCCAGGGCGACAGCGGGAAGGCGCGTGAATATTACGAAGGCTCCTCCCATACCGACCTGAACAGGTCGGATATTTTCTATTCCGCCTCCGTCCTCTACGCCGTGGAGGACTACGAAGGTGCAATCGGCCTGTTCAACCAGATGCCTGACAGGACTGACTCCCTGGGTCAGATTGCCAATTACCAGCTTGCGAACTCGTATCTGCGCACCGACAGCATGAAATCCGCGATGAAGGCATTCAAGGATGCCTCCGAGGCTGATTTTGACGCGAAAATAACAGAGGACGCCCTGTTCAACTATGCCAAGCTTTCGTATGATCTGAACAAGGATACCGCCGGTTTCTCCGAATATATCCGCAAGTACCCGAACAACAAGGGCGAGATGATATACAGCTATATGGCTCTCGCAAAGCTGGTTGACCGCGACTATGCCGGCGCCGTCGACGCATATGACAACATAGACGAGCTTGGCCAGGATATGAAGAGCAATTACACGAAGGCCAATTTCCTGCGTGCGGACCAGCTGATGAAGGCCGGCAAATATGCAGAGGCGCTGCCGTATCTCCGCACCTGCAGCTTCTATCTCGGCAGGAATGACCGTTTCGGACAGCTGTCCCGCTACTGTATGGCGGATTCATACTACCGTACTGAAAACTACAAGGAGGCCGCGCGCACTTATCTTGAACTTTATAACGCCGACGCGTTCTATGACCGCCCGGAGGGCAGGATGCTGCCGTACAATATCGGCTACTCATACCTCAAGCAGGAGAATTACGATTCCGCCGCCAAATGGTTCCAGACATACATCGACTCGGGCGACAGCACCTGGGTCACCGACGCGGAATTCCGGCTCGCGACATGTGACCGCAAGAGCCAGGCGGCCAAGGACAGCCTGGCATTTGTCATCGACAAGGAATTCATCAGGCTGCCCGTGCCGGATTCTCTCACCAGATTCGACTACAAGTTCGACTATTCGGTTTTCGAATCGCCGTACAAGGGCGCATACGAGTTCTCGCCATACTATGTCAAGACCAATCCGTCCAAGTCTTCAGCTGATTTCCGCAAGCTGTACCTTCGCGCCGGTGCGGGATATTCCCTCCACCCTGAACTGGATCTGTACTGGACGCCTGTCCTGACGGACAAGAGCTCCCTGTCGGTATTCAATTCGGGCCGCGGTTATGCCGGAAAATTCACCCTGGCCTACGGCGACGACAGGGGAACGGAGTACAGCGGCTATGACCTCTCCGACAGGCTCGGCCTGCAGGCGGACTGGATAAACGAAAATTCTTTCGTGAGACTCAATGCCGGCTGGGACGGCATATTCACCAGGTCGCCAGAGTACACGTCGGCGTACAATTCCGCTTATCTGGATTTCAACGTCAAGGCGAGGAATGACAATCCATCATTCCTGTATTACGACCTGGGTGTCGTTTACCGCTATGCAAAGGACAATTTCGGCGTTGACGGAAGCCTGGGGGAGAATTATGCCGCACTCAGGGGCAGCATAGGCCCGGTGCTGCAGAAGAAGTTCCGTTTCCTGATCGATTTCAACGTGGAGTATGACAATATCCGGGATGCCTTCTCGGGACTGGACAATGCCGGATATTTCCTTCTGAACGCGACCCCTCACATCCACTTCACCCTCGGCCCCGTTTTCATAGATGCCGGCGCCAGATTCGATTTCGGTCACGGAAAGGGCAACCAGTTCTCGATGTCACCCGACGTCACCGCCTCGCTCGCGGTGGCCAAGGACGTTTTCAACATCTACGCGGGGTTCGTAGGCGGGCAGAAACTCCATACGTATTCCGAACTGAAGTTTATGAACCACTACAATTACCGTAACGACTGCTCTCCAGTGATTTCGAAGACCCAGTTCGACGCCTATGCCGGTTTCAAGGGTGAGATCGGCCAGCACTTCGATTATGACATCAGGGGCGGCTACAAGATCGTGGAGAAGGCTCCGCTTCCGTTCCATACTTTCCTGGAAGGAAATATGACGATGTTCTATCTCGGACTGGGCGCGGGGTGGAGGTCGGAGGACCTTCAGATCGACGGGTCCGTGCAATACACGAAGAATACGATAGACGAGAATTCGATGGGTTATCTCGAACCTGCATTCAAGGGTGACTTGCGCGCCGTGTATAACTGGTACAGGCGTATCTACGCAGGGTTGTGGCTTGACTTCTGCAGCGACAGGAAGAGCTCATGGTCGGCCGACGAATTCATTTCGTGGTATCTGAGCCCCGGCCTGTATGCGGAATACAGGCTCGTCAGCGGAGTCGGTTTCTGGATCCAGGGAGGGAACCTCCTCGGGCACAGGGTCCAGCGTACTCCGGGTTATGTGGAGAAGGGCCCGTACGTGACCGTTGGAGTTACTTTGAACCTATAGTGCATAAATTATTTATAATTTATTGCTATCTTTGTGAGATATTTCAAACCGAAAAATAAGATAGAATCAGACATATGATCGAAAAGGAAGAGATGATGAAGGCGGAAGAGCAATATTCCGCGAACAGTATCCAGGTGCTCGAAGGACTCGAAGCAGTCCGCAAGCGCCCTTCAATGTATATCGGCGACATTTCGGAGCGCGGTCTCCATCACCTTGTCTATGAGGTTGTCGACAACTGTATAGACGAGGCCATGGCTGGTTTCTGCGATACCGTTGACGTGCAGATACTGGAAGGCAACTCAATCCGTGTCCAGGACAATGGCCGAGGCATCCCTACCGGCATGCACGAAAAGGAGCACCGCTCCGCCCTCGAGGTCGTCCTCACCGTCCTTCACGCCGGCGGCAAGTTCAACAAGAACAGCTACAAGGTCTCAGGCGGTCTCCACGGTGTCGGCGTTTCCTGCGTCAACGCACTTTCCGATCTTCTTGTGGCCGAGGTTCACCGCGAGGGACACATCTTCGAGCAGAAGTACTCGAAGGGCAAGCCTCTCGGACCTGTGGAGGTCATCGGCGACTGCGATGACACCGGTACCATCATCACCTTCCATCCGGATGACACCATCTTCACCCAGACCACGGTTTACAAGTACGACACTCTCGCCGCACGCCTCCGTGAACTCGCTTTCCTCAACAAGGGCATCAAGATCAAGCTCACGGACAAGCGCGAGCTTGTGGATGAATTCGTCAAGGATCCCGAGAGCGGGGAGTCGAAGGCCACGGGAAAGCAGATCTACCGTTCAGACGTGTTCTTCTCCACGAAGGGCCTCAGTGAGTTCATCGAATACCTCGATGCCGGCGCCCAGACCCTCATCCCTGACCCTGTCTCAGTCAACTCCGACAAGATAATCCCTATCGACATAGCCCTCCAGTACAACACCGGCTATTCAGAGAAGATCTACTCATACGTCAATAACATCAACACCATCGAAGGCGGAACCCATCTCCAGGGTTTCAAGATGGGCCTCAGCCGTTCTCTCAAGAACTACGCCGACAAGAACAACATGCTCGCGAAGCTGAAGGACCCGCTTGCTCCTGAAGACTTCCGCGAGGGCCTCACAGCCGTCATTTCAGTCAAGGTGGCGGAGCCTCAGTTCGAGGGCCAGACCAAGACGAAACTCGGAAATACGGAAGTTACTTCCGCCGTTTCCCAGGCCACTTCCGCAGCCATGGACATCTTCCTGGAGGAGAATCCAAAGCTCGCCAAGATAATAATCGAGAAGATCGTTCTCGCCGCTACCGCACGCAACGCCGCGCGCAAGGCGCGCGAGATGGTTCAGCGCAAGAGCCCTATGGGCGGCGCCGGAATGCCGGGCAAGCTTGCCGACTGCTCCGAGCGTGACCCTGAGAAGTGCGAGCTCTTCCTCGTAGAGGGTGATTCCGCAGGCGGTACCGCAAAGCAGGGCCGCGACCGCAAGACGCAGGCTATCCTTCCGCTCCGCGGTAAGATCCTCAATGTGGAGAAGGCTGCACAGGACCGCGCGTTCGACAGCCAGGAAATCCAGAATATCTACACCGCTCTCGGAGTTACCGTCGCTATGGAGGATGAAACCGGCGAGAAGCACATGGACCTGAGCAAACTCCGCTACCACAAGGTCATCATCATGACCGATGCCGATGTCGACGGTTCCCACATCGCCTGCCTTATCCTGACTTTCTTCTTCCGCTATATGTTCGACCTCATCAAGAACGGCTACGTTTACCTCGCTACACCTCCGCTTTATCTTGTCAAGAAGGGCAAGGAAGAGGTTTACTGCTGGACTGAGGCACAGCGCGAAGAGGCGGCGCTCCGCCTGGGCAAGGGCTCCGACAAGGGCTATACCGTTCAGCGCTACAAAGGTCTCGGTGAAATGTCGGACGAACAGCTTTGGGACACTACGATGAATCCTGACAAGCGCCGCCTGCGCAAGATTACCATCGACAATGCCGCCGAAGCCGAGCGTACATTCTCAATGCTTATGGGCGACGACGTGCCTCCACGCCGCCAGTTCATCGAGGAGAATGCTCATTACGCAAACATTGACGCATAAGGAATGAAGCAGCTCGACCCTCTTGCAAGAGTATTCCTGTCGCTTCTTGGAGTGGCGTTCATCCTGACCTTCCTGGTTCGGGACACCGCCCATTTCTCCTACGACTACAAGAAGGGTCAGCCATGGAAATACGACAACCTCTACGCGCAGTTCGATTTCCCTATCATCAAGTCTGACGAACAGCTTCTCTCCGAGAAGGTCAACTTCCAGGAGAAGGTGGTCCCGTACTACAAGTTCTCGTCAGACCAGGTGAACAAGGCGCTCCGTCAGGCAGAGCGGCTTGAACTGGGAAGGTACAAGAGCGCGGTCATCTCCGACCTGCGCACCATTTATGACAAGGGCATAGTCGGTGATGACGGTGTTGGTGAAAACGTTGACGTCATTTACGTCCAGAAGGACAAGCGCGCGGCGAAACGCCCTGCAAGCGATGTCTACAGGCTGTCTGACGCCCGTACCAAGCTGCTTGACGATATGCGCGCCATTTCCGGTGAAGCCACCGATTCCATTTTCCGGGAACTGGGTGTTTTCGACCTGGTCGTACCGAATCTTGTCTTTGACAAGCAGACGACGGATCTCGTGAGTGCGAGGGAAGGCAATGCCGTGTCGCCTACCGCAGGTTTCGTAAGCTCCGGCGAGCTGATCGTCTCCAACGGGGAAATAGTCACGTCCGAGGTCTTCCAGATGATCGATTCCTACAAGAAGGAATATGAGGCGAGTCTTGGACGTTCAAGTTCGCGGTTCCTTTTCTGGCTTGGCAACCTGCTGGTGCTCATCGCGATACTTACGGTGTTCTATTTCGTTATCCGGTTCACCAGCCCTGACATCATGTTCGACAGCAGGTTCTACTACCTGCTGCTGGTGTTTTTCATTTTTGCGGCCACTACGCTCATAGTGGTGCGCTTCAACGAAACCTGCCTGTATCTGGTGCCGTTTACACTTGCAGCGCTGTTCCTCAACGCTTTCTTCCGTCCGAAGGTCATAATGGCGGTATATATCGTATCCCTGTTGCCGCTGCTTGTCTATGCGCACAACGGAATGGTTCCGTTCATGATGTTCCTGACCTCGGGAGTCGTCTCTATCTTCGTGTTCAAGAGATTCCACAAGGGATGGCGCCAGTTCGTGTCCGCAATGCTGAACTTTGCGGTGCTGGTGATCGTGTTCTTCGCATTCCGTCTTCTTGATGCTGTTCACGAGGAGCCTTTGAGGGTCGTGATATACCTTTTCCTCTCGTCGCTTCTCTGCGTCCTCGGATACCCTCTGGTATTCCTCTTCGAGAAGATTTTCAACCTTGTTTCAAGTTCAAGGCTGATAGAACTTTGCGATACTTCAAACCCTCTTCTCCGTGAACTCGAGAAGAAGGCTCCGGGAACGTTCCAGCACTCCCTGCAGGTCATGAACCTTGCAGACGCCGCAGCGCGCTCGATCGACGCCAATGTCAACCTGGTCCGCGCCGCGGCCCTGTATCACGATATAGGCAAGGTGGAGAACCCCCAGTGCTTCGTTGAGAACGAGTCTTTGATCGACAAGCCGGAGGCGGACAAATATCATGCATCGCTCACGCCTGAACAAAGTGCACAGGATATCATCAAACACGTTTCCGACGGCATCCATCTTGCCAAGGTGAACCAGCTGCCGGACGTCGTGACCGATTTCATCAGATCCCATCACGGGACTTCCAAGGTAGGTTATTTCTACAATATTTATCTGAACAACGGGGGAGACCCGGCAAATGCAGGATGGTTCACCTATGACGGCCGCCGTCCGCGCAGCAAGGAAGAGGTCATACTTATGCTGTGTGACAGCCTTGAGGCTGCATCCCGCACGCTGAAGGATTATTCGCCCGAGTCAGTTTCGGCCTTCGTGGAGAGGATCATCAAGTCCAAGATGGATGAGGAGCAGTTTGAGGAGTCTGATATCACCATAAGCGAGATATCCACTGTCCGTGAGACCCTGAAGAACTATCTGGCGCAGATGCACCACGAAAGAATAGTTTATCCGCAGAGAAACAAAGAGAAACAAATCAAAGCAAAACAATAATTGATATGAAAGTAACAGAAAAGAAAATCGATGCGCTGAATCGCGAGCTCACTCTCGAGATTGCAGCAGCAGACTATGCAGAGATTGAGAGAAAGAAGCTCGCAGAACGTCGTCGTACAGCAGATTTCAAGGGATTCCGCAAGGGAATGGTGCCTGCATCAATGATTCAGAGGGTGTTTGGCGAGCAGTGCCTTGCAGAGGCTGTGAATGAGGTCATCTCAACACAGCTTGAGAAGCATATCACCGACAACAAACTCCATATTCTCGGAGAACCTCTTTCATCAGAGAAACAGCCTGAGAACGAATGGAAGGACGGTAATGACTTCAAGTTCGTATTCGACATCGCTCTCTCTCCCGAAGTCAAGTTCGAGGTTGAGAAGACCGATGAAATCCCTTCATATAACGTAACCGTAGCCGCAAAGGACAAGACCACCATGGCCGAGAATCTCAAGAAGTTCTACGAGGAGCGCAAGGAGGAGAAGTCAGCCGAGGATATCGAGAAAGAGGCCGCTGAGCGTCTTGCAGACCAGTATAAGAACGAGGCCGAGTGGAGGCTCTCAAAGGACATCCGCGACTATTTCGTCAAGAAGGCGGACGTCAAGATCCCTGAAGACTTCCTCAAGCGCTGGCTTTTCGTGGCCAACAACGGCAAGGTCACCAAGGAAGACATCGAGAAGGATTTCGCTGGTTTCAGCGAAGACTTCAAGTGGCAGCTCGTACGCGGCTACCTTATGGAGAAATTCTCCCTCAAGGTTGAGGAGAAGGATCTCCGCGAGGCCGCAGAGGCATTCGTTTCCTATCAGTACGCAATGTACGGCCTGGCTAACGTGCCTCAGGACCTTGTAAAGGAAGCGGCTGTCAATATGCTTCAGGACCAGAAGCAGGTCGAGAGGCTTATCGAGCAGGTTGAAGACCAGAAGGTTCTCGCCAAGATCAAGGAGACAGTCACTCTCAAGGCTACCAAGATCACTTCCGCCAAATTCAAGGAACTTAAATAAGTGGTTTTTCTATGAGCTCTTTCTTCGGGAAACTGTTCGGTGGAAAGAAGGATGTCGCGCCGCAGTCACAGACCAATGTGACTGCAGCGCCGTCATTCGAACCGTCTGCCGACCTTAGGAAAGTTGCAAGTCTCAAGGAGGCCGTCGTGCTGTTTGTCGATGACGACCCGGACTTACGCATATACATACGTGAAGAACTGTCGGAGTATTTCATGACCGTGCTTGTCGCCCGCGACGGCACAGATGCTCTCGACATGCTCAAGGCAAACCCGGCCGTGGATATGATCATCAGTGACGTGATGATGCCGGAAATGGACGGCCTGACTTTTTGCAGGACCGTGAAACGCAATCCCGAGACCCACGACATTGCGTTCATACTTCTTACTGCGAGAGCGGACAAGAAGAGTGAGGCGGCCGGTTACAACGACCGTGCTGACGCCTTTATCTCGAAGCCGTTCGACATTGACGACCTCATAGCGAAAGCCCAGAGTCTGATTGTGGCCGCGCGTTAATGATTTTTTAATCAATATTTTTGCATATTTATCCGAATATTCCTTTGGATTAATGGATTTATATGCATATATTTGCACTCGTAATTGAATAATTATTCGAAATGAGTGCAAGAAACGACAGACTTGAGGCTACGCGCCGGGTTATTGAGGAAAACCAGGTGGGCAATCAGGAAGAGGTCCTCGACCTGCTCAAGAACGAGGGGTTCAACGTTACCCAGGCTACATTGTCGCGTGATTTTAAGGAACTTGGCGTTGTCAAGGTCCACGACGCGAGCAACGGCTACGTCTACAAACTTACCAATCAGACGCCCAAATTCATAGCCCCGAATGCTTCGCATATCACCAGTGACGGAATAAAAAGCATAGAATTCTCAAATTCGTTTGCTGTCGTGAAAACCCATCCGGGTTTTGCAAGCGCCGTCGCATATATCATAGACAATAATGTTATCAAGGAGATTGCCGGCACGCTTGCTGGTGATGACACCGTCCTTCTCATAGTCCGCGAGGGATATACCCGCCAGCAGGTGCTTGACGCGGTGTCAAAATTCATATCCGGAATACAGACAAAATTAATATAATGGAAAGCAATGTTTTTTCAGTAGAGGTTGCTTCAGAGAAGCATATCCCTTACATCCCCGAGATCCTCAAGACCATCGAAGACGCCACGAAAGTCCGCGGCACCGGTATCGCAAAGCGCAAACCGGAATATGTTGAACAGAAAATCCGCGAGGGCAAGGCCGTCATTGCGATGAACGGCGACAAGTTCGCGGGCTTCTGCTATATCGAGTCCTGGGATCATGAGCATTTCGTAGCCAACTCCGGTCTCATCGTCAAGGAAGAGTATCGTGGACACGGCCTCGCAAAGCGCATCAAGCACAAGGCTTTCGAGCTTTCACGCGAGAAATTCCCTAACGCCAAGATATTCGGCCTTACCACAGGCGCGGCGGTGATGAAGATCAACACGGAACTCGGATACGTACCGGTGACCTTCCAGGATCTTACCAATGACCCTAAGTTCTGGGCCGGCTGCGAGAGCTGCATCAACTATGACGTCCTTACCCGCAACAATTTCACAAGATGCCTCTGTACCGGTATGCTTTACTCACCAAAGCCGAAGAAGGTCGTCGTTGCATACAGCGGCGGACTTGACACATCATTCACCATCATGTATCTTGCCAAGGAGAAGGGCTATGAGGTTTATGCGGCATGCGCCAATACCGGCGGATTCTCCAAGGAGCAGCTCAAGCAGAACGAGGAGAATGCATACAAGCTTGGCGCAAAGAAGTACGTCACCCTCGACGTTACAAACGAATATTATGACAAGACCATTAAATATATGGTTTACGGAAACGTGCTCCGCAACGGCACATATCCGATTTCCGTATCTTCAGAGCGCATTTTCCAGGCGATGGCCATCGCCCGTTATGCAAAGGAGATCGGTGCAGACGCAGTCGCTCACGGCTCTACCGGAGCAGGCAATGACCAGGTTCGTTTCGATATGACCTTCATGGTAATGGCTCCGGAACTGGAGATTATCACCCTTACACGCGATATGGCCCTCAGCCGTCAGCAGGAGGTTGATTATCTGAACGAACACGGCTTCGCCGCTGACTTCGCGAAGCTGAAATATTCCTACAACGTGGGACTCTGGGGCACTTCCATCTGCGGCGGCGAGATTCTCGACAGCAAGCAGGGACTCCCTGAGACAGCTTATCTCAAGCAGGTCGAGAAGCAGGGGAGCGAAGAGATAGCGCTCGAGTTCGCCGGCGGTCAGCTGGTGGGCGTCAACGGACAGAAGTTCACCGACGGTGTAAAGGCTGTCCAGAAGGTTGAATCCATCTGCGCCCCTTACGGAATCGGCCGTGACATGCACGTCGGTGACACCATCATCGGCATCAAGGGCCGTGTCGGCTTCGAGGCCGCCGCACCGCTTCTCATCATTGCGGCGCACAAGTTCCTCGAGAAATTCACCCTCAGCAAGTGGCAGCAGTACTGGAAGGACCAGGTTGCAAACTGGTACGGAATGTTCCTGCACGAGAGCCAGTACCTGGAGCCTGTGATGCGCGATATCGAGGCCATGCTTGAGAGCAGCCAGCGCAACGTGACCGGTACCGTGACCATGAAACTCCAGCCATACACCTTCTCGACAGTAGGTGTGGACAGCCCTAACGACCTCGTAAAGAACAAGTTCGGTGAATACGGCGAAATGCAGAAGGGCTGGACCAGCGAAGATGCGAAGGGCTTCATCAAGGTGTCCGCAACACCTCTCCGCGCATACTACGCGAACCATAAGGAAGAAGCAGAAAAAATTGAAAAGGAACTCTAAATGATAAAGGTAGGAATCATCGGAGCGGCGGGTTACACCGCAGGCGAACTGATAAGGATACTCGTCAACCATCCGGAGGTGGAGATTGCCTGGGCGCAGTCTTCAAGCAATGCCGGCAACAAGGTTTACGACGTGCACCAGGGCCTTGTCGGAGACACGGAACTCGCTTTCTGCGAGGATGTCGATCTGAAAGGCGCTGACGTCGTGTTCCTCTGTTCGGGTCACGGCAAGAGCGAAGCGTTCTGGAAAGAACACGAGCTGCCGGAAGGCCTCAAGGTCATCGACCTTGCCCAGGACTTCCGCGACGAGCACGACGGATACGTCTATGGTTTGCCTGAGTGGCAGAAGGAGAAGATCAGCGCAGCCACAAGGCTGGCGAACCCGGGTTGCTTCGCAACCGCCATCCAGCTGGCACTGATGCCGCTGGCTGCAATGCACGAACTCCACGAGGAGGTCAACGTCACTGCCATCACGGGCAGCACGGGAGCGGGCGTGAAGCCGGGCGCCACCACGCATTTCAGCTGGAGGAACAACAATGTCTCCACTTATAAGGTGTTCGAGCACCAGCACCTCATCGAGATACGCAGGAACCTCGGCATAATGGGTCAGCCGACCCTCGGACTGCCTCCGATCAACTTCGTGCCGATGCGCGGTGATTTCGCCCGCGGAATCTTCGTGAGCGCCACTACCGAAACAACCATGACGGCGGAAGCCGCAGTCAAATTATACAAGGACTATTACAAGGACGCGGCATTCACCTTCGTTTCCGACCGTCCGGTCGATCTCAAGGACGTCGTGAATACGAACAAGTGCCTTGTCCATGTGGAGGAGCATGACGGCAAGCTCGTGATTTCCTCAGTTATCGACAATCTCCTGAAGGGAGCCTCCGGGCAGGCCGTCCAGAATATGAACCTTATGTTCGGCCTTCCTGAAAAAACCGGTTTGAACCTTAAAGCAAGTGCATTCTGATGAATCTTTTTGACGTTTATTCTTTATATGACGTGGTGCCTGTCAAGGGACAGGGATGCCGCATCTGGGATGACAAGGGACAGGAATATCTCGACCTTTATGGCGGTCACGCCGTCATTTCCGTGGGACACAGCCATCCGGCCTATGTCGGGGCGATCTCCGGGCAGCTGGCCAATATCGGCTTCTACTCGAACAGCGTGAAGAATCCTCTGCAGGAACAGCTTGCCGAAAAGCTCGGCAAGGCCTGCGGCTATGAGGACTACTCTCTCTTCCTTGACAATTCAGGCGCGGAGTCCAACGAGAACGCCCTCAAGCTTGCGTCTTTCCATACCGGAAAAGACCGCATCGTGGCGTTCCGCAAGAGTTTCCACGGCCGCACCTCCGGTGCTGTCGCCGTGACCGACAACCCTAACATCCAGGCTCCTTTCAACAAGAACCACAAGGTGACCTTCTGCGATCTCAACGACTCCGCGGCAGTGGAGGCCGAACTCAAGAAGGGCGACGTGGCCGGTGTCATCATCGAGGGCATCCAGGGCTGCGGCGGAATCAACGTTCCGGACGATTCCTTCATGAAGGAGCTCGAGAGCCTCTGCAAGAAGTACGGCGCTGTACTGATCCTCGACGAGGTGCAGTCCGGTTACGGCCGTACCGGCAAGTTCTTCGCCCACCAGTGGAACGGCATCAAGCCCGGAATCATAACGATGGGCAAGGGAATAGCCAACGGCTTCCCTTGCGGCGGCATACTCATCTCCCCGGAGTTCGAGGCGAAGAAAGGCATGCTCGGCACCACCTTCGGAGGAAACTATCTCGCAATGGCTGGCGCGCTTGCCGTGCTTGACATCATAGAGAAGGAAAATCTCATCCAGAACGCATACGAGGTGGGCGAGTACCTCAAGGCCAACATCCCCGCGCTGCCTCAGATCAAGGAGGTCCGTGGACGCGGACTGATGCTCGGAATGGAATTCAACTGCCCCGTAGCCGACATCAGGAAGAAGCTCCTCTTCGAGGACCACATATTCACCGGCGTCTCAGGCACCAATATGATACGCCTCCTGGCACCTCTCTGTCTCAAGAAGGAGCAGGCCGATGTATTCATCAACGCTTTGAACAATATTTAAATGAAGACATTTTTCAACGTACAGGACATAGGTGACCTGAAGAAAGCTCTGGAAGAGGCGAAGCAGGTCAAGGAAAACAGGTTCGCGTGGAAGAAGCTGGGGGAGAACAAGACCATCATGCTGGTGTTCTTCAACAACAGCCTGCGCACCAGGCTGAGCAGTCAGAAGGCCGCCCAGAACCTCGGTATGAACACCATAGTGCTCAATATCGGCCAGGAGAGCTGGAAGCTCGAGACCGAGCTGGGCGTGGTGATGGACGGTGACAAGTCGGAGCATCTGCGCGAAGCCATCCCGGTTATGGCAAGTTATTGCGACATCATCGGCGTACGTTCCTTCGCCGGTCTTACCGACCGCGAATTCGATTACGCCGAGACCATCCTGAACCAGTTCATCAAATACTCAGGCAAGCCTGTCATCAGTCTCGAATCCGCCACGGTACATCCGTGCCAGGCTTTCGCTGACCTCATCACCATTGAGGAATACAAGAAGACAGCCCGCCCGAAGGTCGTGCTGACCTGGGCTCCGCATCCGAAGTCACTTCCGCAGGCAGTCCCGAACTCATTCGCCGAGTGGATGAACGCAGCGGACGTCGATTTCGTGATCACCCATCCTCACGGATATGAGCTGGACCCTAAGTTTGCCGGCAATGCCAGAATAGAGTATGACCAGATGAAGGCCCTGGAGGGCGCGGACTTCGTGTATGCGAAGAACTGGAGCTGCCCGGGCGTGACCAATCCCGAGGACTATGGAAAGATACTCAGCAAGGATATGGGCTGGACGGTTGACGCCGCGCATATGGCAGTGACCAACAATGCATATTTCATGCACTGCCTTCCTGTACGCCGCAACATGATAGTATCCGATGATGTCATCGACGCTCCCACGAGCCTCGTGATTCCGGAAGCCGCCAACAGGGAGATTTCCGCCCAGGTGGTGATGAAGAGAATACTTGAAGACCTCGAATAGAAGATGAAACAGGCACTCAACATAGTCAAGGTAGGTGGAGCGGTTGTGGAGGACCCGCAGACCCTCGAGGCGCTTTTAGGCCGTTTTGCGGCCATAAAGGGCCCGAAGGCTCTGGTACACGGCGGAGGCCGTGCGGCCACCCGTATCGCCTCGCAACTCGGCATAGAGACCAAAATGGTCGAAGGCCGCAGAGTCACTGACGAGCAGATGCTCGACGTGGTGACGATGGTCTATGGCGGTCTCGTCAACAAGAACATAGTTGCAAAGCTCCAGGCCGCAGGCGTGAACGCGCTTGGCCTTACAGGAGCCGACCTCGGCTATATGATCAGCGACAAGCGCCCCGTGAAGACCGTTGACTACGGTTGGGTGGGTGACGTCCGCGAAGTCAACGCGGACATCCTGGCCGACCTTGTCGGCCGCGGAGTCGTTCCCGTACTTGCACCGCTTACCTGCGACGGCAGGGGACACCTGCTTAACACGAACGCCGACACCATAGCCTCTCAAGCAGCGCAGGCATTTGCGAAGCATTTCGACGTGACCCTCACGTTCTGCTTCGAGATGCCGGGCGTGATGGACGGCGACAAGGTCATCGGCCGCATCGACAAAGAGACGTTCCAGGCACTGAAGGCTTCGGGAGTGGTCTCGGGAGGTATGATTCCGAAACTCGACAACTCTTTCGACGCCATAGCCGGCGGAGTGTCAAGAGTGGTCATTACAAATACTGAAACGCTCGGAGAAGAGAATTCCGGAACAGTGATAGAATGATAGAACTTCTGAAACAGCTGATTGCGATCCCTTCCGTATCGCGTGAAGAGAAAGCCGCCGCCGACTTCCTCCAGGAATGGATGGAGGGGCGCGGGCTCCGGGTACACCGCAGGTTCAACAACCTGTGGGTGGAGACCGAGCCCGAATCGGCGAAGCCGACCATATTCCTCAATGCCCATATCGACACCGTGAAACCGGCTCCGGGCTACACCCGCGACCCTTTCACCCCGTCGCTGGAGGGTGACCGCCTGTACGGCCTCGGCAGCAATGACGACGGCGGAAGCCTCGTGTCATTGCTGGAGGTGTTCCTCCGCCTCAAAGGGAAGGAACTGCCATACCGCCTCGTTTTCAGCGCCAGCGCAGAGGAGGAGGTGTGCGGTGCGACAGGACTTGTCAGCATTCTGCCGGAAGTGGGGAAGGTTGAGCTTGGAATAATAGGCGAGCCGACCGGAATGCAGATGGCTGTGGCCGAAAAGGGCCTTCTGGTGCTCGACTGCACCAGTCACGGCCAAAGCGGCCACGCGGCGCGGAACGAAGGCGTGAACGCCCTCTACGCCGCGCTGGACGACATCGACTGGTTCCGTACATACGGTTTTCCGAAGGTCAATCCGCAACTCGGTCCGGTCAAGATGACCGTGACCATAATCAATGCCGGCACACAGCACAACGTGGTGCCGGACAAATGCGTCTTCACAGTTGACATACGTCCCAACGGTGAATACACCAACCAGGAAATCGTGGACATCATCAGGGCGAACGTCAAATGCGACGTCCAGCCGCGCTCGATGCTCCACAACAGCTCCAGCATCCCTATGGAGCATCCGTTCGTGAAGGCCGGCCTGGCCCTCGGTCTCGAGGCCTTCGGTTCTCCGACCACATCCAACCAGACGGTCATCACGGACTTCAAAACGATTAAAATCGGCCCGGGACAATCATCCCGCTCACATTCGGCCGACGAATATATCTGCGTCAGCGAGATAGAGGGCGCAGTGGACATTTACCTCAAACTTCTTGAAAGTTATGGCAACACTCTGGAATAAAGGCACAGCAGCCACCGACATCGTCGAGGACTTCACCGTCGGCGACGACAGGATCCTTGACCGCAAGCTTGCGAAATATGACGTCATCGGCTCCAAGGCGCACATCAGGATGCTCGAGAGCATAGGTCTCCTGACCTCTGACGAGCTTGAGAAACTCACCGCGGGTCTCGACGATATAGCCGCCAGCATAGAGGCCGGCACATTCGTCCTTGAGGACGACGTCGAAGACATCCATTCGCAGGTCGAACTGCTTCTTACCCGCAAGCTCGGCGACGTGGGCAAGAAGATTCATTCAGGCCGTTCCCGCAATGACCAGGTGCTGGTCGATGTCAAGCTTTTCCTTAAGGACCAGCTGCTGCAGGTGCGCGGTGAGGTGCTGGAGCTTTTCGGCACTCTCCAGGAGCTCAGCAACAGATACAAGGACGTGCTGATGCCGGGTTACACGCACGCGCAGATCGCGATGCCGTCATCATTCGGAATGTGGTTCGGCGCCTATGCGGAAGCTCTCGTGAACGATATGTATATGCTGGAAGGCGCATACAGGGTCGTCAACCGCAACCCTCTCGGCTCCGCGGCCGGATACGGCAACTCTTTCCCGCTTGACCGCGGGATGACGACGGAACTGCTCGGTTTCGCTTCTCCGGACTACAACAGCGTTGCCGCCCAGATGAGCCGCGGCAAGAGCGAGAAGAGCGTGGCTGCAGCAATCGGCTCGGTAGCGCTCACTCTCAACAAGTTCGCGGCCGACTGCTGCCAGTACATGTGCCCGAACTTCGGATTCATCCATTTCCCGGATTCCCTCACCACGGGCTCCAGCATAATGCCTCACAAGAAGAATCCGGACGTGTGGGAGATGGTCCGCGGAAAGTGCAACATGATACTTTCGGCGGAGAATGAAATCTCGATGCTGTGCAGCAATATGCCTCACGGCTATCACCGTGAGTACCAGCTCCTCAAGGACATTCTTTTCCCTGCGCTCGAGCTTGCACACAAGTGCCTCGGAATGACCCGCTACATGCTTGGCTACATCGAGGTCAACGAGCATATACTTGACAATCTTCTGTACGAGCACCTCTTCACCGTCGAGGAGGTCAACCGCAGGGTTCTGGCAGGCACACCTTTCCGCGATGCCTACAAGCAGGTCGGAATAGAGGTCAACGAAGGGAAATTCCATTTCAACGGAGAATTGAAGCACACCCATATCGGTAGTATAGGAAATCTTTGCAACGAACAGATTGCGGCCCTGATGGAAGAGGCGGCGCAGTGGTAATATGAAGAAAAATCTCAAGAAAGTACTTGTACTCGGTTCCGGCGCCCTCAAGATAGGGCAGGCCGGCGAGTTCGACTATAGCGGCTCACAAGCCCTGAAGGCTCTCCGTGAAGAGGGCATTAAGACAGTCCTCATCAATCCCAACATCGCAACGGTCCAGACGGGAGAGGGTATTGCCGACAAGGTATATTTCCTGCCGGTCACCCCTCATTTCGTCGAGAAGGTCATAGAGAAGGAAAAGCCGCAGGGCATACTTCTCTCCTTCGGCGGCCAGACCGCGCTCAACTGCGGCGTTGAACTGTACAGGAGCGGTTTCCTGAAAGACCACGGAGTGGAGGTCCTTGGAACTCCGGTCCAGTCCATCATAGACACTGAGGACAGGGAACTGTTCGTGGAGCGTCTGGACGAGATTGAGATCAAGACGATCAAGTCACACGCGGCTGAGAGCCTCGAAGAGGCGAAGGCTGCCGCCAACGACGTCGGTTATCCGGTCATTCTGCGAGCGGCATACGCTCTCGGCGGACTCGGCTCCGGCTTCTGCGACAATGAGGAGGAACTGGTGGCCACGGCCCGCAAGTCGTTCTCTTTCTCACCTCAGGTCCTTGTGGAGAAGTCCCTCAAGGGCTGGAAGGAGATTGAGTTCGAAGTTGTCCGTGATGCCAATGACAAGTGCTTGACAATCTGCGATATGGAGAACTTTGACCCGCTCGGCATCCATACCGGTGAGAGCATCGTTGTGGCTCCTACCCAGTCTTTGACGCAGCAGGAACTGGACTATCTGCACGAACTTTCAATCAAGATAGTCCGCCACCTCGGCATAGTGGGCGAGTGCAACATCCAGTTCGCCTTCGCTCCAGACGGCAGTATGGATTACCGCGTGATCGAAGTGAACGCGCGGCTCAGCCGTTCATCCGCCCTGGCCTCGAAGGCCACGGGCTATCCTCTCGCGTTCGTCGCCGCCAAGATTGGCCTCGGCTATGCGCTCGAGGAGATTGGGAACGCCGCCGTGGCGCCTTCAGTTGACTATGTGGTCTGCAAGATGCCGCGCTGGGACCTTGCGAAGTTCCGCCGCGTCTCACGCGAGATCGGCACTTCGATGAAGAGTGTCGGCGAGGTGATGGCAATAGGCAAGAGCTTCGAGGAGGCCATCCAGAAGGGCCTGCGCATGATAGGGCAGGGCGCGAACGGTTTCGTCTGCAACAAGCCGTTCAAGGCCGCCGACCTGGATTATGCGCTGTCACATCCGACCGACAGCCGCATCTTCGCGATTGCAGCCGCGTTCGAGAGCGGCTATACGGTTGACAGGATACACGACCTTACCAAGATCGACAAATGGTTCCTGGGCAAGCTCCAGAACATTGAAAGCATCTACCGCTGGCTCGAGTCCTATGACTCTTTCGCCGCGGTGCCTTCAGATACCATCCTGTCTGCAAAGAAGGCGGGATTCTCCGACATACAGATTGCGCGCATCTTCGGTGTGACCGAAGCGGCGGTGCGCGAAAAACGTCTCTCATCAGGCCTCAAGCCATATGTGAAGCAGATTGACACCCTTATGATGACCCCGGGCGCCGAGTCGAATTATCTCTATCTGACATACAATTCGGACAGGCATGACGTAAGTTTCAGTTCAGGTGAACATACGGCCATCGTGCTCGGTTCAGGCGCATACAGGATAGGCAGCAGCGTCGAGTTCGACTGGTGCGGCGTCAACGCCATACACACCCTCAAGAAGAGCGGTTACAAGGCCATTATGGTCAACTGCAATCCGGAAACCGTATCCACCGACTATGACATAAGCGACAGGCTCTATTTCGATGAGCTCAGCCTTGAGACAGTGCTTGAAATATGCCGTCTGGAGAGCCCGTACGGAGTGATCGTCAGCGTGGGCGGACAGATTCCGAACAATCTGGCGCTGCCTCTTTCAAATTGCGGAATACGCCTCCTGGGTACTTCTGCAACCGATATCGACCGCGCTGAGGACAGACGCAAGTTCTCTTCGGTCGTTGACAAGCTGGGCATCGACCAGCCTCTCTGGAACGAGCTCACAACGCTCGACGACGTCGACGCCTTCGTCGACAAGGTCGGCTTCCCTGTGCTTGTGCGTCCTTCGTACGTCCTTTCGGGTGCGGCGATGAACGTCTGCTACTCTCACGAAGACCTTCACAAGTTCCTTGAACTTGCCGTCGAGGTGTCCGACGAGCATCCCGTAGTCATCAGTTCATTCATGCAGAGAAGCAAGGAGATAGAGTTCGACGCGGTCGCAGACGGCGGCGAAATAATGGCTTACGCCGTTTCCGAGCACGTAGAATATGCCGGTGTCCATTCCGGCGACGCCACCATTCAGTTCCCGCCTCAGAAGCTCTACGGCGTGACCATCGCGCGCATAAGGAAGATAGCTTCCAAGATCGCACGCGAACTGCGCATCACAGGTCCGTTCAACATTCAGTTCCTTGCTACTGACGGCTATGTGAAGGTGATAGAGTGCAACCTGCGCGCGTCCCGCAGCTTCCCGTTCGTATCAAAGATTCTGAAGGTGAACTTCATAGAACTCGCCACCCGCTGCATGCTCGGCGAGCATCCGGCAAAGCCGTCCTGCGATGCCTTCGAGCTCGACTACGTCGGCGTGAAGGCGTCCCAGTTCTCATTCTCCCGTCTGGGGCTCGCCGACCCTGTGCCGGGAGTGGATATGGCATCCACCGGCGAAGTGGGCTGCATCGGAGACAACTTCGACGAGGCCCTGCTCAAGGCGATGATTTCGGTAGGCCACGTGATTCCCGAGAAGGGGAGTGCAGTGCTGGTATCATCCGGCGATGCCATACAGAAGGCGATGATGCTCCGTGCCTGCACTGTCCTGATAGAAAACGGATATAAGATCTTCGCTACAAGCGGCACTTATAAGTATTTGGTTAACAATGGACTGGAATGTTCCCGCGCCCTTTGGCCTTCCGAGGAGGATGCCGAAAAGGGCGCAGGCACTCCTGCAGTCCAGCTGATCAGGGAACACGCAGTCCAGCTTGTGGTGAACATCCCTAAGGATTTCAGCCACGGCGAGCTCACCAACGGCTACAAGATGCGCCGTGCGGCGATTGACTTCAACGTGCCTCTGATCACCAACAGCCGCCTCGCGACAGCCTATATCCGGGCATTCTGCTCGAAGTCGTCGGAAGACCTCAAGATCAAGTCCTGGGACGAGTATCAGTCCGCTGGATAGGCATCATTGCCCGAGCGTCTTGCTGTAGTGGCAGTTGAGCACCTCCGAGCAGTCTCCGTGCCAGTTGTGCATCCCGTTGCCGAGACACCTGTCGAAGACCTTGCAGTCGGCGCACCGGCCCCTGCGGGCCCAACTGCGGTCGCGGAACTGCCCGAACCTGCCGTTCCACACCTCCCAGAGATTGTCCTTGTAGATGTTGCCCTGGGCAAAGACCTCCCGGTCTATGTTGGGGCAGGCGCAGATCGTGCCGTCGATCAGCACGGATGCGATGTTGATGCCTGCGCGGCAGAAATATGGCTCCAGGCGTGCCTTCTGTTCGTATTTTCCCAGATAGCCTTCGCAGCTGAAGGTAACGTTCATCCTTGACGGATGCTCGCGCTTTGACTTTATGAATTCCATCAAAGACCTGGTCTCATCGGCGTCCAGATGCATCATGGGATCGTCTTTCGCCCGTCCGATCGGTATGATGGTGAAAAGGCGCCACTGCTTCACACCAAGGCCAAGCAGGGTGTCGTGTATATCCTGAAGCTGGCTGAGATTGCGTTTCGTCACACAGGTGACGACGTCGAAGTTGATCTTCCGTTCACCCGCCGCTATCCTTATCCCGTTCAGCGCCCTGCGGTAGCTGCCCTCGCGGCCGCGCATCCAGTCGTGAGAATCCTCCATGCCGTCCAGACTGATGGTCAGCGAGCCCATTCCGCCCCTCATCAGCCTGCTGTGCATCTGCTCGTCATAGAAGAAGCCGTTGCTGACCATTCCCCAGCGCAGACCGCGCTGGCGGATGGCCTTGCCGATTTCCTCGATATCGGGGCGAAGGAGAGGCTCTCCACCAGTGATGGCGACCGTGAAATTGTCAGGACGCTCTGAAACAGGAATAGTGTCTACGGCCCTGAGGAAATCCTCCAGAGGCATATCCACTTCCCTGGATGCCGCAAAACAGTCACTGCCGCAGTGGCGGCAGTGCAGATTGCATCGGGTCGTACATTCCCAGAAGAGATAATTCAGCTCGTGAAGCCTGGTTTCGCTTCTGCGGAACGCTTTGAAGAAGAGCCAGGGAATCATTGTCCCGGTTCCTCAGATTCAAGTTCCACGTCAAGCGACGTGCTGTCAGCCATTTCGGACGTGGTTTCCGGTTCTGGTACCGGATCCGTATAACCCGGAGGCATCCCGTAGCAGGCCTGGAAGACGAAGAGCGCCGTGGACAGAGACGTGCACTTCAATAGATTGCGGATCTTTTTTTTCATATCAATAGAAAATGGTGTTGAAGAAATCCTCCATCTGGCGTGCGTACGGCGCGCCGAACTTTATGAAAGCCTCCTTGGTCGCGGAATCAGACTTCCAGTCGTAGTATGCGTGTACTGCGCCCGGAACCTGGATGTTGTATGCGACCTGGCCCGCATCGAGCAGCGCGCGGTAGTATTCCGCAGTGCTTTCTTCGGAGATGATAGGGTCAAGCGTGCCGCGGTTGATCCAATGAGGGATCTGGCGGACGGAAGCGTCGGGGATGTGGCATATAGGGGCAAGCGCCTCGGCGGCGGCAGTGTCTTCCGCCCCCGTGAAACGGGCCATGGTGCCCGCGTCGAAGATGCCGTAGTTCGGTGCAACCGCCTTGATGGCCAGCAGGCTCCTGCGGGCCTTCCTGATGCTCCAGCCCTTCGGCATATAGGTTGGCATATATTCATATACTCCAGGCTTGACGCCGAATCCCCGGTCGCCGACCATCTCGACCATATTCGCGACTGCCGCGCAGAGGTGACCGCCGGCGCTGTCGCCGGTGACGGCCAGACGCCCCGCGTCAAGTCCGTACTCCGAGGCGTGCTCCTGGATGTGCAGGATGGCGCCGTAGCAGTCGCCGATGATGTCGGCGATGCTGTTGGGTTCAGCGTCGCCGTCAGCATTCCCTGCCCATCTGTAGTCGATGCTGAACACGACGTACCTGCCGTCGGCGACAAGCTCGCGGGCGAGCCCCTTCATCACGTTCTGGCAGTTCATCCTCCAGCCGCCGCCGTGGATGATGACTATGCCCGGGAGACCCTTCGCGCCGTCGGGGATGTATGCGTCATAACGGAGTTCCTTGACTCCCGGCTTGGCATATACTATGTCGTGCAGGCAGGTGTAACCCTGCAGCCTCTCAGGCTCCACGAAGGATGCTCCTATAGTACAGTTCCAGCCGAGCTTGACGTCGAACTCCTGCGTATAGTACTCGTGATAGAAGCCGAACTGGACGCCAAGAGCGTCATAGCCGCACTCGAATTCATAACCCGGGTCAGCGGTCGCCTTGACGTGGAAGACGGTGCCGGCGGGGAATTCCGCGGCCTCGGGGCCGATTTCAGGTGTGACCTCGACACTGCCGTGGGTGCATTCTCCGAGAGCGGCCTTGAAGTATTCCGTATGCTCTGCCCTGAACTTGTCAAGCTGTTCGAAGCAATGCCTGTTCTGGATATCCTGAAGCGCTCTGTCTGGGTTGTTGCGTATGCGGCATTCATAGTCGAATACCATCATTTCACCGTTGTCGGCGGTATAAGTGTGCCATTCCGGAAGGCCTTCGGCGTTAGGGTTGCCCGTGCGGGCAAAGTTTGACCATGAGAGGCTCATGATGTCAGCGAGGGCCTGGTCGGCCTCTGTCGGTTCCGGAAGTTCGTTCAGTCCGTGGTCAAGCGTGTTGAAGCAGAACTTGAGCTCGTGCCCGTGGACGGACCCGCCGTTGACCGGAGACTTCCATGTGAACATGTACTGATAGACAGGGGCTTTCCAGTTTTCTGAAAGCCAGTCGCTTGTAATCACGGTCTTCGGACGGAACAGGCGGTCGACAGAAAGGAGGTCGGCAGGGGAGTATGACGGATATGCGTCGGCAAATGCGGCTATGTATGCGTCGGTCTCGTCTCCGAATATCTGCCTGAGCTGGGCCTTGGCCTCGTCCATTGTCGGATTCTGGTCGTAGCAGAGCCGCTGGAGTTCGTTGAAGGTGGTGCCTATCATAAGTGGCTTGCCTGTGGAGAAATCGGCGAAACCCGGCTGGAAAGGCTGCTGGAGCAGTACTTCGCCGTCAGGGGTAGGGCCGAAGCCCCACATCATAGGGGTTCCCGGCGCGCGGGTGCCTATGCTTTTCGCCATGGCCCTCTGGCCGGCGGCGTAAAGCTCTTTGTAAGGTACATCGTTGATGCGTGATATCTCTTCCACAGGGATGCCCAGCTCATCAAGGACGGCCTTTCCGAGGGCCTGGGACATTTTCCTGTCGTTGACGTTGAGTATGGTGCCGCTCATTATGATGGCCTTGTGGAACAGGTCTTTCGCCTCTGGCATGCAGAGGAGCGTGCCTACCTTGCCGCCGCCACCGGATTCGCCGAAGACGGTGATGTTGTCAGGGTCGCCGCCGAATTTGGAGATGTTGTCGCGCACCCACTTGAGGGCTGCGATGACGTCCATCATTCCGACGTTGCCGGAATATCTGTATTCTGGAGAACAGGCCGACAGGTCGAGGAAACCCATTATGTTCAGGCGGTGGTTGACGCTGACGACAACCACGTCATCCTCGCGCGCGAGTCCCATTCCGGGATTCCATTCAGAAGTGCCGGAATCGAAGCCGCCTCCGTGAAGCCAGAACATCACAGGCTTTTTTGCCTTGACGTCGGTTGTCCAGACATTCAGGACGGTGCAGTTCTCGGACATTTCGTCTTCGGTGAGCTCGCGGCCCCATACGTTCTGCATGGCCTGCGGGCCCCAGTGGTCGCATACGCGCACGCCTTCCCATTCCGGTGCCGGCTGAGGAGGCATGAAACGTGTCACGGATGCGTAAGGGATGCCAAGGAAGGCATACGTGCCTTCCTGTTCAATACCCTGGACGATACCTCCGGCAGTCTTGACAACAAGTGGATTTTCAGTGCAGGAACACAGCGCGAACAGGGCTGAAACAAGAGAAATGACAAGTTTCTTCATAATAGTGCTATCAATAAGCACAAATATAGTTATATTTGTTAGAACCACTATTGATCAATATATGAAACTTGCCTGGAAATTGTCCGTCCTGCTTGCGCTGACACTAGTCCAAATACCTCTTTTCAGTCAGAATTTCTCTTTCATGGAGCTGTCACCGTCCGACGGCTTCCCATCTAAAATCAATACCATCTTCGTGGAGCAGGATGGCTTCGCCTGGATCGGGTCCGACGATGGCGTCTATCAGATATATGCAAACAACTACTTCAGCCATCATGTCCCTGACGGGGAATTCCTGTCAAGCAGCAATGTAACCAGGATTTACTTCGACGAAACGGGTACGGCATGGATGCTCACCGATGTGGGCTTCTATGGATTCCTGTCAAGCATCCACCACGACCATCCTCAGATGATACTCGGCATTGACGGAAAGACGGTGGCGCACAGCGTGGTTTCAAAAGGCAAGGACGTCTATTTCGGCGGTGACAACATTGTATGGAAGTACAGCCATGAGACGGGAGCGTTCACGGAGCTGTTGAAGCTTGACCCGTCAAAGCCTTTTACCGTGAACCAACTGCTCATAGGCTACGGCAACGGAGGCAATGACCTCATCATGGTCAGCGACTTCACCAGAGAGATGGCCATATACAACATCGCGACGAAAGAATGCCGCCCGTCCCAGTTCAAGGGCGGCAACGATTTCTTCGCGGCGTTCACGGGTTCCGACGGAACACTGTGGATTTCAATGCTCGGACAGGGCATCTTCAATATCGCCGCCGACGGCACTATGCTGAAGAGCTTCAGCACGAAGAACTCCGGGATAAACTCCGACGTCATCATCTGTTTCGCGGAGCGCGAAGGCAAGCTGTGGCTTGGTACTGACGGAGGCGGAATCAATATCCTGGATCCGGAGACAGGTGAGGTGACAATCCTCAAGAATGATCCTGCGGATCCGTCCACATGCCCGTCAAACATGATTTCCACGATGTTCTGCGACCACAACGGCAACGTCTGGTGCGGCCGTCCTTCAGGAGGCGCGTTCGTGGTATCGGAATCAAAGATAAAGCAATTCAAGAACGGTGTCTTCGACCCGCCTGTCGACAACAGGGGAATATGCTCTTTCTACCAGCTCCCCGGCGACCAGATGGTATGGATAGGCACCAACGGTTCCGGACTCGTCAGCTATGACCTGAATACAGGAGAGTTCTTTTCATATCCGGTTACGGACAACATGCACATCCACTCGATAGCATCCATGTCGAACGGCGATCTTGTGCTGTCCTGCCCGAATCAGGGCATATTCGTCTTCAATCCGAAGACAAACGAGATGCGCAGGAACTCCTATGACCTCGAGGCTAAACTTTTCTATTTCTCGACCGACCGCAGTCCCGTATTCTGCAATGACCAGAGCGATAACGTAATCATTTTCACGGACCGTCTCTCACGCTACTATCCATCAGGCGCATTCGACCAGTTCCCACAAGTGGAGGGCGTAAAGGGCTACCTGCGCCCGGTGTGCGGCTCTCACGCCCAATATATGATTGACGATGCCTCTCTGTACCGCTGGGAGGAGACGTCGCCTACCAAGACGCGCAGGATCCTGGACATGTCTTCAAAAGGCCGTGTGCGATGCGCTACCTTTGCTGAAGACGGTTCGATATGGATCTCCGCCGGTTCATCCATATACAGTTATGACACCGTGACAGGGGAAGTGGAGTACGTCTTTGATTCTTTCGAGACCGAGCCGCATATGATGATGACCGCGGATGACGGCCGGCTGTGGATGGGTACCAGAAACAAGCTCTATGTCTATAATCCGGCCACCAAGGGCGTTCTGCTTCTTGGGGAGACAGATGGAGTGTTCAACAATGAATATCTGTCGGGAGCCTGCCTGCAGGCCTCCAACGGAGAACTGTTCCTCGGCGGGCGCAACGGCTTCATCTGCGTCGGCCGCGACTTTGAAGTCAACACTGTAAGGAACGTGGGAATCACGGTCGGCGCTGTCCTGGTCGACAATGACGAGATATTTGACCTTTCCGGTTTTGCCGTTCCTTATCATCACAGCCAGATCGATATCCGTATGCTTGTCCGTTCCAATGACATACTCAAGGACAAGCTGTATCACGTGGTGGCATCAGGACCTAGCCTTGATTTCGACGAGTACCTGACCGAACCCGTAGTCCATTTCCTCAGACTCAATCCGGGCAAATATTCCGTGTCGATGTCAGTCACCACCTCGGATGGCGGCATGACCGATATGCGTGAGGTGTATTCATTCAGCGTGAAGAGGCCTTGGTACAGGTCCGCCTGGTTCTATCTGGCGGCATCCCTGCTGCTGCTGTGCGCTCTGCTCCTTCTCATGAGATATCGCGGAAGGATCAAGGACAAACGGCATGCGCAGGAGGCTTCCGACGAACGGTACAACTTCCTGATCAACGTGGCTCACGAACTGCGTACTCCGTTGACACTGGTTCAGGGTCCTGTCAAGCGTATGCTGCGGGATAAGTCGATATCTGCTGAGCAGCGGAGTTCTCTGAACAGAGTGTTCCAGCAGTCTTCCCGCATTTCAGACCTTCTGAACACGGTCCTCACATCCAGCAGGATAGAGGATGGCGCCACAAAGGTGAATCTCCAGTCAGTTGATGTCAATTCCTGGGTCACCAACCTGGCGGAAGACTTCCGCGACGAGGCGGCAGAGCACGATATGGGCATCTCGCTGAAACTTGACCCTACGATAGGCGCCGCCATGATGGATGAAGGGCTTTGCGCCATCGTGTTCTCCAACATCATGTCCAATGCGCTCAAGCACAATCCTCCGGGAAAGGATATCGTGGTGTGGACCAGCTGGAACAGGGAGAAGGGGATGATAAGGGTTGGAATCCGCGACAACGGTCCGGGAATCGGCAGGACTGACCCGTCAAAGCTTTTCGAGAAGTATTACAAGGAAACGGAGGAGCACGCAGGTTTCGGCATAGGTCTTTCGTATGCAAAGGTGATCATCGACGCTCATGGCGGCTCGATCACAGCGAACAACAACGAGGACGACAAGGGCGCGACCTTCTGGTTCGAAATCCCTGCCGACCATGAAGCGATAAAGACAACTGAGCAGATAATCAAGCAGATAGATGAACGCGCCGAGAAGATCTCCGAGAAGGCGATGATCGACAAATGCATCCTCTATGTGGATGACAATATCGACCTGCGCGAATACATAATGGAAGAGCTTGGCCCTCTGTGCCGCAAGCTGATCACGGCAAACAACGGAAAGACTGCGATCAAGGCCATTCAGAGCCACGACGTCGATGTTGTCATCACAGATATAATGATGCCAGAGATCGACGGTATCACCCTCTGCAAGACAATCAAGTTCAGCGACCACTTCAAGCATATCCCTGTAATCCTTCTTACGGCGAAGGCGGATCTTGAAACGATGAACCTTGGACGGGAAGTCAGGGCGGACGCGTTTATCCCGAAGCCTTTCGAGATAGAGGAGCTGATCGATGCCGTCAAGGGCAAACGGAAGAAATAAAAAAGATGAACGGACGCGAGTCACTCGCGTCCGTTCATCTTTTTTGTCTATTTGTTTTCTATCGTCACCACTATCTTTCCCTTTTCCTTGCCCGGGATGATCTTCATCATCAGGTTGCCGGTGACTTCCGTGCCGGTGCCGAGGCGTGTCAGGAAGGCTTCTACGGTAGGCTTTGGATTCTTCTTGTCCGAGATGAGTTCCTTATCCGTAAGTTCTCCGGACCAGAGGACAGGGCCGTATGAGTGGTTGAGAACCCACATCCCCGGGTCGATGTCTTCGAATACATATTCGGTCACTCCTTCCTTGAGCATAAGGATCTTGGTGTCCTGGTTCTGGCGGTATGCGCCAGGTGCGAAGTTGCGGGTGCGCTTTGCGACCTGGATTTCAGCGCCGCTGCCGAGTGTCGCAAGATATGGCTCGCGGTAGTAGTCAAGACCGCAGTCGAATGCCTCGACCTCGAAGTAATATTCAGGCGCGGTGTTCAGGCTGTGCATGTATAGGGTGGTCTTGTCATAGACGATGTAGCTGTTGTACAGCTTGCCCGGTTCGATGCCGTAGCGGACTACATAGCCGTCAGCTCCCGGGACCGCATCCCAGAGAAGATTGGCCTCGCGCCTGTCTTCAGGATTGCGGACAACCTTTACGTCCTTGACGATGGTGCGGCTCATCTTGTCGGTGGTGCCGAATACGCGGAGGTCCTTGATGCTGAACTTGGCGTCATCGTAGGTGGCGACGTTGGTTACCTTTATATATCTTGCCTTCTGTGCCTTTTCAAGCTCGTTGTAGTCGTGCTTGAGCTCAAGCTTGTTGTTGCTCTTGTCGATGACCTTTGTCCAATGTTTCTTGTCCTTTGAGATTTCCACGGTGTAGCACTGATAGTGGTCAGGGTAGGAGGCAGGGGCGCCGAAGCCGGCGGGAGCCTGAGGCGCTGCACCGATGTGGTCCCAGTTGAGCTGTATGGCGTTGATCTCTGCGAGACCGCCGAGGTCGAGCAGGAAGAATTCTCCCGGGTCGCCCGTGGCTGCCGTCCAGCAGGTGAGGAAGTTCTCGTCCAGGGCTTTGTCATAGGTGTAGTTTTCAAACGTTGAGGATACCTCCGCATATTTGCCGTTCGAGAGGAGCATCCAGTCGGTATAGTTGCCGACGCCGCCCTCAGGACGGAGGTCAGGATAGTACTGCGGATAGTCGCCGAGGGCGGTGTTGGAGTACATCACACCTTCCGCGTCAACGGCTGAAGGGTAGATGGCCAGTTCGGAGCCGCGGCCTGTGCCGCCGTACTGTGACGGAATCATGCAGATGGTCCAGAGGTTGCCCTTCTTGTCGTGGAAGGTGCTGCCGTGGCCGGCGCCTACCTGGAAGCCGCTGGTCTTGAAGGTCAGAGGGTTGTGCTCGGAATAGGTGAACGGGCCGGTAGGGCTGTCGGATACGTAGATTCCGTGTGAGTATGAGATGAACTCGAGGCCGATAGCCGCATATTCGAGATAGTATTTGCCGTTGTGCTTGATCATATAAGGACCTTCGATCCATGGAAGTTCCTCAGGATTGTACTCGCGGCGGCCGTTGAATATCGAATAGATCACGTCCTCGGGCTTGCGGACCTCGAATCCGTGGTTCTTGATATCGCTGAAGAACAGCGGAATGGGCTCATGCAGTTCCTTATATGTGACGGGGTCGAGCTCCACGACCTGGAACGGCATGATCTGAGACCATCCGAAATACAGATACACGCGGCCGTCGTCATCCACGAAGAGGTTGGCGTCGCCGTACCTGTCGCTGCTCAGTTCCCCGCATTTCTCCCAAACGCCTTTCTTTGGGTCGAGGCACTTGTAAACGTTCTTGTTGTTCATGGAGCAGCCGATCAGCTGGCCGTTCTGTTCTACGACAGATACAACTCCTCCAGGGTAGTTTGGAGCATCGACATAGGTCCAGTTTCTGAAATCAGGGGAGTACCAGTAGCCTTTGCGGTGGGAGACGAACAGATAATAATCGTCCTGGAAAATGATTACGACCGGCTCTCCACCTCTGTATGCGCGTTCGTTTCCGATAAGCACGTCAAGAGGATTGGCGAAGGTCTTGCTGGTGTTCTGGGCTGCGGCTGCGCCTGCAAACAGCGCGCACGCCGCAATGATGATCAGGAATTTCTTCATTTTGGTGTTATTAATTGACAGTATGTTGCGATTGGTTTCGGAAAGATAGCAATAATTTGCCATTTTCTCTCCGTCCCTTCGGCAAAATGCCGAAGGCAGATGAAATCCGCCCGTCAGCTGAGTGGCAGATATCCGTAACGTTTGCCGAAAGCGGCCACAAGAATGAATGAAAGGACGAATGCGCATAATTCAGCGACATTGACCGCACTCCAGATGCCGTCGACGCCGAAGAATGCAGGCAGGAGGAAAACACACCCGAGCTCGAAAATAAGGGTGCGGGCGAATGCTGCGATGGCGGAGACAACTCCGTTGTTGAGCGCCGTGAACCAGGCGGAAGTGAACATGTTGAACCCGCACAGGAGGAAACTGAGCATGTAGATGCGGAGCGCGCGGACGGTAAGCGAGCAAAGCGCCACGTCGTAACCGACGAAGAAGCGCGCCACGGGAACGGCGGTTGCCTCTGCGAGTCCGGTCAGAATCAATCCTCCCAGTGATATCAGCACCAGGCTCTTGCGGAGCAGTGAGCGCATCTCGGCGGTGTTGCCCGCACCATAATTGTAGGAAACGATCTGCGATACGCCTATGTTGTATCCGATGAAGACGGCTGCAAATACGAATCCCATATACATCAGTATTCCGTATGCCGACACGCCGTCCTCACCCACATATTTCATCAGCTGCAGGTTGTAGCATATGCTGACGATTGCCAATGCGACGTTTCCCACATACTCTGACATTCCGTTGCTGCAGGATTTGCCGATATGTCTCCATTCGTTGCTGACATTCCTGACAAAGCGGAGATGCGTCCTGTTCCGCCTGCTCAAGAACCATATCAGCGGAAACGATCCGCCGACAGACAGTGATATTGCCGTACCCAGTGCCGCTCCCAGCAAGCCCATTCCGAACACACAGATGAACAGGGCGTCGAAAATGATGTTGGCCACGCCACAGGCTATGCTTACCGCCGTCCCCATCTCCGGCCTCTCAGCAACCATATAGAAAGGCTGGAACATCATCTGAAGAATGAACAAAGGCAGCGAGACTATGACGACACGGCCGTATATCATCGCAAACGGAATCATTTCCCCCTCTGCCCCCAGTGCAACCACAAGCGGTCTCATAAAGATGAATCCCAGCGCCGCCATCACGATGCCGGACACCAGTGCAAGGCGCGTGAGCATCGTGAAGATGCGGCAGGCCTTGTCGCTGTCGCCTTCACCCAGTGTCTTCGACACCAGCGCGCTACCTCCGGTACCTATCATCAGTCCCAGCGCAGCCAGAAGCTGCAATCCGGGCCACACGATATTCATCGCCGCGAAAGCGGTGCTGCCTGCAAAATTGGACACGAAAAGCCCGTCGACGATGCTGTAAACGGATGTCACAATCATCATCGCAATGCTCGGCAGCATCGTTTTCACGAGCCGCCTGTAGCCGTAATGTCCCTGCAGTTCAATTTTCATTTGCGGATGCAAAGATAGCCATTTGTTCCTTCCCTTCGGCAAGCAGCCGAAGGGAAAGTGCTGCTAGATAAGCTGGATCACGTTGATGGTGCGGCCGCATTCGAAGCCTTCCTTCCGGGCGGAGAAGAATCTGTCGTCATCGTACGAGCAGATGCCCGACAGGCAGATATTGTCTTCGAGGACACCGGCCTCGGTGAGAAGCCACTTGTTGGCGGCGGCGAGGTCGATGTGATGGCCGCCGGCCATGCTTGACTCGTCACGTACACCGTCCCATGTCCAGAGCTGTTCTATAGGGAAACAGGCTTCCTTGAAGAACTGGATGACTTCATTTCCGACCTGGAAGTGCTCCTTGCAGATGCTGGGGCCTATAGCCACGTGAAGGTTTATGGGTAGTGTGCCGTACTCGCGGTTCATCATCGTGAGCACCCGGTGCGATATTTTCTGGACAGTGCCTTTCCAACCGGAATGAACGGCCGCGACGGCGCGGTGGACGGGGTCGTACAGAAGGATGGGGACGCAGTCGGCGCTGCGGGCGCCGATGGCGCAGCCCGGCACGTTGGTCACGAAGGCGTCATAGCCCTGCAGTTCGTCTCTTTCAATTCCCGGACGGTCGATCTTTGCGACACAATAACCGTGAACTTGGTGTCCGGTGACAACAGGGAACGGAAGTTCTGCATTTCTCATTGTAGAGAAGGCTCTTACGCCTTCGCCGAGATTGTATTCAAGGAGTTCGTTGTCTGACATTCGGGACTTTTAATGTAATGGAGACCACAAATTTAACGAAAAAACTTGAATGCTGAACGGCACGGTCAACTCTTCCTGTATTCAAGAGGTGTCATTCCGGTATGGGACTTGAAATAGCGGAAAAATACCGGGGTGCTGCTGAATTTCAGCCTGTATGAAATCTCCTTGACATCCAGGTCGGAGTATTTCAGGTAGTTCTTCGCTTCCAGTATCACGAAGGAGGATATCCATTCGGGCGCGCTCTTGCCGCTTGTCTTCTTTATCAGCTGTGACAGATATTTCGGGGTCAGGTTGAGTTTGCCGGCGTAAAAGCTGACCTCGCGCTCATCATTATGATACTCGGCGAGAAGTTTCATGAACTTCTCGAAGCAGGACTTGTTACGCATGCTGTCGGCAGAGTCGTTCATCGAATGCAGAGTGTCTATCCACAATGCTCCGAGGTAGTGGGAGAGTGAGGAATAGAGATCGATGATCGCTTCCTTGATATTCTGCGATTTCGTATGTATCAGAGCCTCTGTCAGGTGGTAATAGTGACCGCAGATGCACTGCTGTTCCTTGTTGAGGGAGATGCAGGGCTTGGCCATGACACGCATGGCCTCCTCGTACAGGCGGGAGAAATTGACCTTGGCGTTCTGAAGGATACCTCTTGAAATGGCGATTAGAACGAACTCGCAGTTGGAAAGGTCGACACCCTTGTCCAGGCAGATTATGCAGCCGGGCACGTAAAACAGAAGCGTGCCGTCATTGACATCGAATTCTTTCAGATTGATATTTACCCTGAAATGCCCCTTGACGCAATAGAAAGCGATGTAGCAGTCGAATTTGCTGGGATATTTGAGCAGATTCAGGTTTCCTCCCTGACACTTGTCCGAAATATACAGGTCTCTGGCCAGATCGCCATATATGAGGTTGGGGTAGTGTTTGTTGAGTTCGGCCAGTCGGATTTCCCGATATTCATTGTTCATAGTGAAAATTGTAGGTCCTTACAAATATACGAAAAATTGCTTAAATTTGTGCCTGGCCTGAAAAGCCAATCATTTTATACAAACAATAGATTATGAAAAAATTACTCTCTCTTATCATCATCGCTTCGTGCGCATTGATGGTTGTATCCTGCAAGAACGGCAAGGGCCAGAACCAGGACGCGGACGCTCAGGAAGAGGTTTGCGAAGAAGCTTGTGAAAAATGCAAGGAAGGCAAATGCGAAAAAGAGGGCGAGTGCGCAGAGCACGATGCACTCGCGAAGCTTGACGGCATCGCATCTGAGGCTGAAACCTCACTTGCAGGCGAACTCAAGGCAAAGGGCATCTTCACAGAGGCCGCAGTAGAGGTCAAGCCTGTATTCGAAGGCGGTGACGCCGCTTCTTTCCAGCAGTGGTGCCAGAAGAACGCCCAGTATCCTGAGGTTGCCAAGGAGAACAACGAATCCGGCAAGGTATTCGTCAACTTCACCGTCGGCAAGGACGGCAAGATCGGTGACGTCAAGGTTCTCCGCGGCGTTTCAGAGGCTCTCGACGCAGAGGCGGTACGCGTAGTTTCATCAGCTCCGGACTGGACCCCTGCACAGGTGGGCGGCAAGCCGGTTGCAGTCAATTACACTATGCCTGTTGATTTCAAGCTTATCTAGTTGAAGTCGGACTATAATCGGGCCCCGGCTTTCACATAGTCCGGGGCCCTTTATTTTTAGCTATGTTGAAGCAGAGGATAATATATCACATATTGGCGTTCGTGACGGTGGCGATCTGGGGCGTGACCTTCGTCTGCACCAAGGTGCTGATCGCGGCGGGTCTCGATCCGGCGCAGATTTTCGCGATGCGTTTCATCATAGCCTACCTCGGCCTCTGGGTCATCTGCCTCATAAGGAAAGGGCAGGCTTCGAAACTTTTCGGAAGCCTTAAGGACGAACTCCTTTTCCTCGCATTGGGTATCTCCGGAGGCTCCTTCTATTTCCTTACCGAAAACCACGCGCTCGCCAATACCCAGGCCTGCAACGTGTCGTTCCTCGTCTGCTCGGCGCCTCTCTGGACACTTCTCCTCAGCCTGATACTTAAAAGGGCGGGGAAGACGGAAGGTCAGGAGAACGTCAGGCTTACGCCGAAGATCATCATCGGAACACTGCTGGCGCTGGCCGGAATGGCGATGACGATTTTCGGGCGCGAGAGCGTCAATTTCTCCCCTAAGGGAGACCTTCTGGCTCTCGCGGCCGCCCTCTGCTGGGCGGTATATTCCATACTGATGGGCCCCGCTTCAGCCCGCTACGGCTCGATATTCATCACCCGCAAAGTGTTCTTCTACGGGCTTCTGACGATAATTCCGTTCCTGCTGACGCAGGATCCGCCGCCGCTCGCCGTGCTGGCGGCCCCGAGGGTTCTCTTCAACCTGCTCTTCCTTGCTCTGTTCGCATCACTGCTCTGCTTCGTGCTCTGGAACAAGGTGATAGCGGGGCTCGGCAATTTCACGGCAACCAATTACGTATATCTGAATCCGTTCTTCACCCTGCTGTTTGCAATGCTGCTGCTCGGAGAGACTCTGTCTCCGATTGAACTGACCGGATGCGTAACTATTGTCGCAGGTGTATATCTTGCGGCAGAAAATTAGTATATTTGTACATTCAAAATAACCAATCTGATAAATTATGGCAAACAAGTACGCCGGCACCCAGACCGAGAAAAACCTGGAAGCAGCATTCGCTGGTGAATCACAAGCACGTAACAAATACACCTATTTCGCATCCAAGGCCAAGAAGGAAGGCTACGAGCAGATAGCCGCACTCTTCCTTGAGACCGCAGACAACGAAAAGGAGCACGCCAAACTCTGGTTCAAGGAACTTGGAGGCATTGGCGGCACCGCCGAGAACCTCGCAGCCGCAGCCGCAGGCGAAAACTACGAGTGGACCGATATGTACGAAGGCTTCGCAAAGACAGCCGAGGCTGAAGGATTCCCTGAGCTCGCGGCCCGTTTCCGCGGCGTCGCAGCCATCGAGAAGCGCCACGAGGAACGCTACCGCGCCCTCCTGAAGAACGTAGAGACCGCACAGGTGTTCGAGAAGTCAGAGGTGAAGGTTTGGGAATGCCGCAACTGCGGACACATCGTTGTCGGCACGAAGGCTCCTGAAATCTGCCCTGTATGCTCACATCCTCAGGCATACTTCGAGGTTCACAAAGAGAATTTCTAGAACAGCGGCTGCATGAAGCGATTCGTAATCTGCATCTCAGTCCTGTTGTGTGCAATATCCTGCCAGAAGAATGACAACCCTCAGCGTAAAAAGGACGCTGCCGACCTTGTCGTTTATGGAAAGGTATTCACATCGGAGAATGATACTCCCGTCGAGGCGTTCGCCGTCAAGGACGGCAAATATGTCTATGCAGGTGACAGGAAGGGTGCTGAAGCATATATAAAAGACGGAAAGACCGAGGTCCTTGACTATACCGGCAAGGGCCTCGTGATGCCATCCTGCGGCAATGGTCACGCACACTATCTTATGGCATTCAACACGAATACCATAGGCCTTTCCTTCAAGGAGGATGATACTGTGGAAAAAGTATTGGCCGCCGTCAAGGCCGCCGCTGAAAAACCGGAGACAAAGGTCATTTACGGTTTCGGGTGGAACTACCACGTGTTCAACAGTGCAGGTGTGTTCAACGCCACTGCTGTCCCGATCATTCAGAAACTTGATGAAATATGCCCTGACATCCCTGTGTACCTCAATGATTCGGAAGGCCATAAAGGTTTGGTGAACACCGCATGCCTCAAGGCGGCGGGAATCCTGGACAAGGATGGGAAATACAGCGGCAACGGCAAGGAGATACGCGGCGGCGACATTTGCCTCGCGGACGGGAAACCTACAGGTCTCCTTCAGGAGCAGGCCGGCACGTATGTGCGTTTCAAGGGGCTTGATTTCAGTACCGTTCTGACTGTCGAGACTGCAAAGAAGGACATACTCGCATCACAGGACAAGCTGCTCAAGGAAGGATATACAATGTATCTTGACGGATGGAGCAACTATTTCAATGACACGGCCTACGATGCTCTCCTGGAACTTGAGGCTTCCGGAGAACTGAAATCAAACATAGGTCTCAGCTATGAGATCGAGAGCTGGTGCGAGAACCTTGACGGCGAAATTGACAAGGCGGCTGACTATATGCAGAAATTCGCGGGTGCGCGTCTTGCAAAGGCCAATTGGATCAAGCTGTTTATGGACGGAACCGTCGAGACGGGAACCGGCTTCTGCACCCAGCCATATCCGGATGAGAGCAAGGGCTATGGCATAGCCAACTGGGAGCAGGAAGAGGTCAACGGAATTACCGGCAAGGCCAATGGCCTGGGACTGTCGATGCATATCCACACAATGGGTGACGCCGCAGTAAAGAGGGCTGTCGACGCTTTCGCAGGCTTTGGCAGCAAGGAATTGCGAAACACAATCGTCCACGTCCGTAACGTGGATGCTCCGGATTATGCCAAGATAGCTGCAAATGACATTTACGTTACCAGCGGTATTCTCTGGCATCATTTCAACACCATACTCGGTTTACTGGTCTGGATGATAGTACCGGAAAATCTTTCAGTGGGTTCTTATCCTATCAAGTCATTCTTTGACAACGGCATCACAGTTTCATCAAGCACGGACTATCCTGCTTTGGCAAACAGTCCTGACGATCCTTTCGGAGTGATGGAGATTGCTGTTACCGGCATAGACGGAAACTATGCAGAAGATGAGCTTCTGCCTTGGTGGCCTGAAGAACTCATAAGCCGCGAGCAGGCACTCAAGGTGCTTACGATCAACTGTGCAAAGCAGATGTTCCTCGATGAAGAGCGTGGCAGCATAAAGGAAGGCAAGTACGCCGACTTCATCCTTGTTGACAAGGATGTGCTCAGCTGCGATGTAAATACCATCCACGAGGCCAAGGTGACCGCCACCTACTTCGAAGGTGAGAAGGTCTATCCTTAGCCCTTTATTCCGCCTTGTATTCAGTAACGCCCTTGATTATGGTCTCTGCAACGTTGATCTTGCAGATGTCATCGACAGGCGTGCTCTCGAGGTCGCTGTCCAGGATGACCATCTCCGCGGACTTGCCGACTTCAATCGAGCCTGTGAGGTCTTCCATATGGAGCTGATATGCCACGTTGATGGTAAGAGCCTTGACGATGTCATCCAGGCTGACACATTCTGCAGGGTTCATTGCAGGGACGTCCTTGCACCTCTCGTACCAGTTCTTGTCGGTGGCGACGACCTTTCTGGTCATCGCAATCTGGATGGCTGCAAGCGGGTCAGGAAGGTTGACTGAAAAGTCTGTACCGTTCGCGCATACTGCGCCGGCATCGATGAAGCTCTTGAAAGGGTAGAATCTCCTCTGCTGCTCGATTCCGTAAACGTAGCCCATTCCCGGGTCGTCAACCTCATTCTGGCTCATCCAGAGAGGCTGGACGTTGGCGATGATTCCGTTCTCGCCCATAAGTTTGATTTCCTGAGGGTCAACCAGCATGTTGTGGGCGATGACGTTGCGAAGCTTATGCTCCGGATCGAGCTTCTGGGCTTCGATGAGGCCGGCCACGACAACTCTCTGGGTTCTGTCTCCCATAGTGTGGATATGGATGTTGAAGCCTGCTTCGGCGGCCTTCTTGAAGGACTCGGTGAGGTGGCCCTCATCCCAGAGAAGAGGCTCGACGTAATCCAGAGGAAGTCCGTTGTCCTTAAGGTACTGAGGGTTGAAAGGAGCAAGAGGGGATGGCGTGCCGTCAACGAAATATTTGACGGTATTGATTGTGAACATGTCGCCGACGTTATACGTATCCTTGTTGTCAATGGCATACTGCATATCAGCTTCGCGCGTCTCGTCCATAATCAGGAAAGTGCCGCTGGCGCGCATCTTCAATTCACCGCTCTTTGCGATTTCGACGAGCGGCTCATAGGCACCGGCCGTCTTCATGCAGTCTGTCACCAGAGCGTAACCCTTGGTCAGGAACATATCCTGCGCAGCCAGCATTCCGTCACGTTTCTGCTGTTCGGTGAAATCGTAATCCGGGATTCTGGCACACAGCGGTGCGATGAGCACAGGCTCCTGGACGTAACCGTCAGGAACGCCGTCAGCTCCTCTGCGGAGCGTTCCGGCCTCAGGCTCCGGCGTGTCCGCCGAGAGCACGCCTGCGAGCTCGAGGGCCTTTGTGTTGAACATCGCAGCGTGGCCGCAGTAGCTGTCGAGGACGACAGGACGGTCAGGGACGACGGCATCCAGATCGTGGCGGCTGAAAGTGTATTTCGGGCCGGCCAGGCCTCCTGAGAACCATGATCTGTCCCATCCGCTTCCGTGTACCACAGGATCATCCGGATGGGCGTCTGCAAACTCCTTCACCCGTCTCTGTATTTCCTTTACAGCCTCTTCTGGCGTTGTGCCTGCCTCCGGAACGAAGTTCAGGTCGGCGACGCCGAAGCGGCGCACCGAGATTGAGAAGTGCATATGACCGTCGTTGAATGCAGGCATAAGCGTGTTGCCTCCGCAATCTGTGATTTCGGTCTTCTTGCCTATGAACTCCCGGACTCCGGCTTCATCGCCCACATAGGCGATCTTGCCGTCCGTCACGGCGACGGCCTCAGCGTGCGTCACCTTGCCGTCCAGGCTGATGGAATATACTTTCGCATTGACGAATACCCTGTCCGCCTTAGGGGTGCAGGATGCCGCAAGAAAGGCGGTAAACAAAAGTAATGAAAGTCTTTTCATATCTATTTCTTTAAAAAGTAATCATAGAAGGTAGGGAGAAGCAGTTCAGTTTCCTTGGCAAGAGGATTCTGCTCCACATGGATTTCGGAATCGCGGCCGATGATGATGGTGCTCCTGTCCGTCTTGTCATATTCAGGGACATCGACACCGTCGATGCTCGGATTGCCGGTGCGGGCGAAATTCACGAGGATGTTGCTGAAACGCTTCGTAAGAACCGGATCGTACGGGGCGCCGGGCTTGTATGCGAGGTTGTTGAACGCGTATGTAAGTTCGCAGGCGTGGCAGGCCTTGATGTATGATTCCTCAGGGAATGATTCCTTGTCATAGCCCTTTCCGAACACGTACATATATGTGCGTCCGCTGCCGCCGGCCTCAGAATGGTTCTGCGCTATGGTTATGCTTCCAAGACGGAACATATAGTTGTTCATTATCTCTGTGTATTTCCAGATTCCCGGATGTTTTGCATCCCACTCGTCGCTGTCGGGATCGATATATTTCATACATTCGTCAATCCTGCGCGCAGTCTCCTTGCCGCCAATCTGTTTGATTTCGTCAACCTTTCCCTGAGCCCAGAGGTAGTAACCGGCGAGAGGCCCGTCTGTCGTGTTGGATGCGTCGAACTGAAGGTGGGCCCAATATCGCAGCTCATCGGCCACGATGCCTATCATCACGTCAACATCCTTTGATTTCCCTTCAAGGAGAGCCTTGTAGCCATCGGTAGGGAGTATGCTCCTCTCGTCGCTGCGCATAGGCCAGTTGTTGAATGCGCCGACCTTTGAGTCATATCCTTCGAAACTCTTGACGCCTGCATCCGTATTCAATCCTTTGAGAAGTTCAGCCTCGGAAAGAGCCATCAGTCCGTCCATATCCTTGCAGCCCGTCGCAGCAAGAAGCTTTTCCGCCTGACCGTTGGCGGCATAGTTTTCCGGAGTATGCTCCAGATAGATGTCTCCCGACATAGGTATCACCCTGCGGAAAAGTCCTTCAGAGCCCTTTGCGATAAGATGGCAGCACATAGAGCCGCCTCCTGCTGATTCTCCGAAGATGGTCACGTTGTCCGGGTCGCCGCCGAATGCGCTGATGTTCTTCTGGATCCAGCGCAGGGCCTGCTGCTGGTCAAGTATTCCCAGGTATGGCGTATCAGGGAACGCCTCGCCGCCCGGAACGTTGCTGAAATCTATGAATCCCATAGCGTTGACCCTGTACTCCACAGAAACAAGCACTACGTCCGGGTATTCCGCCGGGAGGTACTTGCCTTCATACAGCGGGTCGATTGTGCCGCCCCAGCCGTATGAACCGCCGTGGATCCAGACCATAACCGGCCTTCCGGCTTTCATCTCCAGGTCTGTCGTCCACACATTCAGGTAGAGGCAGTCCTCGCTCAGTTCGCCGTGGCTGGCCGGTTCGCCCTCATCGTATGACTGAAGTCCCGGAACCCTGAACTCCTTGGCTTCGAAAACCTCGTCTGAGGCTTCGACAGGCTGCGGAGCCTTCCACCTCAATTCGCCTACAGGCGCCTTCGCAAAAGGAATTCCCTTGAACGCAAGGACACCGTTGTCCTCGACGTATCCGACAAAACGGCCGTTTTCGCATACGGCAACGGGATCGTTCTGCTTCTCCGCACAGGAAAGGGTGAGCAGGCAGAATGCGGAGAATAGTGAAATCAAGTTGATCTTTCTCATATACTTTCTTTCCTTCAAAAGGATTTATCAGGTCTTAATTCCAGTTGAATACGAAGTCGTAGCTGTCGAGCGGGATATGGACGGTGTAGGAGTCGTTCTTTTTCTTCTCCACTGCGACATAGCCGCTGATGCCCTCGCCGGCAGCGATGCTCTGGCTTCGGAGGACGTCGGGACGGTTCTTCGGGTGGGCTGCCAGGTATTCCTGGATGTTGTGCTCGGCAGCCTCGTTGGCGAGATTGCTGAGCATCCTCAGTCCGATGTTCGCCCATTCGTCGTTCTTGCTGTTGAGGGACATTGTATGAAGCTTGTTGCCGACCTCGCTCAGCCCGCCGCCTACGGCGTTCTTGGCTTCCTGATAGTCCTGTGACGACATATAGTCGGCAAAGCTGTCAGGAGTGTATTTCGGCATTACCTTCTCTTCCTCCTTGCCGCGGACGGTACGCTTGGCGACAGCATAGAATTTCTCGAAGTCGAAGGCTACGCCACGTGGAGAGTCGTTGTTGATCTCGATGAGGAATCGGTAGTAGTCAGGCTCGAAGAGCCCGCCTTCGCACCAGGTGCTGCGGCAGGAGACATATACTCCGTCGTGATTGATGTACTGGACGTTGACGCCTTTGTCCTTGTAGGTGCCGCGGATGGTTACAGGGTATCTGTCGAGGAACTTGTCGGCGTCTGGGATGTTTTCGTAATCGGTGGCTTCAGTAATGACGTTGTATAAGTTGAAGCTTGTGTTCCCTTCGTCCTTTTTTTCGCTCTCTATGATGTCGAAAGGCTTCTCCGGTGAGAACTTCTCGAACTCGACGATGAAATTGAGCTTTTCGCCGGCTTCTTCCATTACGACGTACATCCGTTCAGCCTCGTCCCAGACAGGCATATGGATGGAGTTCTTCACTTTGTATTTCATATCGTTCTGAATTACGGCCAGATTCTGGTTGAAAGCGAATCTGCCGTCATCCTTCGGACTGGTGAACGTGCAGTAGATGAAGGTTGAACTTTCACTTTCGAGGATATACTTCAATTCATAGCAGCAGTCGCTTTTGAATGAACTTTCGAATGATGTGATCCTGAACTGTGCCGTTGCAGTTAACGATAAGGCGGCAAGAATGCAGATTGAGAAGAGTTTTTTGAGCATGGTATTATGTGATAATTACTGCAAGATAGTGTTTTTTTTGCTATCTTTCGGGCATTATGAAGAAGATTTTTGTTTTGATTGTCTCGGCCGCATTTCTGGCTGTAAGTTGTGTGAGTTCTTCAGACAGGGTGGTCACGGGATACGTCACTTCGTGGGGGACAACCCTGCCGAACCCGTCGCTCGTCACCCATCTTAACTATGCGTTCGGCCACGTTGCCGACAGCTTTGACTCGCTGGTGATCGACAACGAGCCCCGCCTTGCGGAGATCGTTGCGCTCAAGGAAGCCAAGCCATCGCTCAAGGTGCTGCTGTCAGTAGGCGGGTGGGCGAGCGGCAATTTCAGCGAAATGGCCGCCTCGGATTCGCTGCGCGCATCTTTCTGCGCCTGCTGCAAGGCCGCCGTCGACCGCTTCGGCCTTGACGGAATCGACATTGACTGGGAATACCCTACATCTGATCTTGGGGATATCTCCTGCTCGCCTGACGACAAGGACAACTTCACGCTGCTGATGCGCGACCTTCGCGCCGTGCTCGGCGACGACGCGCTGCTGTCGTTCGCCGCTTCGGCCGAGACGAAATATATAAACTACTCCGACGTCGTTGAATATGTTGACTTCGTCAACGTCATGACTTACGATATGGGCCGCGCGCCGCACTTCAACGCCGCGCTCTATCAGTCCGAGAACCATCCGGGCCTCACCGCCGACCAGTCGGTCAAGGACCATCTCGCCGCAGGCGTACCGAGGTCAAAGCTTGTGCTCGGCATTCCGTTCTACGGCAGGGGAGACCGGATCTTCTTCCCGGAGAGCGTTGACTACAAGGACCTCAGGGTGGACGGCAGGTACTACGAAGTGTGCTGGGACGACGATGCCCTTGTGCCTTACGTTGCCAACAAGATCACCGGGGAGATAGTATTCTCATACGAAAACGAGAAGTCCATCCTCGCCAAGTGCTATTACATCAAGGACCATCATCTCCGCGGCGCAATGGTCTGGGATTGCGGCGCCGACGATTCCGACTTCACCCTCTCCACCGTCCTCTGGACATATCTGAAAGAGAAATGAACAGACGCGAGTCACTCGCGTCTGTACGAAAAGTGCGGCCTGCAAACGCGGGTCGCACTTTTTATGTCGCATAGGGTATTGTTTTAGCAGGTGGTTATAGCCCGAAATATGCCTTGTCCAATTTTATGAATTTTACTATCTCAGATGATGTGATTAATGTGTTGGTATCATCAGTGTGAACATAATTTGTTGTCCCGTCGTTAAGGGTGAATTTGAATGGGCCATCACCACTTTGATCCACAACGTCATAGAAGCAGAATGCCACGCCGTCTTTGTTGCTTACACCAAGTGTAGGAACATCATAATCATAACCACTGACAACGAAGTCACCGAGGCCATTGTTGTCCTGGTATGTTTTAGTTATACTGGAAATACTATACATATTGTCACAACTCAGAGTGTAACTGCTGGCTTTTGTTTTATCCAGTCCGTCAACTACAACCTGGACCATTGTCAGTACGGTCCATCCTGTGATGGTTGCAGTGAGGGTTGTGCCGTCATACGTATATGGTACATTGTCAGCACAGCACATCAGCTGGATGATGTTGTTGGAAACAGGAGCGGCTCCATCAGGTTTGTACTCGTCGCATTTTGCACATTTGTCAGATCCAAAATCATTCTCCTCACCGCATTTCTCGCATTTCCAAACCCACTTCACAGGTGTGAAAGTATAGATATAATTAGCTGCATCGACTTTATAGTTGCTTATGTCATTACTCCCTTCATACAGGCAATTGAGGACGCCCTCGTCTTTTATCGTATGAAAAAGGCCATCAAGCTCATTTTTATCATCTGTATGAGTCTTGTAAAATTCATCAAATACAGCCACCCATTTGCCACTTGTATAAGTCAGTACAAGTTCTGCGCGGCCTTTATTGTCACCCATCAAAGAGATTACATCCAGGTCATCGATCCAGATGTTGATCTTGTCACCCTCGACCCAGCCGGTCTTGGCGGCCTTGGTGCCGCCGCCGATTTCGGCGACGTTGATGTTTAACTTTATGTCAGATGCATGAACTTCCGGTGCCGGTCCGTTGTCGTCCAGATAGCCAATGTTCTTTGAACAGGATGTGAGAGCCGCACAGACAGCGGCGATTATTATGAATGTCCTTTTCATCTTTCTTACCGTATTAACGTTGATTTTACCAAGTGGTCTCATCACCGCCCCACGGTCCGTTGCCAGGGGTGAGGTTTGGAGATACACACAAAACGCCCTGGATTTCTATGATAACTGTCTTGAAATCAGGCGCTACGTAATTTATTTTTTCTGTTTTAATCATTTGCTTGGATTTTGGGTCCGCGAAGATAATAAAAAATTTTAAAAATATAGTGGCAAATTATTCGTATATTGTGGTGGGATATGCTTTTCTATAAGACAGTACCGGTCACGGCGGAGGATGTGGACCGCGGACTTGATGCGCTGCTCCAGCAATTGCCGGAGTGGCGTTTGAGGTATGCGATGAAATACATACGTCCGGTTGACAGGTTTCTTTGCGCGAAGTCGTACATGATGCTGTGTGAACTTTTGTCTGAGCATTATGGAATGGAGGCTCAGCCGGAATTCTCCTGCGGGGAGAACGGCAAGCCGTACATTGATGCGTCTCCGCAGGTGCATTTCAATATTTCGCATTGCGCCGCAGGGATAATATGCGCGGTGGGGGACGAAGAGTTGGGGGTGGACATCGAGATGGCGCAGTTTGATGAAGGACTGGCGAAGTCGGTGCTGTCCCCGGATGAATATCAGGATGTCATTTCCGCGCAGCGGCCGGATGTGCGTTTTGCAGAGTATTGGACCATGAAGGAAAGCCTGCTGAAACTGTACGGGAAGGGCCTTCCCGATGATATGAGGTATATCCTTTCTTTGGAGGATAATGTTTCATTCAAATTGGATTCGGACGAGGCGGCCGGCGTCGTTTCGTGCATAGCAGTCAAGGGAGGTTTCAGGTAAAATGATTTCCGTAGAGAATTATAACTCGATAGAAGAGGTTCTGGCCGAAAAGGGCTGGTTCGTGAGCACCATATCAGGTGTAAGTATGTATCCCATGCTCCGCAACCGGAAGGACCAGATTCTGGTCAAGCCCGTCGAGGGCCGTTTGAAGCCCTACGACGTGGCATTGTACCACGTTGGCGGGAGCAATGTCGCCCACAGGGTCCTTGAGGACTGCGGTGACCATTACGTCATAAGGGGAGACAACTGCATGAGCAAGGAAATCGTTCCCTGCGCCGATGTCGTCGGCGTGGTGACGGGCTTCTGGCGGCGCGGCCGTTTCATTGAAGTGACCGACCGGCGGTATCTGCGTTACGCCCGTTTCTGGGTGGCTGTAAATCCTCTCGTCAGGCTGGCCCACTATCCGCGTATCATCGCATCTAAGATCTATCACGGATTGTCTGGCAAAAACTCCGTCTAGCTGTCGCTGTTTTTTATGTTGAGCGAGATGGTGGATTTGGTGTTCTGGCGGATGACGGCTCCCTTTTCGCCAATGAGCGTTGTGCTAAGGCTCTTGCCGTTGAACGTACAGGTAACCGTGAAATCACGGGGCTGTTTTGCATCCGTGCCGGTACTTACGGGCACCAGCAGGCAGGGGACTACAATCCTGCCGTCGGAAATGGAGTACTCTTTATACGTCTCTAAATCGTTCACTTCTCCGGAAGAGAGTATCCCGTTGGTGGCATTAAGGGTTCTCCAGGAAGCAAAACCATCGCTGGTGCTTTCAATCTTGAGGTATGTCAATCTGGCGGATTCCTGGTCGAAACCAGATATGTTGAAAATAATCTCAACCAGCGCCAGAGCGTGATGGAATGTAAGGTCGATATTGGGTTTGGCCGCGTTTATATCGCCAACGGGCGTCGCCCACATAAAGTCTGTCCCGTCAAATGAAGAGGTGACTTTGATCTCATCGATTTTGGTGACGCTGGCATTGTATGGATAGTAGGCATAGACGGTCGCCGTCTTGTCGTCAAGTTTGATTTCTTTGTCCGTCACCCACTCGGAGCCGCCAGCCACGCGGGTGTATTTCACGTTGTCGTATGAGCCGGTATAGCCTTCGCCTGTGAGGAACAGGCCTATGCTGACTTCCTCGTCAGCAGGGAAGGTCGTGCCGTTGATCACGGACTTGACCGGTTCGGATGTCGATACGGAGTTGATTTTGAGGTAAGCGACATCAGTCTGATTGTAGGGAATGAATCCATCCTCCTGCTTTGAGCAGGAAAGCACCGCCATCACTGCTGGCAGGGCGAGAATAATTGTTTTGAAATAATGTCCCATATATCGTCTCCCCGATTCAAGTGAACAGTGCAACAGAGGTGTAAGATTGTGAGGCCGCGGC
>JAUNNZ010000042.1 GCA_030537315.1 Bacteroidia bacterium
ATAATCTCTTTAAACTTCTTTACCTCGTTATCTCTCTCAGTATTGTCAATGAACTTTCAAATTCCCTCTCGTTCGAAAGGGGATGCAAAGGTATACTTTTTTTCCATACCTGCAAAACTTTTTTTGAAAAATTTTCAATAATCTTTTGGGGCCACACCGGCCAAAATGAAAAAAGTTGAACGGACGCGAGTGGCTCGCGTCCGTTCAACCCATATCTCACACAGATTGGTTATTCTGCGTAAAGTGTGATGATATTGCGAATTACGGCCGCAGCCTTCTCCATGTTCTCAAGCGGGAGGAACTCCATCTTTCCGTGGAAATTCAGGCCGCCGGCGAAAATGTTGGGACAAGGGAGTCCCATGAATGAGAGGCGTGCTCCGTCGGTACCACCGCGGATAGGCTGGATGCGAGGCTTCACGCCGGCCATCTCCATAGCCTTGACAGCCGTCTCGACAACGTGATAGTGCGGTTCCACCATCTCGCGCATATTATAATATTGGTCACGCAGGGCAAGGGTGGCCACGCCTTCGCCGTAACGGGCGTTGATGAAATCGACGCACTGCTGCATTACGACCTTCTTCTGTTCGAACTTTTCACGGTCGTGGTCGCGTATGATATAGGCGAAGTCAGCCTCCTCAACGGTCCCCTTGAAACTGATGATATGGAAGAAGCCCTCGTAGTCAGCCGTGGATTCCGGCCTCTGGTCAACCGGAAGAAGAGAATTCAACTCCTGCGCGATGAGGATCGCGTTCAGCATCTTGCCCTTTGCATAGCCCGGATGTACGTTGCGTCCCTGAATGTGGATCTTGGCTGAAGCGGCATTGAAATTCTCGAACTCAAGTTCTCCCTCGTCACCGCCATCCATAGTATAGGCATAATCCGCACCGAATTTCTTGACGTCAAACTTGTCAACTCCGCGTCCTATCTCCTCGTCGGGAGTGAAGCCTATCTTGAGTTCACCGTGTTTGAATTCAGGATGTTCCACAATATACTGGACGGTATCCATTATTTCAGCAACACCGGCCTTGTCATCGGCACCAAGAAGCGTGGTTCCGTCAGTGGTGACAAGTGTCTGCCCCTTGTGCAGAAGCAGTTCCGGGAACTCTGACGGCTTGAGGTACAGGCCCGGAACGCCTGCAAGAGCTATGTCGCTGCCGTCGTAATCAGGGATGATCTGAGGCTTGACCCCACGCCCGGAAGCATCCGGCGCCGTATCGACGTGAGCGATGAAACCGATCTTCGGCGCTTTGCCGCCACAATTCGAAGGGATGGTCGCCATAACATAGCCAAACTCGTCGAGGGTCGCTTCCACGCCCATCGCAAGAAGCTCGTCGCGGAGCATGCGGAGCAGGTCAAGCTCCTTTGCCGCCGACGGCTGGGTTTCAGATTCCTCGCAAGACTGCGTGTCAACTGAAACGTATCTCAAAAATCTGTCAAGTATCTTTTCCATTGCTATTTCTTTGAATCGATTTTCATTGAAGCCACTATCATATATATTATAATGGCGATATAAGGAAGGATGGCGATGGCTTCGCCCGGACCTTCACACCATTCTGCCATGAACCACTCGCAGCCCGCGAACTTGAGGATGGCGGAAACAACGCCCATCAGGGCGCCGCCGGCGATGAAACCGCTTGCGATGAGAGTACCCTTGTCCAGACGTCCCTTGTTGACTTCGGCATCCTTGCTGCGCGTGCTGACGAACCAGGCGATTGCGCCGCCTACCAGCAGAGGCAGGTTAAGGTCCATAGGGATGAACATTCCGAGGCAGAAAGCGAGTGCGGGCACTTTAAAGAGCGTAAGAAGCCCGGCAATCACCGCACCTATGCCGTAAAGCAGCCAAGGTGCGCTGCCGTCGTTCATCATCGGCTGGATCACAGCCGCCATTGCATTTGCCTGAGGTGCCACGAGAGAGCCCTCGCCCACGAATCCGTAGGTCTTGTTCAGGATGAACATAACTCCGCCCACAGTGGCCGCGGCAACTATGACGCCCACGAATTTCCAGGCCTCCTGCTTCTTCGGCGTGGTACCGATCCAATAGCCGATCTTGAAGTCGGTGATAAGTCCACCGGCGGTGGAAAGTGCGGTGCACACCACGCCGCCGATAACCATTGAGGCAACCATTCCGGCATTGCCCTTGAGGCCTGCTGCCGCAAGCACCAGCGCCGTGATGATAAGCGTCATGATGGTCATTCCGCTGACAGGGTTCGTGCCCACGATAGCGATGGCGTTGGCGGCGACCGTCGTGAAGAGGAAAGCGATTATTGCCACTATAACGAGGCCGAGGAGAGCCTGCCATACTGAATGGACTATTCCGCCGAAGGCGAAGAATGCGAACACGGCAAGGAGAGCTATGGCCACGCCCCAGACAACCTTCTTCATCGGGAGGTCTTCCTGAGTGCGGTCAACGGCTTCAGTCACGGTACCCGGTTTCTTCTTGAATTCATTTGCGGCAAGTCCGATGGCTGACTTGATGACGCCGGAACTCTTGATGATGCCGATGATGCCGGCTGTCGCGATACCGCCGATGCCGATATGGCGGGCGTAATCCTTGAAAATCTGCTCAGGAGACATCTGGCCTATGGTCTGGACCACGCCCGTACCCATAAGGTCGATGATGCTGCCGCCCCAGATGAGATTCATCAGAGGGATGATGACAAGCCATACAAGGAAAGAGCCGCAGCAGATGATGAAGGCGTACTTCAGCCCGACGATATAACCGAGGCCGAGAACCGCCGCACCCGTATTGAGCTTGATGACGAGCTTGGCCTTGTCTGCCACCACTTCGCCCCAGTGCATCACCGTTGTGCCTATGGTTTCAGCCCAGGCTCCGAAGGTGGATACTACAAAATCATACAGACCGCCGATGAGGCCGCTGATGAGGAGCGTCTTTGCACTCTTTCCGCCACCCTCACCGCTGACAAGGACCTGCGTGGTTGCAGTCGCTTCAGGGAAAGGATACTTTCCGTCCATTTCCTTGACAAAGTACTTGCGGAATGGAATAAGGAACAGAATGCCGAGGAAACCGCCGAGAGTCGAAGAAAAGAACATTTGCCAGTAATTGACCTCGAGACCGAGAATGTAGATTGCAGGAAGTGTGAAAACGGCTCCGGCGACTATGACGCCCGAGCAGGCGCCGATTGACTGGATGATCACGTTCTGGTGCAGTCCGTCCTTCTTCCCAAGTGCGCCGGTGATGCCTACGGCAAGGATGGCGATCGGGATTGCGGCTTCGAAGACCTGCCCGACTTTAAGTCCGAGGTATGCAGCGGCGGCCGAGAAGATTATGGCCATCACGATACCCATAGTCACCGAATAGGGAGTAACCTCAATCGGCTTTTGGTTTTTGATTCCGTTCATTTCTCTCTTTTTGTTTCTGATAGTATTCAACGAATTTTTCGAGTTTCTTCTGATCTGCGACGGCCTGCTTTTCGCGGCGCTTGCGAAGACGCTCCGCCCTGGCCTCATCACGCTTCTGTTTCTTCAAGGCGCGCGCTTCAGCCTTGGCGGCATCGCGGGCATCCAACTCCGCCCATTTCGCATCGCGGGCAGCGATGCGCATCTGGCGTGCCAGCTCTGCCTCCTCTTTCTTCTTCCGGCGTTCGATTTCCTTCAGCTCTTTTGGCGTAAGCTCACGAGGAGCCACTGAAACCGTATCCGCAGCCGGCATGGTCACCGCAAGCGTATCCGTTGCCACAGAATCGACGGCTACGGAATCCTGAATGACAGGCTGCGCGTCGAGAGAGTCGCTGACGGTATTAGCTGCAACTATGCTGTCCCTGGCGGCAGCTTCCCTCTCCCTTCTGAGTTCAGCACGGCGTTTTGCCTCTTCCAAAGACTTGTAAACATCATCCATATACCCCGGGAAGTATATGTCAGCCTGCACGAACGTCGCATGCGGCCTGCTTTCGTAAGCCCTTCTTTCACTCGGGCGGATTGTAAGCGTCGTTATATCGTCCTTCCCCTTAGGCCTCTTCTCCGGCATCCAGTTGAATCCCCTCATCCTTGATTCCTTCTGCGGCAGCTGGGCGATAGGATATGCGTCATTCTTAGGACTGTCGAAATAATAGACCTTCTCGACGGAACCGTCTTTCAAAAGCGCAGAAAGCATCTTGCTCTCGACCTTGTTGACCGTTGCAAATTCATCGTTTTCCTGAAGATAGAAGAGCGCGGTGGCTCCGCCAAGCGCATCAAAACGGCGGAGTGCCGAAGTGGAATCGAAGAATGCCATCACGTCCGTTCCTTTGATCTGGTCGTAATAATTCTCCGCTTCCTGAGTCAGGATAAATGCATTTGACATCAGGCTGGCGCGATCCACGCCGCCACTCTTGACCAGAACGAACAGACTGTCCGACGTGTACTGCCGGTTGCCTTCATTCCAGATAATAGGATCTATGAAGAATCTGGCGATGGAATCCAGATCGCTGTAATAAAGGGAGTCGCACGAGAGCTGGAGGTCCTTGCGGAACATCTTCACGTGGCCCCTGCCGTGGACGAATCCGATTTTCGTGGTATCCGGTGCAGGTGCCGCAACGGTGTCCGCAGGTGCCGCAAGAGTGTCCGCAACGGCATCAAAAGTCCCGGCAGGAACAGGCAGCGAGTCGGCAGGAGCGGAAAGCGTGTCGGCAGCCGGCGCCTCGGGGACTGCGGCAGGCTCGGCCTGAGACTTCTGTCCGGCAGCATTCCTGCCGCGGGGGTTGGCGCCCTTCATCTTCTCCGCCTTTGCGGCCTCAGCGGCCCTGGCCGCATCTTCGGCAGCCTTGCGGCGGTAAGAGCTGACGGGGTCAGCCATAATCTCCTCAAGTCGCGCAACAGCGTCGGCTACAATGTAATCAGGTATGTCACAGCGCTTTACCGACTGATGGACAAGCGTGTCGGCACCGCAATACAGGGTGTCGACCTTCCCGTCCTGCTCGGTCTTTATCGCCACGGCGGCACGCTTGCGAAGCGTTGCCCTTGAGATGGAATCCTGATAAAAGATGTGGTCGGCAATCGCGAAAGTGTTGCGGGTTGTATCCTGAACCTGGGCGTGGCCGCGGAGTATGGCGTCATTTGTGTTGCGGTAGTAGTAGAGCGTGTCGCACCAGACTTCCTTGTCCTCGGTAAGCGCGTGCACCTTGTCCCTGAAAAAGAATGTTTCCGTGTTGCGGTTGTACCATCCCTTGTTGCCGGACAGCATATTGCCTTCCTTCCAGAAATCGATGTAAGTGATGAAATCGGCGAAACTTCTGTCGGAATCATATTTCATGCTGGTGGTCTTTACGAAAACGGAATCTGTGAACATATTCACGTTGCCGTTGAACGTAAACAGCTTGATGGTGGATTCGTAGGTGCCGCGGTCGGATTCGATGATCTGCCCGTCGGCGTCGCGCATGGCGCCTCCGCCGACAAACATCGCCACGCTGTCCTTGGTGTTGTAGTCAAGGTTGCGGGTGCGGAGAACATTTTCTTTTTTATTGCGGAGCTGGACGATGGATCCCCTGAACTGGGCGAGGTCTTCGTCGATGAAGTAGTCAAGACGGTCGCTTGTCAGCTCCGTCTCATCCTGCAGGAGCTGCACGTGCCCTTCGCAATTGATGATCTTGGTATCTACGTTCCAGAGAGCGGAATCGCAGATAAGGAAGGTCCCGTTATGAAGGAAAGTGGCGTCGTAGGCTTTTCTGACCGAGTTGCCGTTGACCTCCTTCAACTCAAGAGAACTGGCCTGGATCAGTCGCACAAGGGAGTCCTTCTGCTCGGTTTGCGCCCGGGCAAAAAGAGGCGCGAGAAGCGCCGCAAAGGCAAACGCCAGCTTTATTGCTTCTTGAACTTTTCTGACCATTCCTTCCTTGAGAACTCACAGTCTTTGAACATAGGGTCTATGACGATGTGGGTCTCGCTTATCTTCTGAGTGATAAAATCCTGGATGGCTTTTATCTGGCTCTTGTTCTGGACTATGCCCTGAAGGGTTGTGTAGTCATTCTCGAATGATGCAGGGTGCGCAGGGACAATCTTGTCAAGGCGGACAATCTTGTAAACGAGGTTTCCGCTTCTGCCCTCATTGTCAAGTGATTCGATAGGCTCTGATATTTCTCCTATCTTGAGGTCGCGGACAGCCTGATAGTCTTCCGGCTTCAACTGATCTATCTCAAAATACGCCGAGCCGGTATTCGGATCGGACATCTGACCTCCGTTTGTACGGGTGGCCGGATCTTCTGAATAGAAGCGTGCTGCAAGCTCGAAGGTGATTGAAGAGTCAAGTATTGCCGTACGTATGCTGTCCAGCTTATGGAATGCCGACTCCCTGTCTTCAGCGGTATATCTCGGTTTGAGGAGGATATGGCGCGCATTGAACATATCGCCCTTCTTCTCCAGCACTTCAATGAGGTGGAACCCGTCCGGGGTCTCGACGGTCTGGGATATGATACCAGGCTTCAAGGACATTGCGGCATCTGAGAAAGCAGGCCAGAAAATGGACTTGGAAGCCATTCCAAGCTCACCGCCCTTCCTTGCGCTGCCGGTGTCTTCCGAATAAAGTCGTGCAAGGGTCGCGAACTTTTCACCGTTCAGGATGCGCTCTCGGATTGAGAGAAGGCGCTCCTTGACCGCGATGGCCGCCGCTTCCCTGTCCGGATAAATACATATCTGGCTCATCTGATACTTGATTGGGATGACCGGAAGGTCTTCGACATCCGTGCTGTCAAGGAAGTTCTTGACATCGTACGGAGTCACGTCAGGAATCTTCTTGGCAATCTCCTGCTGCTCCTGCTGGGTGAGACTGTTCTCCTCAAGCTGAGTCTGCCACTCCTGACGGAGTTTATAGACGGGTTTCTTGAAATATTCCTCAACACCCTCGTCTCCGCCCATTGCGGTACGCACCTGGTCAAGCCTCTGGCTCAATTCTGCGGACACCACATCCTTGTTGACGTTAAGGGAGTCAACCCTTGCCTGCATCAGGAACAGTTTCGCCTCCATAAAGCTCTCGAGAACTTCACAGCGTTCGTTCTGACCAAGCATCGCGCCCTGAGCCCTTTGCACCTGAATCTCATCCTCGAGACCTGAAATGGTTATGAACTCGTTGCCGACAACGGCAATGGTTTTGTCAACTACGCCTTTATATTTCTGTGCAGAAGCCAGGGCGCACACGCCCATCAGGACTGCAGAAACGATTGATTTGTTAAAATATTTCATAATCAATAAATGACAAGATTCTTATGACTGAGTGCATTCGTCAGCAAGTCTTGTTCCAAATCAGCGATAAGCTGGTGCTTTCTTGCGCTCAATATGTAATTTCGTATTTTTTCTTCGCAATATTCAATCGGAGCCACGCCATCAATCTGCATCGCGCATATATACGCTGCCATAAGGTCCGGACGGTCGTCCAGCTCAACTTTGATGAAATCGCCCTTCAGGTACTTGAGCATGGATTCGTAGTCCATTCCGAATTCCTTGGCCAGCACCACGGCGTCAACCCACTGCTCAGAGCTGTCCCAATACCGCAACGCGGCGGAGCGGGCGAGGCTGTCTGCAAGGCCGATGTCCTCGTAATCCGACGAGCTCATTTTCCTGAGGATGAGGTCCTTGTTCTGCGCACCTTTCATTATGTCGATGAAACGGACTTTCATTATGGGACGTTCGAGCTCGAAATTATGCTTGTTGTCGTTATAGTATTTCTGGATCTGCTGCTGGGTGATCAGCGTATCGAGACGGTCATTGACGTATCTCTGCTCGTAACGGTACTTCAGAAGAGACCTGCGGTAGTCCTCAAGTTCGGACGTGACATCCATCTCCGTCTTTGACAGCTGTTGTGACGCAACCTCCATGTACAGGAGTTCCGTCGCCCACGAATTGATGTACTGCATCGCCAGATTCGCACTGTCCTCAGGAGACGCGAACTCGGGGATATAATCGGCAAGCTCGGACTTGTACAACTTATGCTTGCCTACCTTCGCAACGACCTCGTCGTCATGGACGATAGCCGAAATCGTGTTGCAGGAGCAGAGCGCCGCAAGAGCCAGAATCAACGACAAAAATTTACGCATAGACCGCAAATTTACTAATAATCTTAGATTATTAAAAAATCCGGGCTATTCTTCAAAAAATGTTTATCTTTGTGGAGTCTAATCAATTATCAAAACCAGTATGAACTTAAGAGACATCAAGAAAGACATCGAGTATGTGTTGAGCGCATTCGTCGAGGATTGTTCTATCGTAGCAGCCGTTAACACCAAAGCTTCCGATGACAAGATCGGTGAGCTCATGGAAGAGGCCATCAACCTCTACAACGAACTCCGCGACAAGGTCAACGCCAAGATCGAGGGTTCAAAGAAAACATACTACAACGAGCTCCGCAAGGAGATCCTCGTCAGGACCGACGCTCTTTATGAGAAGCTCAGCGCAGCTGTAAAGGCTTCTGTCGAAGCCAAGCCGGCAGCGGAAAAGAAAGCCCCGGCCAAGAAGGCTCCTGCCAAGAAGGCCCCAGCCAAGAAAGCTGAATGAGAAAGTATCTCTCAATCATAACAGTCGCGCTTCTGCTCTCGGGCTGGAGCGCGACTGCTTCTATTCCGCGCACCAAGGCCCAGGAAACCATATCCGGAATCACTGCAAGGGAACCCATCAAGTCCAGTGCTTTCGGCATTCTTGCCGTCAAGGTCAACGGCGACACTGTCGCCTGCTTCAACCACCGCCAGAAGCTGGTGCCTGCTTCAAATATGAAGCTCCTTTCAACGGGCCTCGCACTTCGCATATTCGGTCCGGACTACAAATTCGAGACGTCTCTCGGCTATACCGGAGAAATCATCGACAGCACGCTTGTCGGAGACCTGTACATCATCGGCGGCGGCGACCCGACCACCGGATCGACGGCGGACTGCGCGCTCCAGTACGAAAAGCTGTTCGACGAGTGGGTCAGAATCGTCAGAAATGCCGGGATCTCCAGAATCAGGGGCCGCGTAATCGGCGATTCCCGTTTCTTCGGCAACGCAGATCCGGTAAGCCTTGGCTGGACATACGAAGACCTCGGCACCTACTACGGAGCCGGTCCTTCCGGGCTCAACTTCTTCGAGAACAAAAAGAATTTCTACATCACGCCGGGCGGCACCGTAGGCTCGACACCCAACGTGGCAGACCGCTTTCCGGACACCCCGTGGATGAAAATAGGCGTTTCAGCGACCACAGGCAAGGCCAAGACAGGCAACGACCTCTATTTCATCAATTCAGAGCTGAGCCCGAACGGTGAGATCCGCGGCCACTTCCCTATCGACCGCCGCGGCTACACCCTCGAGTGCAGCAACAGTTTCGGCGCATACACCTGCGCCTATTACTTCTTCCGCCACCTAAACGGCTCCGGGATAAAAACCGACGGTTACGGCGACATCTCCACCCTGGGAAAGATCCGCACAGACCTTTCCGCATACGCGGAGGGAGAAACCGCAACCCCAGGCTGCGACCTCACCGTCATCGGCGGCACCAGGTCCGCGACCCTTTCGGAAATAGTCAGGGAAACCAACAAGGAGAGCGACAACTTCTATGCGGAGACCCTCTTCAAGATGATAGGAAAGCATATAATGCATTCCGCAGTGGCCGATTCCTGCCAGAAAGCGGCGGAAAACGCCCTCGTTTCGATGGGTCTCAAGGTAAAGGGCAACTGCCAGGTCTTCGACGGCAGCGGATTGAGCAGAAAGAACTACGTCAATGCGGCTTTCTTCGTCGCTTTCCTCAAGATCATGGCCCGCGGCACGGCCTTCAGACCTTATCTGGAATCCCTTCCGGTTGCTGGTCAGAAAGGTACTTTGGAGCACAGATTCGACAAGGTTGAAGATAGCCTTAAAGAAAGAATCCACGCCAAAACAGGGTCGATGAACGGAGTCAGATGCCTTTCAGGGTACATCGAAGCCAGCGACGGGTCTCCGGAGGATATGATAGTGTTCTCAGTGCTTGTGAACAACTCCATCGCCGGATCTCTCACGGTCAACAAGATGATAGACGATATCCTGACCGCACTGCTGGAAGAAAACTGAATAAGAGCCTGACGCGTCAGGCTCTTATTATTTCAACCTCTCCTCCGAGGCCGATCTTTATGATTTGCGAAGCTTTGCCGGTGGCACCCTGCTCAAACTGTTTTGGCACGGTGTAATCCACGGCTGATCTGATCTCTTCGGAAATTTCCTTGAAATTCACAGGCGTAGGCTCTCCGGAAATGTTTGCCGAAGTGCTTACCAGAGGCTTGCGCAGACGGCGCACGAGTTCGCGGCAGAACGCGCCGCCGCCATGGGCGGTTTCGTCCTCCACGCACGGGATGCGTATTCCGACGGTCCCGTCCTCGGCGATGACATTCGGCGCAAGATACTGCGCACCGGGATAGATTATGGTCATCGGGGCGTCATTGACCTCGACAAGGTCAATGGCGATATTCGGGATCTCCTTGACGTGCATCGCGACCATATCCAGGTCGCAGGCGAGGAGCACGAGCGACTTCGCTCCCGAACGTTTCTTGATTTCAAAAACCTTGGCGACCGCCTTCTCGTTGGTGGCGTCGCAGCCGATGCCCCAGACCGTATCGGTCGGGTAAAGGATGACTCCGCCATCGCGGAGCACCTTCACGGCTTCATTTATCACTTCTTTCGTATCCATCAGCAATAACTGTCTCTGTCAAACAATGTCCCTTTCTTCTTCCAGAACATAATCAGCAGCCATCCGATCAGCATTCCGCCCAGATGGGCGAAATGGGCGACACCGGATGCCATACCGGATACTCCGGTCACAAGTTCGATGGCGGCGAACACCACAACCATCCACTTTGCGCTGAGCGTCACCGGAGGGAAGAGGAGTGTCATCCTTGATTCCGGGAAAAGCATCGCGTACGCGAGAAGGACGCCGTAAATGGCGCCGGGGGCGCCTACGGTAGGCGTCATCTTGAGCGCCTGGATTGACTGTATCGCACCGGCCTGACCAAGGGCCGCGTGGTTCATGAACGACTGCATCTGCAGATATTCCACACCAAGATGCAAACCGGCCGCGCCAAGTCCGCAGATGAAGTAGAAGAGTAGGAATTTCTTGGACCCGATAATTCTCTCGACCACACAGCCGAAGATGAACAGTGTGTACATATTGAAGAATATGTGCCAGAATCCTCCGTGCATAAACATATGGGTGACGACCTGCCACCAATGGAAGTATGGGGATGTCGGGTAGAACAATGCGAAGGCGCTGATCATAAAATTCTCATTGATAAGGGTTGCAATGAAAATTATGACGTTGATGATAATCAGGTTCTTCGTCACGGTCGGTACGTTGGAAAGGAATCCGCCGCCGTTACTGTTGCCGTAATAATATGCCATTTAAAATTTCTTGTCTATTTCCTCGACAGGCACGATGCTGATGATGCGCCTGCCTGAAGATGTGATTTCTGCATTGTCACTCGCAAAAAGCGTGTCAATCAGCCGCTGCGCCTCGATGGCAGAGCCAAGAGGAGCGGAATTGACGGCACCAAGCATCGCAAAGCGTTCAGCGATAGCCTGTTGCATTACCTCAGGCAAAGAGTTGTGTTCCTCTGACAAAATGACAATAAGATCCGAAACGAGCCGCTCCACCTTGCCGGGCTCGCAGCTGTATCCCTCAGGGACCCCGTTTACCACCACCGTATCGGTTCCGAACGGCGCAATGTCGAATCCGAGCTGCGAGAGTAGACCAGAGTTATCATCGAACAGGAGCCTGTTCTGAGTGCCGACCTGGACCTGGACAGGGAAAAGGGCGGTCTGCGTGACGTGCCCGTCGCTTCCCATAGTCTTGATTATCTTGTCATACATTATCCTTTCCTGCGCGCGCCTGATGTTCACTATCATTATACCGGAAGCGACAGGGGTTATGATATATTTGCCCTGAATGGTCAGCACGCGGGTGCTAGGCAGGGTGCGTTCCTCGAAGAGTTTCCCATAGTTCTGGGACTTGTCAACCTGTCTGCTGAAGTCATAGTTCGGGGCAATGTCGGAAGAGCGGCTCGAGCTTGAGCGCTCAAAAGGATTGTAGTTCGGATCAATGGCCGGCTGAGGTTCCTCTATGCCGCGGTACTGCTCGAAACTCGTGCTGAGCTGAGGCAGCTCTACAGCACCTTCCGTGTCGAAATCTATGCTTGCGCCGAAGCTGTTCCGGCCAAGTGTTTCCTTCACGCAGGCGCAGATTACCTGGAATATCACGGAGTCCTCCTCGAACTTGATTTCAGTCTTGGTAGGATGGATGTTGACGTCGATGGTGTGAGGGTCAAGTTCAAGAAAAATGAAATATGACGGTGTCACGCCATCGGGAATCATCTCCTCGTATGCCTTCATAACCGCCTTGTGAAGATACGCGCTGCGGAAATACCTGCCGTTTGCGAAGAAATACTGGTTGCCGAGCGTCTTGCGGGCGGAATCCGGACGTCCGATGAAGCCTCTGATGTTCACTACGGATGTCTTCGCCTCGATATCAACTATGTCTCCCACCACGTTGTCGCCAAGCAGATCCAGCACGCGGAACTTCAGCGATTTTGCGCTCTTCAAGACATACATTTCGCGACCGTTTGAAGTCAGCGTGAAAGTTATGTCAGGACGGGTTATGGCAACGCGGGTGAATTCTTCCACGATATGCTTGAGCTCGACGTTGTCGCTCTTTAGGAACTTGCGCCTTGCCGGAGTGTTGTAGAACAGATTCCGCACGGCGAAGTTCGATCCGACCGGGGCGGAAACAGTGGCGGACCTGACCTGCCCGAAGTCGCCGACGCGGACTTCGGTGGCCGTTTCATCTTTTGCCCTGCGGGTTTTAAGGGTTATCTCTGCGACAGCGGCAATACTGGCGAGAGCCTCTCCGCGAAACCCGTAGGTAAGGATGTCGTTAAGGTCTTCTGCTGATGCAATCTTTGAAGTGGCGTGGCGCTCGAAACAGAGGACGGCGTCTGCGGGACTCATTCCGCAGCCGTTGTCGATGACCTGTATCAGGGTGCGGCCGGCGTCGCTGATGATGACGTTGACCTGGGTCGCGCCGGCATCGACGGCGTTCTCCATAAGTTCCTTGACCACGGATGCCGGTCTCTGGACGACCTCTCCCGCAGCTATCATATTGGCTATCTGAGCCGGAAGTACTTTAAGTTTGCCCATTAGAGCAGAGCGTAGAATTTTGCGATTAAGATGAGAATGGCGCAGATGAGAAGTGCGGTGACGATGCCGATTATTTTCTGTGTCTTGGCCATATGCCCGCGCGTCTGGCTGTATGCGCCGTCGCGCAGCGATCCCTTGATATAGGAGCCCGGAACGTACGTCCCTTCTTTCTTTTCTTTCTCAATGGATCCGTCGACGGCACCGAAGCGGCGCTTCAGCTCCTCCTTTTCCGGATCGTAATATCTTGGACGGTAATTGAACACCCTGTGTTCGCTTTCACCGAAAAAATTGAACATTCCCATATCAGTGCAAAATTAACTATTTTTCTTTACTTTTGTAAGTATGGAACTACGTATAGGACAAGGATACGACGTGCACGCCCTGGCAGAAGGCCTGCCGATGTGGCTGGGCGGAGTGCGGATACCGTCTGAGACGGGATTCGTGGCGCACTCCGACGGGGATGTCGCAATCCACGCGCTCTGCGACGCCCTTCTGGGCGCCCGCGCGATGGGCGACATCGGGCATCTCTTCCCCGACACATCCGACGAATGGAAGGACATCGACAGCAAAATCCTTCTTGACATCGTCACCCGCAAGGTCTGCGAAGGCGGCTGGACTATCTGCAACGCAGATATCACCATCGCACTTCAAGCGCCTAAGGTGGCACCATATATCGGAACGATGCGCGAGACTCTTGCGAAAGTGATGGGCATCACCGCCGACCGCGTGAGCGTCAAGGCGACCACCACCGAAAAGCTCGGATTCGTCGGGAAGAAGGAAGGTTGTGAGGTGTGGGCAATCGTACTTATGCAAAGACTGTAAATAATTTTTGCATTTTTCCAAAAGTGTTGTACATTTGCAGTCCCAATTTGGGACTTTGACATACCATTGAGATATGGTGTAATGGTAGCACTACAGATTCTGGCTCTGTCAGTGAGGGTTCGAATCCTTCTATCTCAACTAACCCACAGGGTTGTGCGGCGGGGTAGCTCAGCTGGTTAGAGCGTCGGATTCATAATCCGGAGGTCGTGGGATCGTGACCCACTCCCGCTACTCCATCGACAAAAGTCAAGGCAGTCTTCGAAAGACTGCCTTTTTTCGTTCCCACTTCTGCAAAACATATTCATTGATATAGGGGTGTAGATAGTAATTGAAAATTCCCCCAGGAAAATAATTTAAAAAGGGACCATAG
>JAUNNZ010000043.1 GCA_030537315.1 Bacteroidia bacterium
AATTTATTAACTCAGATTGACTTTTCAGTTGCATTTCGCGCTTGAATTCGCGTCATTCAAAAATAAAGTCTAACTAATTGATATTCAATTAGTTAGACTTGTGCCTCGGGCGGGAATCGAACCCGCACGGACATTACTGTCCAAGGGATTTTCGCACTGCTATGACTTTCGTCACCGGTTTAAAACCGTTTGTAGTCCGGACTATTCCTTCACCTTTGAAATCAATCTTTAGGTGCGCCGTGTCTAGTCTCTGCACCTTCTTCATTACTGAAGCTTGGCTCAAGATTGCCTTCAGCATTACCTGTTAGGGTTTCCTTGAATTTACGGCGTTCTACTTCTCTCTTTTCAGAGAGAGCACTCAAATGTTTAAGTCCCTCGTGTCTACCATTTCACCACCAAGGCGGGTGTGGGTGCAAAGATAATTATTTTGTCGCAAATTCGTTGCGGCATTTTTGTATCTTTGCCTTATGAACGTATTGGAGATACTGGCTCTGGTTGCGGCGGTGTTCGGCATCGTCGGCAGCATCGTGCCCGGGCTGCCGGGGCCTCCGGTCAGCTGGGTGGGGATGCTGCTGGTGTTTCTTGCCGAGAAGGGGACGGACAATCCGATGACTCTCACGACACTTGTCGTGTGGCTGGTGATCACGATTGTCGTATCCGTACTGGATTACGTCGTCCCGGCGTGGACTACACGCGCGGCGGGAGGCCACAAGGCGGCCTCGACGGGCGCGCTCATCGGCCTGGTGGCAGGGATTTTCCTGACGCCGGTCGGGATGATCGCCGGTGCGCTGCTCGGTGCGTTCATCGGTGAGCTGATGGTTACTGACAAGGGTGTATTCGCAGCGTTCAAGGCCGGACTTGGAGCGTTTGTGGGGTTCATTTTCGGTACAGGCCTGAAGCTCATCACGTCCGGAATAATGTGTTATCTGATTGTAAAAATCATCTTCTTCTGATATATGGTCAAGGCAGTAGTGTTTGATATGGGAGGTGTGCTCCTGAACCTGGATTTCAACAAGTGTATAACGGACTTTCAAGAAAGAGCCGGATTTATGGACATAGCCGACTATCTTGACGTCTATCATCAGAAAGGGTTCATCGGCGATCTCGAGGGCGGAGTAATAGGCGAGGAGGAATTCTATGTCGAATGCCTCAAGCACTGTGCGCCGGGCACCAGCAAGCAGGTGGCCTACGAGTGCTTCGTCAGCCTCCTTATCGGTCTCAACAAGCCCGTGCTGGAAGTCCTTATGCAGCTGCGCAAGGATTATAAGCTGTATCTTTTGACCAACAACAACCCTCTTTCCCGCCGCGCGTTCGACAAGATGATTCTTGAAGAAGAAGGCCTCAAGTCCGAGGATATTTTCACCCACCAGTTCTACTCCTACGAGATGAAACTTCAGAAACCGAGTCGCGAAATCTTCGAAAAGACGGTTGAGGGCATCGGCTGCAGGCCGGAGGAAATACTCTTCATAGATGACTCCCAGGCCAACTGCGCGGCCGCCGGAGAACTTGGCATCAGGACCCTTCTCTATACTCCGGACGCAGACATCCTTGCTGCATTGAAATAGAAATGAAAGCCGCAGTACAGAAGACCAACGCCGTCCGCCTGCTGGAAACCGCCGGGATCCGTTTCGAGCAGATTCCGTACGAATACACTGAAGACGACCTGAGCGCCCAGCACGTCGCCGCCGAGCTCGGCGAGCCGATTGAGCAGGTATTCAAGACCCTGGTCCTGAGGGGTGACAAGACCGGATTCTTCGTATGTGTGATTCCCGGAGACTTCGAGGTTGACCTGAAAGTCGCCGCCAGGATTTCTGGCAACAAGAACTGCGAGATGCTTCACGTGAAGGAACTTCTTCCCACGACGGGCTATATCCGCGGCGGCTGCTCTCCTATAGGTATGAAGAAGCAGTTCCCTACCTACATCCACGAAAGCGCCCTCCTCTACGATTACATCTACATCAGCGCCGGAGTTCGCGGAATGCAGATAAGGATCAATCCCGACGACCTGATTTCCTACGTGGGCGCCGAAATCTACCCTATCTAGGCCCGGCATACGCCAGAGTGGCGACCGAAATCCTCACATCCGGTCCCAGCGCCTGCCGCAGGGCAAGGTGACAGGCCGACAGCGTCGCGCCCGTCGTGAACACGTCATCAATCAAGAGAATATGCCTTGCGCAGACGGAAGCGTCTGCGGAAAACGCCCCGGCTACGTTGCCCGCCTTCGCGCCGGCGGCCAGCTTCGCCTGGGAGCGGGTGCGGCGCCGACGCTTCAGCGCCGCCGCACCCAACCGCGCGCCAAGGCGCGCCGCCACTTCCTTCCCGATTACTTCCGCCTGGTTGTACCCCCTCTTCCACCGTCTCGTCCAATGCAGCGGCACCGGCACCACCAGATCGACGTCGGCATACAGCGGCGAGGCAGCAAGGCTGTCGCCCAGCAGGCCGGCGAAATATGCGCCGGCCGCAAAGTTCCTGTGATACTTAAGCGCCCGGGAAATCTTCTTGTATGCCGCGGAAGTGGAATAGAAATAAAGCGCCGCGGCATACGAGTACCCCTCGAAGGGTGCCTCGCCCGCGCGGTCCCTGTCGCGCTGGATCTTGTCGTTCAGCAGGTCAGCCATCGGGTTGTGGCTGAAAGAAGCGAAATGCGTCTCCGGCAAATCAAGCATGCAGCTCGTGCACAGGTGCTTTTCCTGCGGGACCAGAAACTCCCCGCAGACAATGCAAACTCTCGGCAGTGCAAGGTCTGCAACTGCCGAGAGCGCTGTCTTTATGTCCAACCGCCTCAATCTCCCGTCCATGATGTATTTCCTTTAGCAGCTCATTGCGCCGCAGCAGTTGATCACCTGCCCGCTGACGTATGAAGAGAGGTCGCTGGCGAGGAAGAGCGCCACGTTGGCCACATCTTCCACGGTGCCTCCGCGCCGCAGCGGAATGGTCTTGATCCATTCGGCGCGGACCTCTTCAGGCAGGGCCGCAGTCATATCGGAGATAATAAATCCCGGGGCGATGCAGTTCGCGCGGATGCCGCGAGGTCCCATCTCCTTTGCAATTGACTTTGCAAGGCCGATAAGGCCGGCCTTGGAGGCTGAGTAGTTGCACTGTCCGGCATTGCCGTGCTCACCCACCACGGAGCTCATGTTGATGATGCTGCCGCCGCGCTGGCGTGCCATGATTGGCGTAACCGCATGCGTGAAATTGAACGCCGACTTGAGGTTGACGGTGATGACGGAATCCCACTGCTTCTCGTCCATGCGCAGCATCAGTCCGTCGCGGGTGATGCCGGCATTGTTCACGAGGATGTCGATCCTGCCGAAATCTGCGGCAATCTGTTCGACGACTGCGTGAGCGCTGTCGAAGTCGGCCGCGTTGGATTCGTATGCGCGGACCTTGACGCCGGTGGCTTCAAGCTCCTTGACTGTGTCTTCGTTGATTACAAGGTCTGTGAATGCGATGTCTGCGCCCTCAGAAGCGAACTTGAGCGCGATTGCCTTGCCTATTCCTCTCGATGCGCCGGTGATGAGCGCAACCTTTCCTGCCAAAAGTCCCATAATTTAGTCTGTTGCCATGGCGGCTTCGATCTCGTCAGCTGAAATAGGGAGGCGCTTCGAGCCGAGGCGGCGGGCGCCGTCTGCGGTCACAAGCACGTCATCCTCAAGTCTGATGCCGCCGAATGTGTAATATGATTCAAGTTTGCTATAATTGACGCGGCCCTTGTCGGTGCCGTCCTTTTTCCACTGCTCAATCAGGGCAGGGATGAAATAGATGCCCGGTTCGTCGGTGATGACGTTGCCCGGCTGCAGCCTGCGCGCCATTCGGAGGCTGCCGAGACCCAGCTGTGCGCTGCGGCTCTGGTCGGCGTCATAGCCTACAAGATTCTCACCGAGATCCTCCATATCGTGTACGTCCATACCCATATTGTGGCCGAGACCGTGAGGCATGAACAGGCCTGCGATGCCGTCTGCGACCATTTCATCGAGGTCGCCTTTCACGAGGCCGAGCTGGCCGAGGTTGTCGAGCATATGCCTTGCCGCAGCAAGATGGCAGTCGCGGTAGGCGACTCCCGGCTTGACCATTGCGAAAGCAAGTTCGTTGCATTCGTACACCGTCTGATGGATGTCTCTCTGCATCTGTGTGAATTTGCCTGCCGTCGGGTATGTGCGGGTGTAGTCGGATGCGTAGTGGCTGTTGCTCTCGACTCCGGCGTCGATGACCATCAGCTTGCCAGGTTCGATCAGGCATTCGTGGCTGTGGCAGTGGAATATCTCCCCGTGCTGCGTAAGGATGGTCGGAAAGCTGATACCCCAGCCTTTGGCGAGCGCCACGCTTTCCATCGCACCAACGATGTCCTGCTCGATGCGGCCGGCCTTTATGCCCTTGCGGGCAATGGTATGCATCTCATAGCCGAGTTCACAGGCGTGGTCGATTTCTGCGATCTCAATATCCTCCTTGACAAGGCGCAGGGAAATGACGGCGCGCACGAGGGCCTCGGAAGCCCTGGCGCAGCCTTTCTTGCCGGCGCTGAACGCCTCCTGCCAGCCGAAGCCGAGCAGTTCTGCGAACTTGATGGCGTTGTACTCGCGGCATGCCGGGAGGAAATGGACCTTGCGGCCCTTGATGGCGGCTTCAATGTCGCCGTAGCCGGCTGAACGGCTTACTCCGACGCTTTCAGCCTGCTCCCTGACGGAAGGCATAGGGCCGGTCCAGATGATGTCATCGAGATCGAAATCATCAGCATAGATTGTTTCCACCCCTGACTCGAGGTCTATCGTCGCGGCAAAGCGCGGGGCGTCGATACCGAAGAAATACAGCCAGTTGCTGTCCTGACGCCATTTGTAGCAGTTGTCGCGATACTGTGCCGGCGACTCGACATTTCCCAGGAACAGGATGATGCCGCTTTCTCCCTTCATCTTTTCGAGAAGGGCCTGCCTGCGTCTGATATATACTTCCTTTGCAAACATTGTCACAACCGTTTTTACAAAAATAGTTAGAAATATTTTTTCTCCTGATGGTCAAGAGCGATAAAAATGAAAATCATCACCGAGAAGGCCCACAGGGATGACCCTCCGTAGGATAGAAGCGGCAGCGGGATGCCGATTACGGGCATCAGGCCGATGGTCATTCCTATGTTGATGAAAAGGTGCATGAACAGGCAGGAAGCCAGGCAGTATCCGTATATCCGCGTGAAGTTCTCCCTGCTTTTCTCCGCGTCCCTGATAATCCATGTTATCATCAGGACATACAGGAGAATCACCGTAAAGCAACCGATGAATCCCCATTCCTCACCTATTGTGCAGAATATGAAGTCCGTGCTCTGCTCGGGCACGAAGCCATAGGTGGTCTGGGTCCCGTGCAGGAAACCCTTTCCGGCAAAGCCGCCGGAACCGATTGCTATCATCGACTGCCGCACGTTGTATCCGACTCCGGCCGGGTCCTCCTTCATTCCGAGCAGGACTTCGATGCGCTTGCGCTGATGGTCCTGGAGGACATTGTTGAAAATGAAGTTCGTCGCGAAAATCATGGCCACGCCGGCAAGGAAGGACAGGATTGTGCGCCAGAGGGCGGAACGCCGCATGGCGCGGTCCTCCTTGTAGGTGCTGCGCAGCACGTTTATCATCCAGCCGAGGCACAGCAGCCCCAGCAGGATAAGCGAGATCCACCAGCTGGTCACCAGGGTCAGTACGAACAGCACCACGGCAATGATGCCGAACACTATGTACCAGCCGGACAGGCCTTCGCGGTATAGAGCGAAAATGAAGCCGACATACACAAGGGCAGAGCCGGTCTCGCTTTCGCAGAGTATGGTCAGCATAGGGATTCCTATGATGGCGGCGACGGTCAGGAAATCCTTTCTGTCATACATCCTGAACGATGATTTGCTCATCACCATCGACAGCAGCAGCGCCGTGGTGATCTTTGAGATCTCCGCAGGCTGGAATCTGACCGGACCGAGGGCGAACCAGGACCGCGAGCCTTTGACCTCGATGCCAAGGAATATGACGGCAACCAGCAGGACCACGACCGCCAGGTACGCAGGCGTGGATATGACTTCCCACATCCGCGGGTTGATGACAAACAGGATAAGGAAATCAAGCAGGAAAGCCGTCAGCATCCAGACGGCCTGCTTGCCGCTTCGGCAGGACCAGTCGAAAATCGACGATGGTTCAGACGAATGTACGGCGGCGTAGATGTTGATCCAGCCGATGAATACGAGCAGGAGGTAGCAGATGACCAGCTTCCAGTCAACTGAATCGCGCAGGCTGCGTGTATTTCCTCCTATTTCTCTCATTTGATGAATCTGGTGTTGAGGATTCTGTCTTCAAGATACTGGCGGCCCGGGCTGATGCTTCCCGTGAGATATTTCTCCACCATCAGGGAAGCTACAGGAAGCGCCCACGTGGCGCCGAAGCCGGCGTTTTCGACGTAGGCGGCGATGGCGATCTTCGGATCGTCGGCAGGAGCGAAGCAGATGAAGACTGAATTGTCTTTTCCGTGAGGGTTCTGTGCGGTGCCGGTCTTTCCGCAGACTTCAATGCCGGGGATTGCGGCGGCACGTGCCGTCGCTCCGGCCATTCCCTGGCCGTTGACGGCCATCTTCATTCCTTCGACGCAGGTGACGAAGTGCATCGAGTCCACTTTGGTATACTGCTTTTCGTGGAATACCGGGTCTATTTCAACGCCTTCGGAATCTTTGATCAGGTGCGGGATGTAGTAATGGCCGCGGTTGGCCATAATCGCCGCCAGATTTGCAATCTGGAGCGGCGTGGCGCCGATTTCTCCCTGGCCGATGGAAAGGGAGACTATGGTCGGGAATGACCATCTGCCCGCGCCGTAGATGCGGTCGTAGTATTGCGATGTAGGGATGTTGCCCCCCAGTTCGGAAGGGAAATCGCTGCCGAGCTTGCGGCCGAAGCCGAAGCTCAGCACGTATTCGCGCCAGGCGTCAAGCGCCTCGGCCGTGGAGGCGTAGCGCCTGTTTTCGAGGATGTACTTGAGGACGAAGCAGAAATATCCGTTGCAGGAGGTCGCGATGGCGTCGAGGAGGCGGAGCGGGGAAGCGTGGTTGTGACATCCCAGCTTGTGGTTGCCGCTGTAATAATAGCCGGCGTAACATGGATAGCTGAACTCCGGCTTTAGTGTGCCTTCCTGAAGGCCTATGAGGCCGTTTATGAGCTTGAACACGGAGCCCGGAGGGTAAGAAGCCATCACCGTGCGGTTGAACATAGGCTTGTACGGATCGCTGGAAAGCTCTGCCCAGTGCGAACTTATGTCAGCAAGGATGTCCACGTCGATGCCCGGGCTGGACACCATTGCAAGGATTTCTCCTGTGGACGGTTCGAGAGCGACCACGCTGCCCACCTTTCCGTCCATCAGTTCCTGCCCGTACTGCTGCAGGTGGGCGTCGATGGTGGTGTAGATGTTCTTGCCCGGGAGGGCGGGCTTGTCGTCCAGACCGTTGTTGTATGAGGTCATCACGCGGTTGCGGGAGTCGCGCAGGCGGATGTGGTATCCCTTCTCTCCGCGCAGATTCTCCTCCTGCGCGGCCTCGATGCCTGTCTTCCCGACATAATCCCCCGCGCGGTAGTCGTCGGGGTGCTTCTTCAGGAAGTCGCCGTCAACTTCGGACACATAGCCGAGCAGATTGCCGCCGGCATTGAACGGATACTCGCGGATATTGCGCCGCAGGGCCCGGAAACCGGGGAATTTGTATTCCTCTTCCGCAAAGCGCAGATATACCTCCTGCGGCACGCGCTTCATGAAAGTCTGCGTCTGATAACCTATCCTGGTGCGGTATTTCCTGTAGTAGGCCATCTTTTCGCGGATGACTTCGACGTCTATGCCCAGCGCATTCGCCAGAGCGAGGGTGTCGAAGGCCGGGACTTCGCGCGGAGTGACCAGGATGTCGTAGGACAGCAGGTTGGTCACGAGTTCCTCGCCGTTGCGGTCATATATGACGCCACGCGGCGGATAGATGTACTCATAAACCATCGAGTTGTTGCTCGCGTCCTTCTTGTAATTGTCGTTGATGATCTGGATATAGAACAATTTGCCGAGGAGTACGGCCGCAACCGCCACCAGCCCTATGATAAGCTTATTCTGGTGGTTCAGGTTCATTTGCTGTTGTCTGAAAGGAAGTTCACGACAGGAATGGATACCAGGGTGCTGGCAACAAGAGAGGCGACGACCTTGACGGCATTGAACCAGAACGGTCTGGTGCCCGCACCGTCGGCCCAGACGTAAATCAGGACGAACACGAAGGTGGCGAGCAGGAGTCCGACGAACATTTTCATCTGGCCGAAATTCTTGGTGGAGATGCTGCCGCCCCTTGAGAACAGTTCGTTGCCGAAGGCGAGTCTGAGAACGGGGATCCGGACGAAGGCGACGGCAACGAGTGCGAGCGACGTCAGCCCGAGCATGCCTCCGGCGAGAAAGTCAACGATGAAACCGGTGATGAATGCGATGACCATCGTGTATATCGTTCCGCGCCTGGCGGGAACCGCCAGTATCATTGCGGGAAGGACAGTCAGCATGACGAACTGGGAGAAGTTGAAGTAGGTCCAGACAATGATCTGGGCCACAAGGAAGAGTATGAACTTCACGCCGAAATCCTTAATTCTCATCTCCGTCCTCCTTTTCGGCCTCCAGGGCCTGGATTTCATCCTTGTCAAGATTCTCCACGATTGAAACGTACTTCAAGCTGGAGAAGTCCTGGAAAAGCGTGACCTTGATGTTGAAGACGGAACCGTCCACCATGGTGCTCTCGCCCGCGATCCCTATCGGAACGTCGGGAGGGAAGATCGTGGAGAAACCGCTGGTGACCACTGTGTCCCCCGGTGCGACCACGTGGTGGAGGGGCATGTCTTTTACGAAGGCCCCGTTCGTTGTGCGGCCGTCCCATACGACGGGGGCGAGGTAATCCTTGCCCTTGATGCGGCCGCCGATGCTGATGTTGGTGTTCATCAGCGTAAGCCCGTAGCTGTAGTGCCTGCCGACAGCCTCGACCACTCCTACTACACCATCCGCGGAAATTATGCCGCAATCAGGCTTGACGCCGTCTTCCGACCCCTTGTTGAGGATGATGTGGTTGTGTGCCGTATTGGTGCTGAACTTGACTATCGTGGCCGGGATGTACCGGAAGGAACTGCCGCGGACTTCTGCCGAAGAGGAAGCCTCAAGGGATATTTTTTCTGCATCCTTGTACTTCTGCAGCTCGTCGGTCAGCCTTATGTTCTGCTCAAGAAGCGCTTCGTTTTGCTTGGAAAGGCTGAAAATGTTCCTGACATTTTCGAAGCTGCCCCAGACAGCGGCCATGGTTCTGTGCGACGCGCGGTTGATCCAGATATTCGCCAGCGAGGAACTCTTGCTCAGGATAGCAAGCGCAGCAATCTCCATTGCGACGAAGATTGCTGCGCTTATAAGTATATTCCTGACAGAAGGACCTGTGGACATTATCTCATCAGGAATGAATATTGATCGGTGTGCTTGAGTGCTTCGCAGGTGCCGCGGCCCACAGCGTGGAGAGGGTCTTCAGCAACGTGGAATGGAATGTTCACCTTGTCGGTGAGTCTCTTTGCGAGGCCGCGGAGGAGGGAACCGCCTCCGGAAAGCCAGATGCCGTTGACGACGATGTCGGAATAAAGCTCCGGCGGAGTGTTCTCGAGGACGTGAAGGATGGATGCCTCGATCTTCGCTATCGACTTGTCCAGGCAGTGGGCTATCTCCTGATGGGTGATGGTGGCCTCAACAGGGTGGGCTGTCATAAGGTTCGGTCCGCGGACGATGAACGGTTCTGGCTCTTCGCCTTCAGGAAGGTCTGGGATGACGGCGCCGACGGCGATCTTGATCTTCTCCGCCGTGATTTCACCGACGCGGATGTTGTGCTGCTGGCGCAGGTAATACTGGATGTCGCTTGTGAAAACGTCGCCCGCCGTGCGGATGCTGTCCTGCTGGACGAGGCCGCCGAGGGAGATCACGGCGATTTCGGTGGTGCCGCCGCCTATGTCGACTACCATGTTGCCCTGCGGAGCTTCCACGTCAAGGCCGATGCCGAGAGCGGACGCCATAGGCTCGTACAGAAGGAAAACGTCGCGGCCGCCAGCGTGCTCTGAAGAGTCGCGCACGGCGCGGATCTCGACTTCCGTCGAGCCGGAAGGGATGCCGATGACCATTTTCAGGTTAGGGGTGAAAAGGCTGTGGCGCTTGCTGCCGACCTGCTTGATGAATCCTCTGATCATCATTTCCGCGGCATTGAAGTCTGCGATTACGCCGTCGCGAAGAGGACGGATGGTGCGCACGCCCGGATTTACCTTTTCGTGCATCAGCTTGGCTCTCTGGCCAAGGGCGATGCACTTTCCTGTATTGTTGTCGATGGCAACTATGCTGGGCTCGTCAAGCACAATCTGACCGTTCTGGTAAATGACGGTGTTGGCGGTGCCAAGGTCTATTGCCAATTCCTGATTCAAAAAAGAAAACGCCATAATGGAGAAAAATGATAAGTGAACAAAAATAACTATTTTTGTCGAATAAACGGGCTATTATGGAAAGAAAATTTTACTGCGTTTTCGTGGCCGGCGGGTCGGGTACCAGAATGAAATCCGAACTGCCGAAACAGTTCATTCCGCTGTCCGGTGTCCCGATACTTCAGCGCACCATAGAGAGGTTTCTTGACGCCGCTCCCGACATGCACGTCATAACGGTCCTTCCGGCTCAGAATCTTGACACCTGGAAGGAAATATGTTCGCTCGGCTCACTGGACGTGCCGCAGACTATCGTCACGGGCGGAATCACACGTTTCCATTCCGTACAGAACGCCTTGAAGAAAGTGCCTGACGGCGCCATCGTCGCCATCCACGACGGCGTACGCCCTCTCGTCTCCGCCGCCCTTATCCGCGAAATGCGGCGCAAGATGTCAGAATGCCGTGCCCTCATCCCCGTAGTCCCGGTCACCGACACCCTGCGGTCCAAAGACCCGTCAGAACCTGATCCGGACAGATCGAAGATAGTCGCCGTGCAGACTCCGCAGATGTTCCTTTCAGAAGATTTGAAAGCCGCGTACCAGCAGCCGTATTCCACGCTTTTCACTGATGACGCTTCCGTCGCGGCGGCAAAAGGAATACCCCTCTCCTTCACAGACGGAGAGAGGTATAATCTTAAAATCACCACTCCGGAAGACCTTGGTCTGGCGGAGTATATCCTGACCCTGTAGCTACTTCGACAGAGCCCTGAAGCTCGTGTTCTTGTAATCCTTGACCCAGACCTCGCGCTCGAACGCTTCGTCAAGCGAGATCATCGTATCCGTTGACTGGACGTAAGGGATGCGCTGGATCGTGTTGAGAAGAATTTCCATGAGGTGGTCATTGTCGAGGCAATACACCTTGAGGAAAAGGGCGGCTTTGCCCGTGACGAAATGGCATTCGACGATTTCGGGAACGTGCTTCAATGCGGCGACAACCTCTGGGTACTTGTTGTCCTCGGAGAGGGAGAGGCTGATGAAGGCGCAGACATTGAGCCCGAGCGTGCCCGGCTTGACGATGAGCCTCGAGCCGGAGATCACGCCGTTCGTTTCCAGTTTGCGGACTCTCTGGTGGACTGCGGCGCCCGAGATTCCGCATTCGCGTGCAATCTCGAGGAAAGGCATTCTTGCATTGTTGACAAGGAATGACAGGATCTTCCTGTCAACGTCATCGATGTGATAAGAGGTCATAACGTCTATTTCTTTTTCTTGAATTTCGTGAACTTGCGTGCTGCGGGTGCGCTTTCCGCCACGATCCTTTCGCAGTCTTCCTCTGAAAGTTCTTCAGGCCTGGTTCCCTTAGGGATCTTGTAGTTGCCTCCAGCGTGCTTGATATATGGACCGTACCTGCCGTTGAGGATTGAGAAATCCTTCTCCTTGAATTCCTTGATCACGGCATTGACGCCCGAACCTGCAGCTGATTCCTGAATCAGTGCCACGCAGGCTTCGAGACTGATCTTCAGAGGGTCGGAGCCCTTGGGGAGTGCGACATTCTTGTCACCGTGCTTGATATAAGGGCCGAAGCGTCCCTTCAGGACGACTATGTCGGCGCCGTCGAGCTGCCCGACGGTGCGTGGAAGGTCAAAAAGCTTGATGGCGTCCTCCAGGGTGATGCTTTCAATCAGCTGGCCCTTGGCGAGGCTGGCGAACTGCTTCTTCTCGCCGTCGCCTTTCTGGACGTATGGGCCGTACTGGCCGAATTTCGCGACAAGCTGCTCTCCGTCGGAAGGGTCGGTGCCGAGTATGCGCTCCACGTGGTTGAACTGCCCGTCTGAAAGTGTGGTTTCAACTTTTTTGTGGAACGGGCCATAGAAAGAAGATATGACTTCGTTCCATACAGTGTCGCCTTCGGCGATGCTGTCGAAGGACTTCTCCACGTTTGCCGTGAAGTCGTAATCTATTATGTCATCGAAGTTGTCCATGAGGAAGTCGGTCACGATGATTCCGATTTCCTGAGGAAGGAGCTTGCCCTTTTCCGCGCCGACGGTCTCGGTCTTCGAGCTTTCGCTGATGATTCCGCCCTTGAGCGAAAGGTTGGTCACTGCGACCTTGCTGCCTTCCTTGTTGCCCTTCGCTATGTAGCCGCGCCCTGTCGTGAGCGTGGTGATCGTAGGTGCATAGGTGGACGGGCGGCCGATTCCGAGTTCCTCGAGTTTCTTGACAAGGGTGGCCTCGGAATAGCGGAACGGCGGCAAAGTGAATTTGCACTCGGCGGTGACGCCCTTTTCCTGAAGGGTGTCGCCTTCGTGGACTTCCGGAATCACGGTCGTGTCTTCGATGTCCTGCTCGTCATCGGTGCCTTCCATATATATCTTCAGGAAGCCGTCGAAGAGAATCTCGGATGCCTGGATGGCGTATTTCTCGGGACGCTTGTCCGATGCGACCTTGATATTGGTACTCATCACGCGCGCCTCTGACATCTGGCAGGCAAGCGTGCGTTTCCAGATGAGCTGGTAAAGTTTCTTCTCGTCTGCCGTACCTTCTATGTCGGTGTTGGCGATGTATGTGGGACGGATGGCCTCGTGCGCTTCCTGGGCGCCCTTGGCGTGCGTCTTGTACTGGCGCGTGTGCTGGTACTCCGGACCGAAATTGTCCAGGATGAACTGCTTGGCGGTGCCGAGAGCAAGAGTGGACAGATTGGTGGAGTCGGTACGCATGTAGGTGATGAGACCGCGCTCGTAGAGACTTTGGGCGACTCTCATCGTATTGCTTACGGAGAAGTGCAGTTTGCGGGATGCCTCCTGCTGGAGGGTGGAGGTCGTGAACGGCGGAGCCGGGAAGCGGACGCCTTCCTTCTTCTCGACGGAAGCGACCTCATATTGTGCGCCTATGCTGTCGTTCAGGAATTCCCTGGCTTCCCCGAGGGTCTTGAATCTGGTGTCCAGAGTGCCCTTGACCTTGACGCCGCCGGCATTGAAAACTGCATCGACCTTGTAGTACGGCTCACTCTTGAAGGACATTATCTCGCGTTCGCGATCTACTATCAGGCGGAGTGCCACGGACTGTACTCGGCCCGCTGAAAGTCCGCGCTGGATCTTGCGCCAGAGGATAGGTGAAAGTTCAAAACCCACCAGGCGGTCCATGACACGTCTGGCCTGCTGTGCATAGACAAGGCCCATATCGATGCTTCTCGGGTTCTTGATGGCATTGACGATGGCGTCCTTTGTGATTTCGTGGAATACTATTCTGTGCGTCCGGCTCGGATCGAGGCCGAGCGTTTCGGTGAGGTGCCAGGAGATGGCCTCTCCCTCGCGGTCCTCATCGGACGCGAGCCAGACAGTGCCCACGCTTTCGGCTGTTTTCTTGAGATCGGCGACGAGATGCTTCTTGTCTGCCGGGACGACGTACTCCGGTTTGAAACCGTTTTCTATATCTACGCTCAGGCTCTTGTCCTGCAGGTCGCGGATGTGCCCGAAGCTGGATTTTACGATGAAATCCTTGCCCAGGAATTTCTGAATGGTTTTCGCCTTGGCAGGCGACTCAACGATAATAAGATTCCCCTCCATATTCATTCCTTATATTATTTTCGTGTTGCAAAGAAAAGCAGAAAGTCGCAGAATTTCAAAATTAAATCGCTAATTTTGTGCCTCATATATTAAGTCGTAATTATATTACGACAATTTTTCACGAAATGAAAGAAACGACAAGAAAGAAAGTAATCAAGTGGTTTTGGATTATTCTGATCGCACCGGAAGTTTGACACATTTTTTTGAAAATATTTTACTGTAGAGGCCTCGGGCCTC
>JAUNNZ010000060.1 GCA_030537315.1 Bacteroidia bacterium
TTTATTTATTGGCAATCATTATGTTAGCTTCTTGCACAACAGCTGAGGAAAATACCGAAAAGGCACTCATGAAACAGGTTGACAAGGTTTATTCCCGCCTTAGCATCAACGACAAGACAGCCCAGCTGTTCGGATTCTACCCGAACGAGCTCATCACCGACGGCAAGCTCGACCTCGAGCTATGCCGCCAGAAAATCCCATACGGAGTAGGCCATATCTGCCAGTGCACCAGCTCACTTGATATGGACGCCGACCAGATCCGCCAGTTTGTAAAGGACATCCAGGACTACCTGATGAACGAGACCCCGGCCGGCATCCCGGCCATCGTCCACGACGAGGCCCTCGCCGGCCTCACCGCCAAGGGCGCGACCTCCTATCCCCAGTCCATCGGCATCGCCTGCACCTGGAATCCGGATCTCCTCAAGCAGAAGACCACCCTCACTGCTGAAAAGATGCGCGCCGTAGGCCAGCAGCTCGCCCTCTCCCCTATGGTTGACCTCATCCGCAACGCCAACTGGTCACGTATCGAGGAGTCCTGCGGCGAGGACCCGTACCTCACCGCAGCAATGGGCACCGCCTTCGTCCAGGGCCTTCAGAGCAAAGGCTTGAAGGAAGGCGTAGCCGCCACCACAAAGCACTTTCTCGGCTACGGCGGCGCCAACACCCTGCCTTGGAAAGAAATCTACGAAGAGGTCCTCTACCCACACGAAGCCATCATCCGCACCGCCGGAAGCACCTCGCTGATGACCTCCTATGACAAGTTCCGCAACCAGTATGCCGTCGCCAGCGACACCCTCATCCAGCACATCCTGCGCGGCTATCTCCACTACGACGGCCTTGTAGTCACCGACTACTATGCGATGAACCAGAACGACGGTTCACACACGCTTGAGAACCAGAAACGCTATGCGATCGAAGCCATCAAGGCCGGCAACGACCTCGAGCTTCCGGACAACGAATGCTATCGTCTCATTCCGCAACTCATTGAAGAAGGACTGCTTACCGAGGCCGACATCGAGCCTTCAGTAAAGCGCGCGCTCCTTATGAAGGCGCGCGCCGGCCTCCTCGACAAGAATCCTAAACTCTATGAGGAAGGCCCACTCGACCTCGACCCTGCCGAAAGCCGCCAGACCGCCTACGAACTCGCCACCCAGTCCATCGTTCTACTGAAGAACAAAGGTCTGCTGCCACTTGCCGAAGGCCAGTCCGTCGCCGTCGTCGGCCCTAACGCCAACTCCTCCTGGAGCATGCTCGGCGACTACACCTTCCAGTGCATGCAGAAATTCTTCTTCAACCACGAAGTTGACGAAAACGCCCTCACCGTCGAGACCTTCCTCGACGCATTCAGCGCCAAATATCCCGGCCGCGTAACCTACGAGCGCGGCTGCGACTGGAGTTCCATCAACGATATGCAGATAATGAAGAGCGGCGACCAGCGCGCACGCCTCCTTCCTGTCCGCAGGCTTGAATCATCCGACCCGACAGATTGGAAATCAGCCATAAAGCTCGCTTCAGAAAGCGACGTCATCATCGCCGCGATGGGCGAAAACATCTTCCTCTGCGGCGAGAACCGCTCCCGCAGCAGCATACGTCTCCCGGGTGAGCAGGAGCAGTTCGTCAAGGAACTCATCGCCACCGGCAAGCCCGTCATACTCGTGATGTTCGGCGGACGCCCTATGGTCATCGATGAGATCGCCTCCGGCTGCGCCGCCATCATCGAAGCCTGGTACCCGGGCGAAGAAGGCGCCAACGCCCTCACCGACATCCTCACCGGCGCCGTCAACCCGTCCGGCAAGCTCTGCGTCTCCTACCCTCGCACCGAAGCACAGGAATTGTATTGCTACAACAACGCCGTCGAGCCCGAAAAGGTCGCCTGGCCATTCGGCTTCGGCCTCTCATACTCATCGTTCAAGTACAGCGGAATAAAGATCGAAGAAGACATCGTCATACTTGATTCAGCTACCAAACTTAATTCAGTTTCATCAAAGGATCAATCTCCTGCATCGACAGCCGATGACCTTACCAAACTTAATTCAGTTAATAATAATGATGATAGCGGTGACAATACAGCATCTCAATTAACGGTATCAACTAACACCGAATGGATTACTGTAAGCTGCGACGTCACCAACACCTCCAACACCGCCGGCACCGAAATCGTCCAACTCTATGCCTCCCCAGCCTCCGGACAGCCACTCAAACCGCTGCAGCTCAAAGGCTTCACCCGCGTAGCCCTCGCCCCTGGCGAGACCACCCGCGTCACCTTCCGCCTCGCCCTCGACCAGCTCGCCTGGTTCACCGTCAACAATACCCCTGACGACAGCATCGCCCTCAGCAACAACGGCGGCAGCAGCAGTGACGACAGTGCCCTCAGCACCGGCGGCACCAGCAGAGGCTCATACTACGATATAGAGAACAACCCGGCAGGCTACTGGACCATCTCCGACGGCAGCTACACCCTCAGCATCGGCACCTCCAGCGCCACCCTCCCGGTCTCCGCCACCCTCACCCTCACCGGCAACCCGGTCAAAAAGCAGCTGAGAAACCACTACTTCGCCGACACCTTCTCACCCCTGGCCTCAAAATAACCAGCCGCCTGTCACACGACCGGTCACATTTTAGGCAAAGTTATTTGACCGGTCGCATTTCCGGCAAAGTTCTATGGCCAGTCGCATTTTCGGCCAATATTGCGACTACCCCCCGCCAAACATGATGTGAACCCCAATAGTTGGACGGTTAATATTAGATTATTATACATGTTGAGT
>JAUNNZ010000044.1 GCA_030537315.1 Bacteroidia bacterium
TGCAAGGTGTTCGGTTAATCAACAAATCTTCCACGGACTTTTGGCGGTGAGCCATATTTGTTCCGTTGTAAATACATAACGTATTTGTGATTATCAGTCTGCACACCGAAGTGTTCGTGCGTGCTCATTTCGCCATCGGCGAGAGCACGCGACTCGGTTTCAAGTACAGCTTCTGCAAAGCAGTTGAAACCACGGATATAATCTTCTTGATCACGGAACATCACCTCATCGTGAGACGAGAGGCACAAATGGTAAGTTTTTCTCATGGATGCATTTCTTAACATTTCATTCAACTTCAATTCTACCCTTCAAATTCTTCCGACACGAAATCTCTCTCGCCGAAATGCATTAAAGACATATAAATATAGTAATTTTGCGCGGCTATTCACAAAACGGATGAATGACGGAAAAGACACATTGATAGGAAACCTTGCGTGCGCAGGTGCATATGCCATATTCGGGCTGAATCTTGTCGCGTGCAAGAACATATCGAACTGCGGACTGATAAGCCCGATGGCGCTGTTCTGCCTGCGCGCGCTCGGGGCGCTGATCCTTTTCTGGATAGCTTCCGCTTTCCTGCCGAAGGCGGAGAAGGTGGAGCGCCGCGATATGTTGAAAATCGCGGCGGCCTCATTCCTCGGCCTCTTCCTCACCCAGATATCATTCCTTAAGGCAATAACAATGACTACTCCGGTGGACGCGTCGCTCATCAGTCTGCTCAGTCCGATTGCTGCAATGATAGTAGCTGCAATCGTTCTCAAAGACAGGATAACAAAGCACGGAGTCATCGGGCTGGCAATCAGTTTTGCCGGTGTGGTCTTCATCGTCCTGAACAGCGTGAGCATCCGATCAGGGGCATCGGAGACGTCGATATGGGGCATTGTCCTGATGGTTGTGAACGTGCTGAGCTTTGCGACATACGTAGGAATCTTCAAGCCGCTGATCAAGAAGTACCGTGTGGTGACCTTCATGAAATGGATGTTCATATTCGCCACGTTGTATTCACTTCCTTTCGGCATCAGAGACCTGGCCACAATACCGTACGCGCAGATTCCGTCAAACATTATACTGCAGATTCTTTTCGTGGTGGTCTTTGCCACCTTCATCGCATACTTCCTGATCCCTATAGGCCAGAAACGCATCAAACCTATGATCGTTTGCATGTACACCTACCTCCAGCCGGTAATCGCAATGTCCATAAGCTTTGCTCTGGGCCTGGACACGATGACATGGCCAAAAGCGATTGCAACTGCCTTTATATTTATAGGAGTAAGCATCTGCAACTTCTCACCGAGGGAAATCGTCAGAAAGCCGCACCCGCAGGCGAATTAAATTTGTCACAGAATGAAATACTGCCGCAAAATTTTCATTTTACGACAGCATTTCAATCAAAGCATCTATAATCTCTACCACAAAATGTAAAAACTACTGAGTTTTTTCATTCTATGGCATTTAATCATTTCACCACCCTGCCTGCGCAGAGGACATGGCGGATGCAGGAGGAGTCAGCAGAGTACACGAAATTCGAGATGAGATTGTGGCACGGAACCATACGGGGATCGGCGAGGTCGATGAGCAGAGCGTCGGCGTCGCGCCCGAGGGCGATTTCGCCGGCGTTGAGGCCGAAGGCTTCGGCGCCGTTGCGGGTGGCCCATTTGAAGACTTCTTCCGCAGGAAGGAGGGTCGGGTCACCGTTCACCTTTGCAAGAAGTGCGGCGAATTTCATCTCCTCGCGCAGGTCGAGGTTGTTGTTGGACGAGCAGCCGTCTGTGCCGAGGGTGATGCGGACGCCGGACGGAATGGCGAGTTCGTACGGGAAACGGCCGCTGCCGAGCTTCATATTGGAGCAAGGGCAGTGGCTGACTGTGACTCCCCGCTTTGCGAGGATGTCCCATTCCTCCTTGTCAACGTGCACGCAGTGGGCGGCAATCACGTCAGGGCCGAGGAAACCGATGGAATCGAGGTAACGGACCGGAGTCATTCCATGGTCGCGGACACAGTCGGCGACTTCGGTGGCCGTTTCAGAAAGATGTATGTGCAGTTTCATCCCGTGGTCGCGCGCGAAGGCAGCGCGTTTGACAAGGTTCTCCTTGCATACTGTATATACGGCGTGCGGGGCCATCACCAGGCTCACCAGACCGCCTGTCGGATCAACGAACTCCTTGATATATTTATTCTTGGCATCTGTCACGGCTTTGGAGTGCATATCCATCACGGTAATGCCGATTGCGGCGCGTATGCCCGCCTCCTTCACGACATCTATGGTCTGGTCGACCTCGAAATACATATCATTGAAGAACACGGTACCCGAGTCTATCATTTCGCTGACCGCATACCGGCTGCCCTCGGCGATGTCAGCCGGAGTCAGTTTGTCTTCGTAAGGCCATATATATTCAGTGAGCCACTTCTGCAGAGGCATATCGTCGGCATAGCCGCGAAGCAGGCTCATCGCCGCGTGGGTGTGCGTATTGTACATGGCAGGCAGGATGGCAAGGCCTTCGGCCTCGATGATTCTGTCGGCAGACGCCTCCGCAGAAGCCTGGAGGTCTGCAAAACGCCCGTCCTTTATGAGAATATTGCACTTCCTGCCGTTATGAAGCACGTTTCTTATAAGCAAAGATTTTGGACTCGCAAAAGTTTCGGCTGCCATACGATATGAATTCTGAATTTGAAGCGCGTGCTTCATAAACATTTCACCCTTCTCTGTAAGAGTCGCATTACCGCGCGAGCGATTGAACAACTTGGCACCTACAGAGCGCTCGATTTCAGCAATATTCTGGCTGATTGCCGGCTGGCTGACACCTAGTTCCTTTGCCGCTGCGGTAAAGCTCCCGCATTCCGCGACCTGAAGGAAAACCTTGATCTTGAAGTCTTCAAACATATCGGTTACTATAAATTATTCTTATAGTGCAAAATTATGAAAAAAACTTATATTTGTTAGTAGTCTTTGAGTGAAAATTTCGTCTAAAGGACAAAAAAACATAAAAGAACCTATCACCTATTTATAAATGAAAAAGTTTATTGTTTCCATTCTCGCGCTCGTATGCGCGGCAGCATTCAGCCAGGCCCAGCAGCTCCAGCAGCTTCCAAACGACCCGGCAGTCAGGACAGGCAAGCTCGACAACGGTCTTACCTATTATATCCGTCACAACGAACTCCCTGCACAGCGTGCAGAATTCTGGCTCTGCACTGATGCAGGCGCCATCCAGGAAGAACTTCCAAACCAGGACGGTCTCGCCCACTTCCTTGAGCACATGTGCTTCAACGGCACCAAGAATTTCCCTGGCAAGGGTATCCTCAACTACCTCGAAAGCATCGGTGCCAGCTTCGGCGGCAATGTCAATGCTTCTACAGGCGTTGAGCAGACCATATACCTCCTCAACAACATCCCTCTCGTGAACGACACAGTTGTTGATTCCTGCATCCTCATAATGCACGACTACTCACACTTCGTCCTCTGCGAGCCTGAAGAGATCGATGCCGAGCGCGGCGTCATCATCGAGGAGAAGCGCACCCGCAACACCGCAAGCTGGCGCAACAACGAGAAGTACTTCGACGCCCTCTTCAAGGGCACCAAGTACGCCGACGGCCTTCGCATGCTCATCGGCAGCGAGGAAAACCTCAAGAACTTCAAGCCTGAAGACCTCACCAGCTTCTATCACAAGTGGTACACCCCTAACAACCAGGCCCTCATCGTGGTCGGCGACGTAAATGTCGACGAGGTTGAAGCAAAGATCCAGAAGATCTTCGCCGACATCCCTGCCGAGGAGAACCCGGCACAGAAGGAGAATATCATAATCCCCGTAAACGCGGAACCTGTCATCGCCATCATCACCGACCCTGAGAACACCAACAATTCCTTCCAGGTAATATGGAAGAGCGAGGAGCGCCCGACAATGTTCAACAGCACTCCGGTAGGTCTTATGACCGACCTTGTACAGAGCATAACAGACCGCATAATGAACGAACGTCTTCAGGAAGTCGCTTCTGATCCCGACTGCCCGTTCATTCAGTCCGGCTTCGGTATCGGCAATCTGATCAAGGGTGTTGACGCCGTCCAGACCGGAACCGTCGGCAAGGACGGCCGCGACCTCGAAGCTTTCGAGGCGGCTCTCACCGAGTTCGAAAGAATGCACCGCTACGGCTTTACCGACAGCGAGATCGACCGCGCAAAAGCCGAGATCATCTCCCAGTACGAGCAGGCCGCCAACCAGGCCGCAACCCGCAAGAACAGCGAGCTCGTAAACCCTCTTATCAACAACTTCTACAAGAACTACTCATATATGGACCCTGCAGTCGAGCTCCAGCTCGTCCAGGCCCTTATGCCTCAGCTCCAGCCTGCAATCATCAACCAGGCCGCGCAGTCCCTCATCACCGAGGAGAATATGGCAGTCATTTACTTCGGCAAAGAGGGTGAAGGCATAGCAGTCCCTACCGCTGAAGAAATCCAGGCAGTCATCACAAAGGTCAAGAACGCAGAGATCGCCGCTCCTGCAGGCGAAGAAATTCCTGAAGCCTTCCTTGATCCGGCAGCTCTCAAGGGCAGCAAAGTCAAGAGCACCAAGGCCGGCATCTATGGCTCTACCGAGTATATGCTTGAAAACGGACTGAAGGTCATCCTTCTCCCTACCGACTGCGAGAAAGACCAGATCACCTTCACCATCGCCAAGCGCGGCGGTCGCAGCCTCATCGAGGACAACGAACTCAATGCGATGGACGAAAACCTCATACAGCTCTATGCAAACAACACCGGAATCTCACAGTTCTCCAACAGCACCTTAAACAAGATGCTTTCCGGCAAGCAGGTCAGCGTAAACGCATTTGTTCAGAAATACAACCACGGAGTGGCAGGAACCTCTACCGTAAAGGACTTCGAGACCGCGCTCCAGCTCGCATACCTCAACTTCGCGGATCCTCGCTTCGACGAGGCCGAGTGGAGCAAGGGCGTCGACCAGATCAAGACCATTCTCCCTGCACTTATGGAGCAGTCCAACTACAAGCTCCAGAAGGAGATGTATGACAAGGCTTACGATGGCGACCGCACCCGTATGATCGACGAGGCCACCCTCGCCGGCGCCGATCTCAAAGTGTTCGAAAACTGCATGCGCAGACTGTTCGCCGATGCTGCAGGCGCAACCGCAGTCATCGTCGGCGACTTCAAGATCGACGAGGCGCTCCCACTCGTGCAGAAGTACCTCGGCTCAATCGCAAAGGGCAAGAAGGCCACATCCGTAATCAAACGTAACGACGGCTATACCGCAAGCACCCTCGTGGACGACTTCAAGGCCAAGATGCAGACCCCTAAGGTAACCTGCGTCAAGATGTACAGAGCCGAAGCTCCTTACACTGGCGCAAACGACGTTGCCGCAGAAGCCCTCAGCTACATCCTTGATATGGCGTACGTGGAGACCCTCCGCGAGGCAGAAGGCGGCACCTATGGCGCAAGCACAGGTACGGAAAGCGTCGCCAATGAGGGATGCTACGTCCTTCAGGTTGCCTTCGACACCAATGTAGACCAGGCCGACAAGCTTCGCGAAATCGCCCAGCAGACCATCGTCGACCTCGCCGCCAACGGCCCTACCGCAGAGCAGTTCGACAAGACCATCAAGAATCTTGAGAAGAACATCCCGGAATCCAAGCTCCACAACAACTATTGGAAAAACGAGATCTTCAAGAACGTACACTACGGAATCGACCATATGACCGAGTACGAGGCAGCTGTAAAGGCCCTTACGCCTGACGACGTCAAGGAATTCGCATCCAAGTTCCTCGCAGGCAACTCCGTAGAGTTCGTAATGCGTCCTCTTGAATAATGATCAGACACATCATATTCGATTTTGACGGTACCCTCGCTGACACCAGCGAGGGTATTATCAAAACTGTGGATACCACCCTGGAGATAATGGGGCTGCCGCCGCAACCGCGCGCGCAGATACAGGCCACCATAGGCCTGCCGCTCAGCGAGACCATACGCATCGGAGGCCGCGTGCCGGAAGACCGAGTTGACGAGGGAGTGCGGATCTACCGCGAGAACTTCTTCTCCGTCGCGACGGAGCATATAAAACTCTTCCCGGGAGTAAAAGAGACCCTTCTCGAACTTCACGGCGCCGGTCTGAAACTGGCCATCGCCACCTCCCGCGGCTCGAACTCCCTGCACGTCATCCTGCAGAACTACGGCATCGACGGCATATTCGACGAAATAGCCACCAGCTCCGACCACTACGAGCCCAAGCCTTCGCCCGATATGGTCCTGAAACTCCTGGAACGCCTCGGCGCCAGCGCCGGCGAGACTCTCGTGGTCGGCGACACCACCTTCGACATCCTGATGGGCGCCGGCGCCCTCTGCCGCACCTGCGGCGTAGCCTACGGCAACCACGACCGAACCACGCTCGCCACCGCATCCCCAGACTTCATCGTTGACACCTTCCCCGAGATCAGGGTTGCCATAAAATGAAAATGGCCGCGATTGAATCGCGGCCATTTATTTTTTTAAAATGTAATCGTCAATTACTCACCCTGTGAGATGGCGCCCATTGGGCAGGCATCAGCGCAAGTACCGCACTCGATGCAGATTTCAGGGTCAATTGAATAAACGTCACCTTCCTTGATAGCGCCTTTCGGGCACTCGGACTGGCAAGTACCACAAGCTACACAGGTGTCTGGAGAAATAATATATGCCATAATGTTATGAGATTGTTAATAAGTTGCTTTTTTTCGACTCACAAAAGTAATATTTTTATCGTAACTTTGCAAAGATATGAAAAGTCTTTTTCTGATATTGGCCACGCTGTTGCTCTCCAGTCCGGATTTCGACCAGACTGTCCATGACTTCGGCACCGTGGGCCTCAAGGATGGCCCGCAGACCTGTACGTTCACTTATACCAACGAAACCGAAGAGGACGTCCTCATCCTCGCCGTTGTCAGCTCCTGCGGCTGCACCGAGGTTGACTGGACCCGCACGAAACTCGCCCCGGGCCAGAGCGGCACAGTAACCGCCACATATTCGAACGAGGACGGCCCGTTCCCGTTCGACAAGACACTCACAGTTTACCTTTCCAACCAGAAGAAGCCGGTAATCCTCCACCTGAAGGGGGTAGTGAAGAGAAATGCAGCAAAACAGTAACTACACAGACGACAACATACGCACCCTTGAAGGCGTGATGCACATCCGGATGAGGCCGGGCATGTACATCGGCCGTCTCGGTGACGGACGCAATCCCAACGACGGCATCTACGTTCTCCTGAAGGAGATCATCGACAACTCCATCGACGAGTACGCGATGGGCTTCGGCAAGCAGATCCAGATCGACATCGAGGACAACCACGTCCGCGTGCGCGACTTCGGCCGAGGCATCCCTCTCGGGTCGGTCGTCAAGGCCGTCAGCATCCTCAACACCGGCGGCAAGTTCGACGACAAGGCATTCAAGAAGTCAGTCGGACTGAACGGTGTCGGCACCAAGGCGGTCAACGCCCTTTCCAAGGACTTCCACGTCTGTTCATACCGCGACGGCGAATGCTCTTGGGCCCGCTTCGAGAGCGGAGAGCTCAAGGAGGAAGGCACCGGCGCCACCAAGGAGAAGAACGGCACCCTCGTGGAATTCTTCCCTGACGCCGCACTCTTCAAGGACTTCAACTACAACCTCGACTTTGTCGAGACGATGATAAAGAACTACTCCTACCTGAAGAAGGGCCTCACGCTCGTCCTCAACGGAGTATCCTACAAATCCGAAAACGGCCTCCTCGACCTCGTCAACGAGAGTCTCGGAGAGGAGCCGCTCTACCCTCCCATCCACCTGGAAGGCGAAGACATCGAGATTGTCCTCACCCACGGCGACGCCATCGGCGAGAACATCAAGTCCTTCGTAAACGGCCAGTACACCTCCGACGGAGGCACCCACCTCGCAGCCTACCGCGAGGCTATCGCGAAGACTCTCAAGGACTTCTTCAAGAAGAACTACGAGCCGCAGGACTGCCGCCAGGGAGTCGTCGGCGCCATCAGCATACAGATCCAGGAACCTACCTTCGAGGCGCAGACCAAAGTCAAACTCGGATCCACCTACATGTGGGAGAAGCCCGACAGGGGCGAGCACGGCCAGACAATCCGTTCGTTCGTGAACGACTTCGTCGCCAAGAACCTCGACAACTACCTTCACATGCACACCGATCTCATCCCGGTGATCGAGGAGAAGATCAAGCAGAGCCAGAAGGAGCGCGAAGAGATTTCAGGCATCCAGAAGAAGACCCGCGAGCACAACAAGAAGGCGAACGTATATAACAAGAAACTCCGCGACTGCCGCTTCCATTACAACGACAAGGTCACCGACAAGACCCAGGATGACATCGAGCGCTCATCGATATTCATCACCGAGGGCGACTCCGCGAGCGGAACCATCACGAAGGCCCGCAACGCCAACTACCAGGCGGTGTTCTCACTCCGCGGCAAGCCTATCAACTGCTACAAGGAGAGCCGCAAGAAAGTTGCAGAGAACGAAGAGCTGAACCTCCTCATCTCCGCACTCGGCGTCGAGGATGACCTCGAGAACCTCCGCTACAACAACATCGTCGTTGCGACCGATGCCGATGATGACGGAATGCACATCCGTATGCTTGTGCTCACCTTCTTCATGAAGTACTACCCTGACCTCATCCGCAGAGGTCACGTCCATATACTCCAGACCCCTCTCTTCCGCGTCCGCAACAAGAAGGAGAACCGTTACTGCTATTCTCCGGAAGAAAAGGAAAAGGCCATCGCCGCCCTCAAGACAGGCGTCGAGATCACACGTTTCAAAGGTCTTGGAGAAATCAGTTCCAGCGAATTCGCTGATTTCATCGGCGAGAATATGCGTCTTGACCTTGTCAAGCTCGCAGAAGAGGAGTCCATCGCCGAGATTATGGAATTCTATATGGGAGACAACACTATCGAGCGCCAGAACTTCATCCGCCGCAACCTGCGGAGCGAGGAGGAGCTCGAGGATGTAAATATCTGATATGAACATTTTCCAACTTTTCAAGAACATCAAGCCATTTGTCAAGCCCTACAGGTGGCTGGTGATTCTGACCTTGATCCTGACTCTCATCGGGTCCCTCCTGGCCCAGGTGAACGCAGTCGTCCTCGACTGGACCGTCGACAAGGTCAACGCCCTTGTGGGCAAAGGCAATTTCGACTGGTCGGAAGCCGCACGCATCCTCACGATCATCTCCGCCGTGCTTCTCGGCAAGGAGCTCGTTTCAGTAGGAATCACCTACGCCCAGAGCTACTACGGCGAGCGTATGCGCATCTTCGTCAGCAAGGACATGAGCCAGGCGGTGGTGGACAGGATACTCTCCTTCCGCATGGCTTTCTTTTCCCGCCAGGAGAACGCCACAGGCCAGCTCCAGACCCGAATCGACCAGGGTGTCAGCAGTCTCAGCCGCACGGTGCAGAACTTCTTCATAGACCTCCTGCCTCTTTTCACAAGTGCGGTTCTCGCCCTCATCCTCATCTTCGTGGCCAACGTCTATGTCGGGCTCACGGCACTCTTCATCGTACCTATCTATTTCTGGATCACCGTCCGCCAGGCAAAGAAACTCAACGGCTGGCGCCGCAACATGAGGACGCTCCGCGAAGTCAAGAGCCACGGCATAATGAGCATCATCGAGAGCATCAATGTGATCAAGAGCTTCAACCGCGAGAAAATCGAAAGCGAGAAGCAGTGGGACCTCCAGACCAAGTTCACCGATGACCAGATGAAGGTCCGCCAGACCTCCTTCTACTACAACGGCCTCAAGACCTTCGTGAAGCAGGTGGGCACAGTGCTCATCATCATTCTCACCGCCTATCTGGTGCTCATCGAATATCCGGGGATGTCCATCGGTAAGATCATGTACCACGTTATGCTCTTCAGCAACGTGGTCGCGCCTATCACCCAGCTCCAGCGCATCTTCGACGACATGAACGACGCCCTTATCTATGCCGAGGGTTATTTCGACATCCTGAATTCCGACTCCGAGATCGAGCCTTCAGGCAGCTACCGTCCTGAGAAGGTCAAAGGCAATTTCGTCATCAGCAGCGTCGATTTCACCTACCCTAACGGCACCAAGGCACTATATGACATCAACATGCATATAGACAGCGGCAAGATCACCGCTCTCGTGGGACTCAGCGGAGCGGGCAAATCGACCATCGTCAACCTCCTGGACAAGTTCTACAGCCCGGACTGCGGAAGCATCACGCTCGACGGTGTCGACCTGAAGGACTATGACACGCACTTCCTGCGTGACAACATAGGCCTTGTGCTGCAGAAGAACCACATCTTCGACGGCACGATCGAGGACAACATCCGTTACGGCAAGCCGGACGCAACATTTGAGGAAATCGAAGATGCAGCCCGCAAGGCATACATCTATGACCAGATAGTCGGTCTGCCGAACGGCTTCCAGTCACAGGCCACCCAGCTGTCCGGCGGACAGCAGCAGCGCATCGCGATTGCCAGGATGTTCCTCAAGAACCCTCCTATCATTTTCCTGGACGAGCCTACGGCATCCCTTGACGCCATTGCGACAGAGCAGATCAAGGCCAGCATAGATGAGATCAAGAAGGGCCGCACCGTCATCATCATATCCCACTCGATATCCCAGATCATCGACTCCGACATCATCTACGCCCTCCGTCAGGGACGCGTGGAGCAGAGCGGAGACCCTGATGAAGTATACAAGCAGGGCGGTATCTACAAGGACATCGTGGATGCAAGCGCACGGTCTCTCAATATAGAAAAACTCGCGCACACCATCGATTCCGACGGTGACGGCAAATTCTTCGACTGCAATGAGTCCTAAGTTCGCCAGATTCGTAATGTTCAAGCTGTTCGGCTGGCGGTACGCCAGCGACAGTGACAGCGTCATCCCGGAGAAGAAGGCGATCTTCCTCGCCGCGCCCCACACCAGCATCTGGGATTTCGTCATAGGCTACATGTACGCACGAAGCGTAGGCGTGAAATTCAAGGTTATGATAAAGAAGGAAGCTTTCTTCTTCCCGTTCGGCCTCATGCTCCGCGCACTCGGAGGATTCCCTATCGACCGTTCACACCCTCAGAAGGTGTTGATGGGCGTGATGCACGAGATGGAGAAATCCGACACCTTCTACCTGTGCATGTGCCCTGAAGGCACGCGCAAGGCTGTACGCAAATGGAAAACAGGCTATCACTCGATAGCGAGCCACACCGGCGTTCCGGTTTACGCCGGGTACTACGATTACAAGAAAAAGATATTTGCCCACGGTCCTTCCTTCGAGCTTACGGATGATGCCAGGGCCGACACCGACCGCATCCAGCAGTTCTACAAGTCCCTTGACCTGACAGCCCTTCATCCGGAATGCTATACTGCTGAATAACATTTGGTTTTTTCACAAGTTATACCTATATTTGCGGCCCCGAAATATCGGGGCCTAATTTATTAATCAACAATAGTAGTGATGCGTTAACTTGAACGCACGTGTTCATAAGTTGTTAATATTTAATACTTTATATATGTTTTGGCATTTCTCGATTTGAATCGCAACCTGATGCGTTAATGTGATTCATCATCGTTACAAGCCATTGATTACAAATTTTTTAACTAGCTCTTTGACATTTTACGATTTGAAGTGAGTGATGGCTAACTTTGAGCAACAAAAAGCTCAAGGTTATGAACTCTGGCAAGTTTGTCTTCCCTCAAGTCATGGAATACTTTCCTCGTTGGGTCTTCAACGATGCAGTTGCGGAGTACAACGGCGACTATCGCATGCGAATGTCCTGTTTTACGCAGTGTCAGCATCTTCTATTCGGCCAGTTGGCCGGATGTAAGTCCCTGAATGAGATTGAATTGATACTCAAGGCACATGCCAAATCTCTGTATCATCTGGGTTTTGACTGTACTGTTGACTCTTCTTCTCTTTCGAGAGCGAATGAGACCCGCGACTACCGAATCTACGAAAAACTTGGCCAATGGCTCATCAAGAAAGTCCGTCCGATGTATGCGAAGGAGAACATCCCGGATATTTATCTTCCCGGTTGGGAAATATTCGCGATAGACTCCACCACAATCTCCTGCAGCGTCAAACTTGCCGAGTGGGCTCTTGGAAAATACACCAAAGGTGGTGTCAAGATGCACACGGTGCTTGACCTTAGGGGTAGCATTCCAGACTCCATCTATGTGACCAACAGCCGTTATCATGACAGTAATTTCCTTGATGAATATGAGCCATACAAGTGGGCAATATACACAATGGACAAGGCTTATGTGGACTTTGAGGCATTACACGGCTGGACAATGAAGAATGTTTATTTCGTCACAAGGCCAAAATCTACGATGAGGTACGAGACTGCGGAGGTAAACTACAACATCAACGAACTTGTCGGGATTGTGGGAGATGAAATCATACATCTGACCGGCTATAAATCAAGCAAACTGTATCCGGAGAACCTTCGTCTGATCAAATACTATGATGCTGAAAACGACGAGATTATATCATTCATCACAAACAACTTCGACCTCGGACCGCTTGAAGTAGCAAACATCTACCGGAATCGCTGGGCTATAGAGACGTTCTTCAAATGGATCAAAGGAAACCTGACCATCAAAGCCTTATGGGGATATTCTGAGAATGCAGTTAAAACCCATCTGTGGGTTGCAATCTGTGCATATCTCTTGCTGGCGTGGATGAAGGCTGCTTTGAAGAGTCCGTTCTCGGTAACACAGGTGGCGACAATAGTTGAGAAATCAATCTTGACTAAGGTCAACCTCAAAGAACTGATTGTCCCTGAGCCACTCACTGAAAATCAAAATGACAAAGAACTAAATTTATTTGACTAAAAAATTAACGCATCAGTAATAAATCAACAACATTATGATCAAACAGTACGAAACCGTTTTCATTGCAACTCCCGTTTTGTCTGATTCCCAGATGAAGGAAGCGGTTGCCAAGTACGTTGACCTCATCAAGGAAAACAATGGTGAGGTAGTGTACGAAGAGGATTGGGGGCTCAAGCAGCTCGCGTACCCAATCCAGCACAAGA
>JAUNNZ010000002.1 GCA_030537315.1 Bacteroidia bacterium
TATTAAATATTAACAATTTATAAACCGTTGCGTTCAAGTTAACGCATCACTACTACTCTTGAATCATAATTGAAAAGATATTGCCACTCCGCTGTGGTGAGAGTGCGCCAGGTACCTTCACTGCCAACCTTTGACCCCCAGTCCTCAGATTGAGCTAAAATTTCGCCTGTAGTGTGGGTAGTCAGATATGTTGATGTTGACGGATTCGTTGACCAATCGATGCCGTAACCCCAGGTGAACAATGACACCTGATCGTTGCTGTGGCCATATTCATACTGGTTAACGAAGAAACTCCAAGTGCTGTTTCCTGTAGTATAACGGAGGTTACCCTTCGAGAAGCGTATCACTTTGCCATCTGCTGCTACAGAGAACAGTCCAGGAAGTTTCCCGGGAGCCTCTGCCCAAGCAGATGTGCTCATCTGGAAACTCCTCGCATTTGATGTCGGAGCTGCGGTGTGCTCATAAACCTTACCTTCCTTGACAACGCTGAATTTACAGCTTATTCCGTTAAGCGAGGTCCCGCTGACGAGACGGCCGTAGTAATCCATTACGTTTGGAGGGCCGCTGTTGGTAAAACCTTCCATATATCCGGTATTGGTGACGTTGCTGACAGCCAAATCACTTCCGATGGCAATATCCTTCCAACCCTTTACCTTATCGCAGGTCAACTGCCCGCTCGCGCCCACAACAGAGAACCGAACGAAATCGGCCGGTGCTACAAGATTAAGGCTCGCCGTGATTTCGTCACCGGAGACGGTATAGGAAACATCTGCCTGGCAGTTGTAGAACACATTGCCGGTCGCAACAGTCCATTTATCGGTGGAGAATTCAGGCGTCACACTGCCGTCAAGGTTATATACATATACTGCCGACAGCTTTCCTCCTTCCCCAAGACTTGACGTACCAGTCACTGCTCCTCCCCAGGTACTTCCGTCATATGTGAGTGTAGCGTATGTGTCTGTAAGCAGACTCCCTGAAGTGGGTTTGAAGAAAAGGAATATCCTGTCACCGTTTGCCCAAGCAGTTTTATAGCTTGGTGATACACCTCCTTTGGTCGAAACATCACTATCAAACCCGAACTGTTCATTCACCGTGATATTGAACGAGTACTGAACAGAATCAGTTGTATTTACCGAGAAAGAATTTTCTTTCTGGCAGGATATTGCAAGGCCGGCAAGAATTGCGGCGAATGCTATGGAAATAATCTTTTTCATTTCTATTCCCTCCATAATTAAATTGATTCTGAACCGCCTCCGAACGGGTCGTTATATGAGCCGCCGCTGGTGCAGATGATGCCCTGCGAGGTGATGTCTATCACCTTCACTTCTGCCGGAACGTACGTCTGACGTTCCGCAGGTTTGATTGTTTTGAATTCTATCATATGGTGTATTGGGTAATAATTCTTGGCTATAGGTAAGTAAAGTTAGCAAATGCCTTTTATAAAAGCAATTCATTTGCTTATTTTGCAGTGTTACCGATAATTGAAACAGATATGCCGGAATCAGAAATACTTGCCCAAGCCAATGAATTCATCAGGTCACAGGGGTTCCACGTTATGACGAGGGAAGACATCCCGAAATTCATCGACTGCGCCGCGGAATCGTACGGGAGTGTCAGCTATCCGCTGAACGACTACTTCACAGGTCACCCCTGCACGAAGGAGGAACTGCGTGAGATGTGGCTCTTCAACCTTACCTACTTCTATTCCAGGGCTGTGATCTACTCAGACAGTCCGGAGTGCAATGCGTGGCTTCTGTGGATTCCACCGGGGTGCAAAGGTGTTTCCGTGATGAATTTCCTCCGGTACGGAGGCATCAGGATGACACGCAAGCTGGGACTTGCCAGCCTGCGCAGGATAATGCATTACGAGGACTACAGCGCTTCCGTCAGGATGAAAGCCACCGGCGGAAAGGAATGGTACTGGTACAACCTGGTGGTACGTCCGGAAGCCCAAGGAAAGCATCTTGTAGGAAAGCTGCTCAGGCCTATGCTTGAATTCTGCGCTGACAAGGGGAAACCCGTATATCTTGAAACACATTCAGAAAAGAACGTTGAGATATACCGGCATTTCGGCTTCGAGGTGGCAAACGACAGCCCGCTCCCGGGCACGGAAATGACCCACTGGGGTATGGTCAGGAAGGCTTAACCGACCAGCTTGCTGAGACGGACGAAATCCTCGACTGAGAGCTTCTCCGCTCGGAGGTCAAATATAGGGTCAGACGTATCCACCCCCTCGTGGAGCATAGGTTTCAGAGCATTGCGAAGCGTCTTGCGGCGCTGGTTGAAAGCTGTCTTCACAACCTGCTTGAAAAGCTTTTCATCACAGCCGAGTTCCGTGCGTGAATTGCGGCGGAGCCGGATCACGGCGGACTGAACCTTCGGAGGCGGGGCGAATGCACCGGAACCGACGCTGATGATATAGTCTATATCATACCAGGCCTGCAGCAGGACGGAAAGGATTCCGTAAGTCTTGCTGCCCGGCTTCTCCGCAATGCGGTCGGCAACCTCCTTCTGAATCATACATACGACCTCCGGGACAAGGTCCTTGTCATCGAGTATCTTGAAGAAAATCTGGGAAGAGATGTTGTACGGGAAGTTGCCTATGATCCTATACTGACCGGCAAACAGCTTATGGATGTCCAGGCGCAGATAATCCGCCTGGTAAATCTTGCCGGGAAGGTCCTTGAAATGGGTGAGGAGGTAGTCCACGGACTCGCCGTCCAGCTCCACCATCTTCAAGTCGATATCCTCCCGGTCCAGCAGATATTGTGTCAGGACGCCCATTCCGGGCCCTATCTCCAACACGTCCCGCGGCCCTTCGGTACGGAGGGCGCCCACTATGGTTCTGGCAACATTCTGGTCGGTCAGGAAATGCTGGCCGAGCGCTTTCTTAGCTCTTACTTCCATCTTTCTTCTCAAATACGACGACACCCGCCGCCGCCAAAAGGACGACAAAGATAATCAATATCGAAGTGGCACGGGATACCCCTTCGCCCAGGGCATATGACCGCGGGGCGAAAACCATCTCGAGAGTATGCTCTCCGGCAGGGACTTCCGCGCTGCGGAAAAGTTCGCCGTAGAGCTCTATCGGCAGCTCTACCCCGTCATCTATCGTCAGGGTCCAGCCCTGCGGGTAGTACACTTCGCTGAAGACAAGCCTTCCGCCTTCGGCTGACGAATACCTGTATGCAAGCCTGTTAGGCGCATACGAGGTCATCTCGACGGCTCCTTCCGCCCCGTCGAACCAGGCCGCTCCGCGTGCATAAGGATATTCAAGGGCGATATCATCACCAAGGATGATGTAACGGCAGTTCAGCGAAGCCAGGCCTTCAAGATATGGCAGCGCCTCCTCGGCCTCACCTACGGTCGAAACGGAGCCGAGCGCCTTGTAAAGTGCGTTGATTTCAGAATTCAGGTGACTGTCGATGTACTCCTGATAACGCTGCATCTTGGCGGGAGAATAGCCGCCTATGTTCTTGTGCCAATATGACGGATGCGAGTCATTGAAGACATTCACCGTGAGGTCAAGCACACGGTATGAAGGGTCGGTATCCTGAAGTATCTGCTCATCAACCGGCCTCTTGTTGAACTGGCTCTTGAATGCTCTCGGGGATACGAAGTCGCTTTCGTTCAAATATCTTCTGCCGACGCCGGACATATCGGCAAGTACAAGCAGGCAGACCGCCAGGGCCATCAGCTTGCGACGTTTAGTGACAAACATAAAGGCGAACGCAGCCGTAACAATCAGGAAGGAGCGCATTGCATCAGCTTTCAGCAGACTGATTCTGTCGGCGATGAATGCATCGACCAGCACCTCCTGCTGACCGGCATCCACGCTTCCGGTAAAAGAGCCGGCAAGGCCCGGCGCAAGCCAGAACAGAAAGCAGACGCCTGCCGTAAGCAGCCAGGATATGATCAGCGGCTTGGTCAGGTCATCCCTGATATAATCACCTTTGGCGTATTTGTCAAGGACGGTGAACGCAAGCATAGGCAGGGTGAACTGGAGCACCACCAGCGCCATAGAAACCGTCCTGAATTTGTTGTAGAACGGGGCGCAGTCGTAGAACAGCTTGGTGAACCACATAAAGTTGCTGCCCAGACCGAGGAAAATGGCAAGGACCGTAGCAACAAGCAGCCACCACTTATCCTTTCCTTCACAAACGAACAAACCGAGAATAAACAGGAATATGGTGACCGCACCCATATACATAGGCCCTGCGGTGAACGGCTGCGGGCCCCAGTACATAGGGAGAGCCTTGCAGATTTCATCGACGTTCGGCTGGCCTGCGGAACGCAGGAGCTTCGCGGTCTCCGAGTCCCTCGGATCGACCGCGCCTGATGACGAACCACCGTTGAAGTTCGGAATCATCAGGTTCGGGAGTTCCTCCCAACCATAGGACCAGGCAGTGGCGTAGTCCAGTTTCAGACCCTTGGAACCGTCTCCCTTCGCATCGGCTGACGAGCTGCCTCCGCGCATCGAATACGGGGTGTACTCGTAGGTCGGGAGCAGTTTGGTGGCGTTGGTGGCTATACCGGCGCAGCCGAGGACGAGAAGGAGGCCGCTTGCGGCGAAGAACCGTCCGAGACCTGCGCGGCGCTCCTTGTCGGAGACAAGACGGACGAACACCGCAATGACATAGATGAGTATCATCAACGCCAGGTAGTATGTAATCTGCGGGTGGTTCGCCTTTACCTGGAAGCTCAGCGCCAGCGCGAAAAGGGCTGCGCCCAAGGCTGTCCACGGCAGCCATTTCTTCTTTTTCAGGCAGGTGGTGTAGGTGAATATCAGCGCGGCGAGAACCCACGGCAGGAACGCCAGGGCCTGCATCTTGGTATTATGGCCTACCTGTATGATCTGGAAATTGTATGCGCAGAACGTGACCGCTATCGCGCCGCCGGCGGCAATCAGCGGATTGATCCCCAGCGCCAGCATCAACAGCCAGGCGCCGAGCAGCGAAATGAAAAGATACGTGGCGGGACGCTTGCCGACAAGCAGAAGATCGTAAAGCGGCTGTGTACAGTCGCCCTTCGTCGATGCGTGTATGGTAGCCGTCGGCATACCGCCGAACATCGACTCCGTCCAGGCGGTCTGGTCATCCGGATGCGCGGAATTCCAGTCCATCATCTCCTTCGCCATACCCTGCCAGCCGGAAATGTCGCTCTGGTTGACAATCTTTCCGCTCAGTACCTGAGGCACGGAACCATACGCCAATAGCAGGAAACCCACTACCACGCCCACAATAATCAGTATCTTCTTTTTCATAATATCTCCGTCAACGCTTTGGTCAGCGTCTCTCTTGAATACTTGTCAATGTTGCCAGCGGAACATTCCCTGCCGCCCGAACGGACTTCGGAAATGAATCCCTTCAACTCATCCTTCCTGTCCCAACCGAACATCGCGCCTGCCTGCGCATCGTCAAGGACTGCGGCTGCCGCGCCATCCTCCTGGCCTATGCCGAGGACAGGCCTGCGTGCGGCAAGATACTCAAAAATCTTGCCCGGCAGGACCTTGGCGTACTCCGGCTCCTGCCTCAACGGCAGAATGAGGACGGAAGCGTTCTGCTGCTCGAGAACCGTCTGCTCGTGCTCAAGGTAACCGAGGCAGACAAGATTGACTTCCAGTCCGCGCTCCCGCAGTGCCTGGAGGATTTCTTCGTCCACCTTGCCCGCAAGGCGGATCTGCAGCGCTTCGCGGAACGAAGCGTCGGCGGAGCACATCTCCGCCAGCACGTCCCACAGCAGAAGAGGATTGCCGTCGGAAGCGAAAAGCCCCGTGTGAACTATCCTAAAGCGGCCGTCGGATTCATTCCGGCGGTCTGGGAAATCAGACGGGTCGAAGCCGTTGGTTATCATCGCCACCGGCGTATCTGTCTTTTTTTGAAAATCTTTCTGGACCAGCGGTGTGACGCTGATGATGGTGTCGGCTTCGTCGAGCACGCTCTTCTCCAGCCGACGGTGCCTCCTTTCCGAGGCCTTCGTGAGGCCGAGATGCTTGAAATAGAACATCTCGGTCCACGGATCGCGGAAGTCCGCAATCCATTTGACGCCCAATGCCCTCTTGAGGCCCAGGCCTATAAGATGCATTGACTGAGGCGGCCCCGTGGTGATGACCACATCCACGGGGTGCTCAGCCAGATATTTCTTGAGGAATTTGACAGAAGGCTTCACCCAGCCGATGCGGGGGTCCGGAATGAAGCAGTTGCCGCGGATCCAGACGGAGACCTTCTGCTTGAAGCTCTTCTTCTGGGAATTTATCGGGTTGACTTCATTCTTCTGCCTGCCGGAAAGCTTGCGATAGATATCGTAAGGTTCGGTGATATGCGTCTTGATCACTTCTGCACAGGATGGGATATCCGAGAGAAGGCTCTCATCCACGGCCAGCTGCTCCGGGTTCTCCGGAGTGTATATCACCGGCTGCCAGCCGAAATGCGGAAGGTATTTGCTGAACTTAACCCACCTCTGGACCCCCGACCCGCCGGTCGGAGGCCAGTAGTAGGTTATTATCAGCGCTCTTTTCATCAGATGACTTCGAGTTCTGCGGCCTTGAGGTCGCTGTCCTTTGAGGAAGCGCCATAAAGGATCTGGTACTTGCCAGGACGGACTGAAAGGTTGTCTATAGTTTCGTCGTAATACTCGAAAGCGTGGGCATCAAGGGTGATCTTGACATCCGTGCTTGCGCCTGCGGCGATGTTGACTCTCTTGAAGCCCTTGAGGGACTTGATAGGTGCGTCAGGGTTGTCAAGGCTCTTGACATAAACCTGAACGACCTCGTCGCCAGCGAGCCTTCCGGTGTTGGAAACAGGGATGGTGATGTCAACCGTCTTGCCGGCCTTGATCTGGCTCTTGGAGAGCTTCGCGTCGCCATATTCGAAGGTGGTGTAGCTCAGGCCATAGCCGAAAGCATAGAGAGGCTCACCCTTGAAATACCTGTATGTACGGCCTTCCATACTGTAGTCCTTGAAGTCAGGAAGCTGGTTGGTGGAAGCGTAGAAGGTGACAGGGAGGCGGCCTGCAGGGTTGTAGTCACCGAAGAGGACATCGGCGACAGCAAGTCCTGTTGCCTGGCCTGCATACCAGGCCTGGATGAGTGCGTCATAGCTGGTCTCGATCTCGCCGAAGCCCATCGCGCTGCCTGAGCAGTTGACGAGGACTACAGGCTTGCCTGTACCGTCCATTGCAGCGATAAGCTGCTCCTGAACCTTCGGAAGCTCGATCCTTGTACGGTCACCACCGCTGAAGCCGTCGTACTGGACAGGCATCTCCTCACCCTCGAGGCGGGCGTTGATACCGCTTACGACAACGATTGCGTCGGCATCCTTCACGCGCTCCGCGAGAGCTTTGAAGTCAGGGAGATAGCGCTTGCAGATGTCGAATGCGAGGAACGCGAAGCCGTCTGAAACGTTTGCGTACTCGATTTCGATCTTGTAGGTCTGGCCGGCCTGAACCTTGAATGAGGTGGTAGGGATGTTGGCCATCCTTCTTCTGCTAACGCCGCCTTCCGGCATTGTCTTCTGCTCGGCGATGACCTTGCCGTTGACAGTGAACTTGTAGAGGTCCGCGCAGTTGAGTGAATAGAAGAGGTCGCCTGTGAAATCCGCCTTGTAGGTGCCGCTGAACTTGGCTGAGAAATGATTCCTCTCCACACCTTCAGCGAAGCGGTATTCACCGTATGTCATCATGTTGATGTTGCTGTAGTCGCCGCTTGCAACAGGTTCGCCGCTGCGGTCGGTATTGTTGAAGAACTCGGCGTGGAGGCCCTTGCCGTCATTGACGGTGCCGAGGACATAGTCGGTGAGGTATGCGTCAACATAGTCGCAGCCTTTTTCGTAAACAACCTCCGCGCCCGGCACAGCCTTGCGGATGGCGTCGACGATGGAGATGGTGTTCTCCTTGGTAGGACGTCCGTTGTAGTTGCCGAGATGCATCTGGGTGTTGTCGGCGTTAGGACCTACGACAGCGATTTTCTTGATATCCTTTGAAAGAGGAAGTACGTCATTGTTCTTGAGGAGGACCATTGCCTCGCGGGCAGCCTTGTATGCAAGGGCCGTGTGCTCAGGACTGCTGATGTCCTCTGCGCCGAGCTTGTTCCAAGGGAGCATTTCCGCCGGGTCAAGGGTGCCGAGCTCGATGCGGCCGCGGAGGATGCGGCGGAGGGCGGCGTCAAGGTCTGCCTCTGAAAGAAGGCCTTTCTCAAGGCTCTCGGTGAGAGCCATATAGCTGGTACCGCACTCGAGGTCGGTTCCTGAAAGGACTGCGTCGGCGCTTGCGCTCGCAGCGTCCGGGTGGGTCTCGTGCTGGCCCTTCGTGTAGAAGTTGTTGATGGCGCCGCAGTCGGAGAGGATGATGTCCTCATAGCCCCATTTGTTGCGGAGGATGTCGGTGAGAAGACGGTCGCTGCCGCAGCAAGGGTCACCCTCGTAGCGGTTGTATGCGCACATCACCTCCTGAACGCCTGCATCCTGTACAAGGGTGCGGAAGGCAGGGAGATAAGTCTCCCAGAGGTCGCGCATTGAAACGGTGAAGTCGTCGCGGTGACGGCCTGACTCAGGACCGCTGTGTACTGCATAGTGCTTTGCACAGGTGTGGGTCTTGTAATACTTGCCGTCGTATGCCTGCATACCGAGGACGACCTGTGAGCCCATCACGCCGCTGAGGTACGGATCCTCGCCGCTGGTCTCCTGGCCGCGGCCCCAGCGAGGGTCACGGAAGATGTTGATGTTAGGGCACCAGAATGAAAGTCCCTTGTGCCAGGCGCTGCCGTCCGGCTTTGTCTTTCCGAACTGGCTGTGCGCCTCGACGGTGGTGTTCCACTGTGCACGCGCCTCGTCTGAAACGGCGGTGTAGATTTCGAACTGCTGGTCAGCGTCGAAGGTTGCCGCAAGACCGATTGCCTGTGGGAATACGGTTGCGTCATCCGCGCAAATGCCGTGGCAGGCCTCTGACCACCAGTTGTAGGCAGGGATGCCGAGGCGGTCGATGGAGATGGATCCGTTCATCATAAGACCGATCTTCTCTTCTGGGGTGAGGAGTGAGATCAGGTTCTCGACGCGCTCATCCACGGAGAGTTTCGGGTTCTGGAACGGATACTCGTACTTTTGTGTGTTACAAGCTGTCAGAAGGCAGATTGCCGCCATCGTGACAAAAAGGATTTTTTTCATTGCAGAATATATTGGTTATCATTTTTCCACATTAGCACAAATATAGTTAAATACTGCGATAATTTGCGTAATTTTGTACGTTTCAGATTCATACGCCCCGCGATTCCAGTCGCTGCGTGTACAAAACAATCAATAGATTTGGCAAAGGTCAAGGAAGATACCCCGATGCTGAAACAGTATTTCAGCATCAAAGCGCAGCACCCGGAGGCGATACTGCTGTATCGCGTCGGTGACTTTTATGAAACCTATTCCGATGACGCTCTCCTTGCCAGCAAGGTTCTCGGACTCGTGCTCACACGCCGTTCCAACGGTGACAAGGGCGACACCCCGATGGCCGGCTTCCCGCACCACGCCATTGAAACCTATCTGCAGAAACTTGTCCGCTCAGGCTACAAGGTCGCCATCTGCGACCAGCTTGAAGACCCCGCTCTCGCGAAGAACAAGCTCGTAAAGCGCGGCATCACCGAAATACTTACCCCGGGCGTCGCCTTCGGCGAATCTATGCTCGAGCAGAAGGAGCACAACTATCTCGCCGGCCTCACTTTCGACAACAACCAGTGCGGAGCCGCGTTCCTCGACGTCTCCACCGGCACCTTCCAGGTGGCCCAGGGTTCCATCGACTACATAGGCACCCTGCTCGCCTCGCTGCAGCCGAAGGAACTCGTGGTGCAGCGTGACGTTCAGCGCGCCGTGAAGGAGCGCTTCGGTGACTACTACATCAGTCCGCTGGAGGAATGGGCCTTCGTGCAGGAAGCCGCAGAGGAGAAGCTTTGCAAGCAGCTCGGCGTCAAGAGCCTGAAGGGATTTGCCGTGGACGGCTTCCCTCTTGCAATCTGTTCTGCCGGTGCCCTGGTATTCTACCTTGAACAGACGCAGCACACCGGACTCCGCAACATCTGCTCTCTTGCCAGGATAGACGAGGAGAAATTCGTCTGGATGGACAAGTTCACCTTCCGCAACCTCGAGATTTTCCAGAGCAACGCCGGCAAGGAAGGCGTCGCGCTGGTTGACACCATAGACCGCTGCTGCTCCCCTATGGGAGCCCGTCTTCTCCGCCAATGGCTGGCAATGCCTGTAATGGACATAAAGGAGCTGGAGGAGCGTTACGACTGCGTCCAGTTCTTCTTCGACAACGAAGAGGCGATGCGCGAACTGCAGGGATATATCAGCGAGGTCGGCGACCTCGAGAGAATCATCTCCCGCGCCGCCACGGGCAAGATACTGCCCCGCGAAGTGCTCCAGCTAGGCCGCTCGCTGAGCAGGATGCAGCCTATCCGCGAACTCTGCGGAAACACCGGCGTCGCGGCCCTCGAAAAACTCATCAAGGGAATGCGCAACACCGAAAAAACCCTTGAGCGCATCAATTCCACGCTTTCACCGGATTCAGCTTCGCAGCTGGGAAAGGGCGATGTCATCGCCGCAGGCGTGAACGCCCAGCTGGACGAGCTGCGCCGGATATCCCGCGGCGGCAAGGACTACCTCCTGCAGATGCAGCAGCGCGAGATCGAGCGCACCGGCATTTCCTCCCTGAAGATAGGATACAATAACGTTTTCGGCTATTATATCGAAGTGCGCAATACCTTCCGCGACCAGGCGCCGCCGGAATGGATACGCAAGCAGACCCTCGTCAATGCGGAACGCTACATAACCGAAGAACTCAAGTCCTACGAGGACAAGATACTCAGCGCCGAAGCCACCATATACGAGCTTGAGGCGCGTCTGTTCGGCGACCTCGTCGCTGACATCCAGAAAGCCATACGCGACATACAGGAGAACTGCCGCATCATAGCCAGGCTCGATGTCCTGCAGGGCTTCGCCCAGCAGGCCGTTGACCGCGGCTACTGCCGCCCCGAAATCAACAAGGGCACCGTCCTTGACATAAAGGCCGGACGGCATCCGGTCATCGAAACCCTTATGGGACCTGGTGAAGAATATGTCCCGAACGACATCAGGATGGACAGCAAGGGGGAGCAGATCATCATCCTCACCGGCCCGAACATGGCGGGTAAATCCGCACTCCTCCGCCAAACGGCGCTTATCGTACTGATGGCCCAGGTCGGGTCCTTCGTTCCCGCCGCAGAGGCGCATATCGGCTATTTCGACAAGATATTCACCCGCGTCGGCGCGACGGACAACATATCGAGGGGCGAATCCACCTTCATGGTGGAGATGCTCGAGACCTCGATGATAATGCACAACCTTTCATCCCGTTCTCTCGTGCTTCTGGATGAAATCGGACGCGGAACGTCAACATACGACGGAATGTCCATCGCCCGCGCCCTAGTGCAGTACATCCACGAGAACGGCAAGGGAGCCAAGACGCTCTTCGCCACCCATTATCACGAACTGAACGACCTGGAGAATCTATATTCCAGGGTCAGGAACTATCATATCGCGGTCAAGGAAGAGGGCAAGGATGTCATATTCCTGCGCAAGCTTGTGCCGGGAGGAGTGGCCCACAGTTTCGGTATCCACGTGGCCCGTCTTGCCGGTATGCCGCGGGAGGTCATCGACGCGGCGGAGAAGACGCTGCGCGACCTCGAGCGCCGCGAAAAGAATGCGGCGGCATTGTCGAAGGACGCCGCCGAAGACGGAAGCGTCCAGCTGTCTTTCTTCCAGCTGGACGACCCTACATTATCTTCCCTTAAGGAGAAGCTCGAGGCTGCCGACCTCAACAATATGACGCCGCTCCAGGCATTCGACCTGCTGCGCGCCCTGAAATCAGAACTCGGAGTCTAGAGTTTGATGAAGTTCGAAACGAAGATCTCGATTATCATTATCGGGACAATCCACTTGACCACGAAGTGAAGGGTATCGAATATCCTTGCATTCCATTTCAGAGTCCCGCCATTGGTGAACTCGTCCCTGGCTTCGCTCCTGTCCATCTTCCATCCGACGAATATCGACATCACAAGTGCCGTGAGTGTCATGAGATAATTCGATGAAAGGATGTCGCAGTTGCTGAATATGGTGTTGCCGAATATCTTTACATTGCCCAGGACACCGAAGGACAGGCAGCAAAGGGTGCCCAGCACCCAGGACCCTGCAAAAAACAGTCTTGCGGCTTTTTTCCTCGACATCTTGTTGTGGTCGACCATATGCTCTACGCATACTTCGAACATCGAAATCGAAGATGTGAGAGCCGCAACCAGAATCGCAAGGAAGAAAAGGATTGTAATGATCCTGCTGAGTACGGGAGCCTGCTGGCCCATCTGGAAGAAAATATACGGGAGAGTCTCGAACACCAGTGACGGTCCGGCCCCCGGCTCGATGTTGGCTGCAAAGACAGCTGGCATGACGGCAAATCCCGCAATGATGGCGAACAGTGTGTCAAATATTGCCGTCCATCCGCCTGAAGCGAGGATATTGTCCGATTTCTTCATGAAAGAAGAATATACGACCACGCAGCCGGCACCTAAAGAAAGCGAATAGAACGACTGCCCCAGCGCATAGGAGAAAGTGCTTGGGGAAAGTTTGCTCCAGTCAGGCTTGACAAGATATTCGACACCCGCGGAAGCACCGGGAAGGGAGATCGAATATATCGCAATGATGATAATCAGTATGCCCAGAGAAGGGGTGGCCCATTTTGTGAACTTCTCGATGCCCCCTTTGACCCCCGCAGCTACAATTATGGCCGACAATGCCAGAAAGCCCGTGAATGCGGCCATCGGCTCCCAGACTGACGATGAAAAGTTCGTGAAGATGCCTGTCGCTTCCGCCTGGGTTGCGGACCTGAGTCCACCTGAGCAGGAACGGATGAAATAGTCAAGCGACCAGCCACCCACCACGCTGTAGTACGAAGTGATTATGAAAGCTGTGACAACCGTCACAATGCCGATATATTTCCATTTCGAGCCGGGCGCAAGCTTGCTCATCGCGTCATAGGTGCTGCTTCCGGTCCGGCGGCCGACAATGGCTTCGCAGATGAATATAGGCAGCGAAATGAAAATACAGCACAGAATGTACACTATGATGAACGCAGCACCCCCGTGCTCACCCACCATATAGGGAAAGCGCCAGATATTGCCGAGACCTATGGCCGAACCGGCCATTGCCATTATGAAAGTGAACTTGCTGCTGAATTTCTCTCTTTTTCCTACTGCCACTGCTAACTGTCTTTTCTGGTATAAACTACAAATTCAAAACTGTATCCCGTCTCTTCGTCCGTAAAAGTCTCCGACTTCGACTCCACCTTCCATATTTCCGGATCTATCTCCGGGAAGAATGCATCCGCTTCCGGAATCGTGGTGTGGACGTGCGTGATATAAAGCTTGTCCATCATGTTGATGGCGGCCTTGTAGACGGAGGCTCCGCCCATCACGAATGATTTTTCGGACTGCTCCTTCTCGGCTTCGGCAAAAGCCTCGTCGAAGGAATATACGCAGGTTGCCTCGGGAATCGGGTCACCTCCAAGGTTGAGCACGATGTTCTTCCTGCCTTTCAAAGGATGGAAAGGAAGGGAGAAATATGTGGTCCTGCCCATAATGACAGGGCAGCCCTGGGTCATTCTCTTGAAATATTTCAGGTCTTCGCTCAGGTGCCAGGGAAGGCCGCCCTTCACTCCGATTGCGTGGTCGTCGGCAATCGCGACTATCAGACATTTTTCCATAGTTACACTGCTACCGGGGCTTTGATTGCCGGCCACGGGTCGTAACCGGTCAGTTCGAAGTCCTCGTATTTGAAGTCAAAGATACTCTTAATTTCCGGATTAAGCTTCATTACAGGAAGCGGACGCGGCTCGCGGGAGAGCTGCTCACGCACCTGGTCGAAGTGATTCAGATAGATGTGCGTGTCACCGGTGGTGTGGACGAATTCGCCCGGTTCCAGGCCGCAGACCTGCGCGATCATCATCGTCAGCAAAGCGTAGGACGCGATATTGAACGGCACTCCGAGGAAGGTGTCGGCGCTGCGCTGATAAAGCTGGCAGCTCAATTTTCCGTCCGCGACATAGAACTGGAAGAAACAGTGGCAGGGTGGCAGGGCCATCTTGTCGACGTCGGACGGATTCCAGGCACAGACGATCATACGGCGGGAGTCAGGATTGTTCTTTATGGTCTCGATAACCTGCGAAAGCTGGTCTATCGAGCGGCCGTCAGGCGTCTGCCAGCTGCGCCACTGCTTGCCGTAGACGGGACCGAGGTCGCCGTTCTCGTCGGCCCATTCATCCCAAATCGTGACTTTGTTGTCACGCAGATAGCCGATGTTGGTGTTGCCGCTGATGAACCAGAGCAGTTCGTGGATGATGGAGCGCAGATGCACCTTCTTCGTGGTCAGCAGAGGGAAACCCTTGCTGAGGTCAAAGCGCATCTGGTATCCGAATATGCTTTTCGTACCGACCCCGGTGCGGTCTTTCTTAACCACACCGTTGTCCATTATTTCCTTCAATAAATCAAGATATTGCTTCATTTTTCGTACAGACGCGAGTCACTCGTGCTTGTTCAAAGAGTTGAAAATGCATAGATGATAGCCTCGTGGAAAGTCTTGCCCGGCTTGAGCACCACGCTAGGGTATTCAGGGCGGTTAGGGCTGTCAGGGAAGTGCTGGCACTCGAGGGCGACGCCGTCGTAGTCCTTGTAGATGCGTCCGTTCTTGCCGACCGGGCAGCCGCCGAGCCAGTTGCCGGTGTAAACCTGGATGCCCGGCTGGGTGGTGAACACCTTGAGCACGCGGCCGCTGGTCTTGGAATATAGTTCTGCAGCTTCCTGAAGCTGACCTTTCATATAGCCGTCGAGGCACCAGCAGGCGTCATATCCCTTGCCATAGTTGAGTGCAGGGAAATCCTTCTTGATGTCACGTCCGAGAGTCTTGGCGTTCTGGAAGTCCATAGGGGTGCCGGCAACGTTCTCCGGCTCGCCGACAGGGATGAGGGTGTCGTCGGTTGCAAGATACTCGGATGCGTTGAGCTTGAGGTAGTGACGGAGGACGGAGCCCTTGCCGTTGAGGTTGAAATATGCGTGGTTGGTCAGGTTGACCACGGTCTCCGCATCGGTCTTGGCGGTGAAGCTGAGCTGGAGCTCATTGTCTTCGGTCCAGACGTAGCGGGCAACGACCACGAGGTTGCCCGGATAACCCATTTCGCCGTCGGCGGAAACGTATTTGAACTCTACGCCGCCATTGCGCTTGCGGGACTCCCATACCTGGTTGGCGAAGCCTTCTGGACCGCCGTGAAGATGGTTCGGGCCGCAGTTTACAGGAACTGAATATTTCTTGCCCGCAAGGGTGAACTTGCCGACGTTGATGCGGTTGGCGAAACGGCCGGGGCATTTGCCGAGGCATGGGCCGTCATGGAAATAACTCTCGGGCTTGCGGTAGCTGAGGCAGACATCCGCCAGTTTGCCGTCCTTGTCCGGAACGTTGACGGACACTATGCCGGCGCCGATGTTGCAGAGGACCACGGATGCTCCTTTGCTGTTTGTGAGTTTGTACTTGTAGATGGCTTTGCCGTCAGCGGTGCGAGACCAGAGTTTTCTTGTGATGTTCATAGTATTATTTGTTTTGCAGTTTTCTTGCAAGATATTGGATGACCTGCTCCTGAGGGGCGTCCTTGAGTATGACGCGCTTCCCGGCATCCAGCAGGTACAGCGAAGGGATGGCCCTCACGTTGTAGAGGACATCCTCGCGGATTATGTAATTGTAGTCGTATCCGGTGATCCAGTTCTTGGGATAATTCGGCTGATACTCCCGCCACTCGTCAAGCTCCCTGTCGATATAGATGCTGGCCACCGCGAGGTCACCTGACGATATCCACCAGTTGAAGTTCTCAAGCGACTGGAACTCTTCCATTATCTCCTTGCAGTTCGGGCAATAAGGATTGCTGAAGAACAGAATGGTATATGTTGCCCTGATGCCGTACAGATTGTGTATCCTGCCATTTATGTCCTTGAACTTGAAATCGGCGACCCGGCTTCCGTAAGGGTTGAGGGCACACATCTTCGCCTCGTAGGTGTAGGCGGGAATCATATCCTCCCTCGTGAAGCGGCTTTCCACCATTCCTTCGACGAAGGGCAGGTAGAGGTCTTCGTTGCGGACGGGAGAGTTGGGGTCGTACAGATATCTCGATACTATCTCCGTGAAGCGGAGGTAGAACAGGGACGAATCATCCTCCGCCTGTTTTGCCTCAACTTTGCGGAAGAGGTCTGCGGCGGATTTCTTCGCCAAATCCATAGGGACCAGATTCAGCAGTGACACGTATGTGGCAAAGGATTTCTCTATCTCATCATTCCTGACTCCAAGCACTGCCGCCGAGTCGGTGACGGCCTGCTCCGCAAAATATTTGTCCCAGAAATGGTTGATGGAATATGCTATGCGGTCGGCCTCGTCTGTGACCATCACAGGAGCGGGGTCAGGCATCGGGAAGCTGCGGTAAACAGGAGCCGATGGTTTTCCCGGACCGCCGCAGGAAACGGCGGCCAGCAGGATCAAGGCCGGTATTATCAGTTTTTTGACCATCTGTGCCACTGGAATCGGGTAAAGTTAACTAAAAAATGTTAGATTTGTCTTGTTATGAGGGCGAAACTGATAATCACTTCGATCATATTCTGCATGGCGGCGAACGCAATCCACGCGCAGTGGTATTCGCAGGGCAGCGATGCAGGCAGCATCCGCTGGTCACAGATCGAAACGGATGCCTTCAGAGTGATCTATCCGAGGGGTCTGGACTCACTTGCGAGAGTCTATGCCACAGGTCTCGAAGCCAATCGCGCAAGGGTCGGCTGGAGCATTGGGAACAATCCGGGTGACGGATATAAGTCCAGGACTCCCGTCGTCCTCCACACGCAATATTCCGATTTCAACGGACTTGTAGCCTGGGCGCCACGAAGGATGGAACTGTTCACCGTTCCGGACGCCTATCGGCCTCTCGCAATAAGCAACTCGACACATCTTGTGCTCCACGAGTCACGCCACGTTGCACAGATGGAAAACTACCACAGCTACCCTTTCCGCTGGCTTAACGTGCTGTTCGGTGAAATGGCCGCCGGCGCGTTGAGCGCCGTTTACGGCGGGCAGGCCTTCTTCGAGGGCGACGCCGTGGTCACCGAAACCGCTCTTACCGGTTCCGGCCGCGGGCGCTCTGCAGAATTCCTGGAATACATGCGGGCAAGCTTCGACGAAGGGCAGTACCGCAGCTACTGGCAGTGGCGGTGGGGCTCGCTGAACCGCTTCACCCCTGACTACTACAAAATCGGCTATGTCTCCATAGCGGGAATGAGGACATATTCCGACGCACCCGATTTCACCTCGCACTTCTACAGCCGTCTGTCCGACCACCACGGCTTCGCCTTCTACAATCTTCAGAAAACAGCAAAAGAAACGACCGGAAAGACCTTCAAGGCTGGAATGGACGAAATACTCCATAAACTGGGAGACGAATGGAGGGCTGACGCCGACGCCCGCGGGCCATTTTACGAAAGCGAACAGCTGACCCAAAGCCAGCGACGCTTTACTGAATACAGCCAGCTTGAAGAGCTCGGCGGCGTAATCTATGCCGTCCGCAGCGGCTTGGACCAGGCTGCCAGCCTCGTAAGCATCTCCCCGGACGGAACCGAAACGCGCCTGCGTGCATTTTCGGCAACCGCTTCACGCCTGAGAGCCGGAAACGGAAGGCTCTACTGGAGTGAATTCCGCGGCGACGCGCGCTGGGAATTGAAGTCATTCTCGGACGTATACTATCTGGACAAGGACGGCAAGGTCCGCAGGCTGACCGGAAAGCAAAAATATTACAACCCAATCCAAGCCGGCGATGAAGTTGCCGTTGTCGAATACCCTGACCGCGGTGGGAGCAACATAGTATTCCTGGATGCCGAAGACGGCCACAGAATCAAAAGCATATCCGCTCCTTCGGGCTTGCAGCTCGCGGAACTCGCATGGAATGACGGCGAGCTGTACGCAAGCGCAATTTCAGACGCAGGCACAGGACTTTACCGTGTGGACGGCTTCTCCTGCATCCTCGACCCCCAGCCGGTTCAGATCAACAGCCTGGACACCATTGAAGGCAGCATCCTGTTCACCGCCGACCTCAACGGAGTTACAGAAATGTATTCCATCGACGTCAGCACCGGGGAAACGGTCCGCTGGACAAACACCCGCAACGGCGCAAAAGACTTCATCTTCACTGATGAAGGCAGGTCCCTGGCTTATACCGTTTTGACCGCGGACGGACGCAACATACACAAGACGGCGCTGTCAGATCTGAAGCCTGTGGCGGTTGACTTTTCCGAGCACCACGAATATCCTATGGCCGACAAGCTGTCCGCGCAGGAAAAAGCCCCGGCTGCGGCAGAGGAGGTCAATATCAGCGAACCTCGCAACTACTCCAAACTCGGCCACCTGATCAAATTCCACTCGTGGGCTCCGGTATTCGTCAACGCCGACGCCATAAAGACGGCAAGTTTCGAGGACATCACCACCAATGCCGGGCTCGGTGCAACCGCGTTCTTCCAGAACGACCTCGGCACCGCCTGGGGAAGCCTGGGCTATCACGCCGCCGTCAACGACGGCGTCTGGAAACATTCCGGCCATGCCAAATTCTCATATTCCGGCTGGCTTCCGGTCCTGGAGGCCGGCATCGACTTCAACGACCGCAACCGTACGGAATCCATCCGGGCGAAGGATGACGATGGGGAGGACGTGATCCGCAAATATCCGACAGACACCCCTTACCTCAGCTATTCTGCCAAAGCTTATATTCCTTTCAGATTCAACTCAAACGGCGTGCTCCGGGGTCTCACGCCACAGATCAAATTCAGCGGCTCGAATGACTTGCTGCTTGGGAAGCCTCTGACATCCCTGTCCGCCTCCCTCCGCGGATACGTGATGCTGCCGACGGCGCCTTCCGGCATCTACCCCCGCTGGGGTATAGGAGCCGAGGCCGGCTACAGCATGCGTCCAACCCAGGTCGACAATTACCGCAGGTCCTTGTACGGAATGGTGTATGCCTATGTTCCGGGGGTTGCACGCACTCACGGCATACGGCTTTCGGGGTTATACGTACGCCATCTTGGCGATGGAACGTATGTCAATGCCATATCTTCGATATCCCCTCGCGGATTCAGCTCTCCGGCCTTGAGTTTCATAGCCGGACATCAGCGGCAGGCCAAATTCTCTGCCGATTATGCAATGCCGTTCGGGTCTGTCGATTGGGACGGCCTCTGCCCGTGGTTCTATCTCAGGAATTTCGAACTGGTATTCCACTTCGATTACTCCGTATTCTCTTCTCCCAAACATTCCGGTGACCTGTACAGCGCCGGAGCGGATTTCAAGCTGCACCTCTCGAACTTCCTCTGGATCCCGTTCGACACCCACATAGGCGTTTCCTACAACTACAACGGCGGCGGTTCCTTCAATGAACTGTCAGAAAAAGTGAACGGAATCAACAGGAATATGGTCTCCCTGATATTTGGGATTGACCTATAAATTACCTAACTTTAAAGGCTATTTCGCCAGACAGTAAAACTAACACTAGATAAAAATGGCTTCAACTAATTCAGCAGAAGCGAAAGGCTTCTACAAACTCTCCTGGGCGCAGAGAATCGGTTTCGGTTCAGGTGACCTTGCCCAGAACCTTATCTTCCAGACAGTCGCATGTTTTTTGATGCTGTACCTGACTACGGTATTGAAAATCAGCCCTGCATTCGTCAGCGGTCTTATCCTTGCCGTCCGACTCCTTGACTGCTTCTGGAGCCCTGTAGTGGGAAAATACATCGACAACCACAACCCTAAACTCGGCAAATACCGTACATATCTTCTCTACGGCGGTATTCCTCTTACTGTTGCAGCCTGCCTCCTGATGCTTCCTGCAGCCGCAACCTGGTCAATGACGATGAGGGTCATCTACGCCACGGTCAGCTACACCCTGCTCAGTATGATCTATTCAGTCGTGAACATCCCTTACGGCTCGATTATGGCCAGCATGACCCGTGACAACGACGAGGTGCTCATCCTTACCTCAACCCGTATGGTCTGCGCCAACATCGGACAGATCATCGTCCAGGCCGGTTTCCCTATCGGACTCGCCATGATCGTCGGCATCGCTGTGGACTGGAATCAGGCTGTGTTCATGGCCATCGGTACAATCCCTGCATTCATCATACTTCCTTTGATGCCTGTCCTCAAGAAATGCTTCGGCAAGAAGGGTCTGTACTATCTGCTTCTTTCAGTAGGTCTGGTCGGATTCATCGCACTGTTCTGCATCGGCAAGTTCTTTGACGTCCAGAAGTGCAACACTCTCGTCCAGGCCGCAAAGGTCATGACCGGTGTAGGTCTTCTCGTCGGCTCGCTGATGTGGGCTCTCGTTCCTGAAGTCATCACCGAGGCCGAGTACCGTACCGGCAACAGACCTTCAGCCACCGTCAACGCTCTCGCAGGCGTCGCCTTCAAGGCCGGCTTCTCACTTGCAGGTTTCATCACTCCTTGGGTGATGGGTGCCATCGGTTTCAACCTTGCCAGCGAGGAATCCGCACTTCCTACCGACCCGAAGGCCTGGTTCACGGTAACCTGCATCTTTGCAATCGTGGGCTTCATTCTCCTGACACTCTGTTTCCTCGGAAGCAAGGAGAACATCACCACCACACCTGAAAAACCAGTCTCCTTCGGAGAAATGTGGAAGGAGTTCAAGGCAAACAAGTGCCTGCAGCTCGTGCTCGGCATCTTCATCGTAGTCTTCCTCGCCTCATTCATCAGCGCTCCTGTAAACGCATACTACACCAAGCTGAATGACTATAATGCAACAGCCCAGAATGCCATTCTGTGGTTCACCACCATCATCCCTGCCATCCTTCTCATCGTAGTGGGCTACCTCATCTACAAGTATCCTCTCACCGACCAGAAGCTTGACGAAATGAGCAAGGCCATCGAAGCAAAGAATAACCAATAAACAAGTAATATTATGGCTAAGAAAGTTGTAAAGCGCTATCTTTTCCCTGAAGACTATATGGCTGACCCGTCAGTTCACGTCTTCAACGGCAAAATCTATATCTATCCGTCACACGACTGGGAGGATTCCACCAACGTGGAGGATGACAGCGGTGACCAGTACATAATGAAGGACTACCACGTCCTCTCCATCGAGGGAGACCCTATGGACGGCAAGGTGGTTGACCACGGCTGCGCTCTCCGTCAGGAAGACATCGCATGGCACGGACGCCAGCTCTGGGACTGCGACGTCCAGGAGAAGGACGGCAAGTACTATATGTTCTTCCCTATGAAGGACAAGAACGAGGTGTTCCGTCACGGTGTGGCCATTGCAGACAACCCTGCAGGACCGTTCATCCCTCAGCCGGAGCCTGTTCACGGCAGTTATTCCATCGATATGGCCATCCTCAAGGATGAAGGCGAGTATTATATGTACTTCGGCGGTCTCTGGGGCGGTCAGCTTCAGTCATACAGAGACAACGTCGGTATCGAGGACCCTGCCAAGAACAACACTCCTGACAGCCCTAACCTCCCTCACGGCGACCAGCCTTCACTCCCTAGCCGCGTTGTAAAGCTTTCAAAGGATATGCTCCAGTTCGGCGAGGAGCCTAAGCCTGTAGTAGTGGTTGATGAGAACGGCAAGCCTCTCGCTGCTGATGACCCTCACCGCTTCTTCGAGGCAAGCTGGACATTCAAGAAGGACGGAAAGTACTATTTCACATACTCTACCGGCGACAGCCACCTCCTCTGCTACGCAGTCGGTGACAACATTTACGGACCTTTCACATACAAGGGTGTCATCCTCACTCCGGTAGTGGGCTGGACCACACACCACTCCATCATCGAGTGGAAGGGCAAATGGTACCTGTTCCACCACGACAGCGCCCCTTCAGGCGGCAAGTCCTGGCTCCGCAGCCTCAAGGTCTGCGAACTCACCTTCGACGCTGACGGCAATATCGAGACTATCGAAGGTATCGACGAATAAACGATATGAAAAGAATCAAGCTTCTGACACTTGTACTCATTGCCGTGGGCTGCACCCGCGGCAATGATGTCTTATGGCTTGCCAACGGCCCCGTGGAGCCGGAGGGCACGCCATACTACGAGTACCGCATCCTGGACCATTGGGACAACCTGGACGACACGGTCGAACGCGGCTATGCAGGCCCGTCCATCTGGTCCTGGACCGATGATGAGATACCGGTGGAACGCATCCACACATACGGACGTCTCAACAAATCCATCGGCATCAACGGCTGCGTCCTGAACAACGTAAACGCCAACCCGAAAATCCTCGACGCCGAGCACATCGCCCGCGTCGCGCAGATTGCGGACATTCTCCGTGAATACGGCATCAGAACATACCTGTCAATCAATTTCGCCACACCGCTCGCCCTGCAGGAACTGCCTACCGCAGATCCAATCAACTATATGGTACGCGCCTGGTGGAATGCCAAGGCTGATGAAATCTATGCCGCGATTCCGGATTTCGGAGGCTTCCTCGTAAAGGCCTCTTCCGAAGGCCAGCCGGGTCCTCAGGACTTCGGCCGCAGCCACGTTGACGGCGCAAACATGCTTGCAGCCGCACTCGCGCCTCACGGCGGAATCGTGATGTGGCGCGCCTTCGTATATTCTTCAACCAGCCCTGACCGCGCAAACCAGGCGGTCGAGGAGTTCAAGCACCTCGACGGCCTGTTTGCCGACAACGTCATCATCCAGATCAAGAACGGACCGGTGGACTTCCAGGCACGAGAGCCGGTGAACCCCCTGTTCTTCAATCTCGACCTGACGCCTTCGATGCCTGAACTTCAGGTTACTCAGGAATACCTCGGCCAAAGCATGCATCTCGCATATCTCGGACCTATGTGGGAAGAGTTCTTCGGGACATTGCTCAGCAACGGCTGCGATGACAAAATCGCCATCGCCGGTGTTGCAAACACAGGTCAGGAAAGCACCTGGTGCGGCCACATCTTCTCACAAGCCAACTGGTATGCGTTCGGACGCCTTGCGTGGGACCCGACTCTCACGAGCGAGCAGATCGCCGATGAATGGATCCACCATACATTCAGGAAACCCGCTCTCTGCAGCAAATCCCGCTGGGAAAAGAAGTTCGTCACTCCTGTCAAGGAAATGATGCTTAGTTCGCGCGAAGCGGTGGTAAACTACACTATGCCCCTGGGCTTCCACCATCTCTTCAACGGCAGCCATTACGGCCCGGGTCCATGGCAGAGAAGCATCAGACCGGACTGGTCCCCTCTCTACTACCATAAGGCGGAGGAAGGCGGCGTCGGCTTCGACCGCACCGTGGCCACAGGCTCCGGCAACACGGGCCAGTATCCGGAACCACTCGCCTCAATGTATGAGAATATAGAGACCTGCCCCGAGAACCTCATCCTCTGGTTCCACCATATTCCGTGGGATTATAAGATGAAGAACGGGAACACCATCTGGGAAGACATCTGCCAGCACTACAACGATGGCATAGAGACGGTGCGCGGATATATCGACACCTGGGCCGGCGTCAAGAAATTCGTTGATGCCGACACCTGGAACAAAGTCCAGGAGCGCCTGGTGATCCAGGAAGCTGACGCCCGCTGGTGGCGCGACGCCTGCGTGCAGTACTTCCAGCGCTTCTCAAAGATGGCTGTCCCTGAATCACTCCTCCAGCCGGAAATTCCGCTCGACTCGCTCTACCGCCGCCGCGGCGACCCTCCACGCCTGCGTGACGATATAAATGTAGAAGACTCCTCGTTTTAACGAAGAGTCTTTTGCATTTTATACCTTTTGAGGTTTGCTATACTCCACTGAACGAGCTGAAACCGCCGTCGACAGGAAGGACGACGCCGGTGATGAAGGCGGCTGCGTCGGAGCAGAGGAACTGGGCGGCGCCGTTGAGCTCGGTGAGGTCACCGAAACGGCGCATAGGGGTCTTCGCGATCACCTTGATGGAGCGCGGAGTATAGCTGCCGTCTTCGTTGAGAAGGGCGGCGCGGTTCTGCTTTCCGATGAAGAAGCCCGGAGCGAGAGCATTGACGCGAATCTTCTCGTTGTATTTGATTGCCATTTCCTGGGCAAGCCAGCGTGTGAAATTGGACACGCCCTCCTTGGCTGCGCCATAGCCGGGAACGCGTGTAAGCGCGTCATAAGCGGCCATTGAGGAGATGTTGAGGATACAGCCGTAACCCTGCTTTGCAAAGGTCTTTGAGAATGCGTGGCAAGGGAATACGGTGCCGTTGAGATTGAGGTTCATAACCTTGTCCCAGTCTTCAATCTTCATATCCCAGAAATTCTGGTCATCCATAACGGTCGCGCCCGGTACGTTGCCGCCGGCGACGTTGATAAGAATGTCAACCTTTCCGTACTTTGCAACGATGTCGTCAGCCACCTTGGCAACCTCTGCGGAATCCATAACGTTGCAGGCATAGCCGCAAGGTTTGCCGCCAAGTTTCTTCAATTCCGCCACCGTTGTTTCAACCTGCTCCGGACGGTGCACCAAAGCAACCACGTCCGCACCCTGCGATGCAAAATGACGGGCCAGGGATCCGCCCAGGACACCGGCTGCGCCTGTAATGACCGCAACCTTGCCCTCTACTGAATACAATTCGTTCATAACCTATCTTTTAATATTACCTTTATTTCAAATATTTCACCGCCGCCATCATACCCTCAACCTGACCCAGCGCAAGCATACGGCCGTGGAAAGTATAACCGGGATTATACCCCACCTTCTCGTCTCCCAGCATAGTCTTGCCGTGATCGACGCGCATCGGCAGGTTGCGTCCGGTACCCTCGAAAATCTTCACCAGTTCCACCAGGTTGACCTTGCTCCCGACGTGCGGAGCCTCGACGAAGTCGCCTCCCGGCAGAAGGTCGCAGGAGCGCATATGCACGAAGTGCGTGCGCGGGGCGAATTCGCGGGCCATGGCCACAACGTCGTTGTGGGCACCCGCGGAGAGCGAGCCTGCACAGAAGGTAAGTCCGTTGTGGAAATTGTCCACCGCGCCGAGGAACCAGCGGATGTCGTCAGCATTGCAGACGAGGCGCGGCATTCCGAACACCGGCATAGGCGGGTCGTCCGGGTGGACGCACATATTGATGTCATATTCGTCGCAGACGGGCATCACCGCCTCGAGGAAATATTTCATATTGGCGCGGAGATCGTCCTTTGACATCCCTTCGTAAGGTGTCATAAGTTCCTTGAACCTTGCGACCGGGCTGCCTGCGGCGTCGCCCAGAGGGCCGTTCACGAAGCCCTGGGTCTTGGTGATGATGGTGTCGATGAGCTGCTGCTTCTCGGCCTCGGTTATGACCTTGTCGAGGGTCTCGACCTTTGCTACCGTTTCGGCAGGGAAATCCTTTTCAGCGCCGGGGCGCTCAAGGATTTTCATATCGAAATATGCGAAGCGGGTGTAGTCGAAATAGAGGGATAGGGTGCCGTCCGGCATAGGGCGCTCGAGATCCGTGCGCACCCAGTCGATGACCGGCATGAAGTTGTAACAGATGGTTCTGATGCCGCATCTGCCGAGATTGGCGAGGCTGACCTTGTAGTTCTCTATCAGCCGGTCGCGGTCGGGGCCGGCATATTTTATCTGTTCGCTTACGGGAAGGCTTTCGACTACGGACCAGCGGAGTCCGAACGACTCGATATATGACTTCATCGAGTTGATTTTCCCAACTGTCCAAACGGCGCCGACAGGTTCGTCGTGCAGTGCCGTAACTATGCCTTCCACTCCGATCTGGCGCAGCATTTCAAGGGTCACCTTGTCATTCTTGCCAAACCATCTCCACGTTTTTTCCATTGTCTTATATAAATGATTACCGTAAAGGCAAAGTTACTAAAATTAGCTATCTTTGCTATGATATAGAATACAAAAATGGAGAGGATCGAAAAAGTAATCTGCACAAACTGCGGAAACGTCAATGAAATCAAGGCGTATCCGAGCATCAATGCCGTGGAAGAGCCGGAACTCAAGGCAAAGGCCCTTACCGGAGAGCTGTTCGCGTGGCAGTGCCCGCACTGCGGGAAGATGAACCTCGCCAAATACCCCGTTCTGTACCACGACTCCGCCGAGAAGCTTATTATCGTCCTAAGCGAGACACCGCTGAACGCAGAAGCCGTGCCTGAGGACTATACAGGCCGGCAGGTTTCAACCGTCGGGGAGTTCATCGAGAAAATCAAGATATTCGATGCAGGGCTCGATGACATCATCATCGAGATGTGCAAGTTCGTCACCCTCCACGAGCTCGGGAAGGACGTCGAACTCAAGTTCTTCAAGATTGACGGCGCCGACTCGGAAATGACATTCACATATCCTGAAAAAGGGCAGATGGAGATGCTTGCAGTCGGCTTCAACGTCTATGAAGACTGCGCCGGTATCCTCAACCGCAATCCCCACATAAAGGAATCCGCCCACGGGCTCGTGAACGTCAGCCCTCTATGGCTCAGGAATTTCTTTGAATGAAAAAGCAGAAGCGGTTGCTTCTGCTTTTTCATTTATGCTATCCGGCGGGCACCGTCGGAGATAACGACGTCGTAGATTTTTGGCGCGTGGCCGAAGCGGGCCTCGAACTGGCTCTTCGCTGCGTCAATGAAAGGCTGGTAGAGTTCTTCCTTGACAAGGTTTATGGTGCAGCCGCCGAAGCCGCCTCCCATCACGCGGGAACCGGTGACGTCCATCTTGCGTGCCAGTTTGTTGAGGAAGTCAAGTTCCTCGCAGCTGACCTCATAAAGCTTGCTCATACCGAAATGGGTCTGGTACATCATCTCGCCTGCCGTCTCGAAGTCGTCGCGTTCGAGGGCGTCGCAGACGTCGAGGACGCGCTGGAGTTCGCCGATTACGTATTCGGCGCGGAGGAAATCCTCTTCAGGGATTTCACCGCGGACCTCCTCGAGCCAGAGGCGTTTGCTGTCGCTGAGCGTCTCGACCTCGGGATGGTTCTTCCTGATGGCGGCAGCCGCGTTTTCGCAGGACAGACGGCGCTTGTTGTATGCGGATGAGGCGAGTTCGTGCTTGACGCAGGAATCTACAAGGACGAGCCTGTAGCCGTGGGCTGCTGGATCGAATGGGAAATATTTGTATTCGAGGGTCTTGCAGTTGAGACGGATGAGGCAGCCGGCCTTGCCGAAACAGGAGGCGAACTGATCCATTATGCCGCACTTCACGCCGCAGTAATTGTGCTCCGTGCTCTGACCTATCCTGGCTAGTTCGAACTTGTCGATACCGTTCCCGTTGAGTTCATTGATGGCAAAAGCGAAGCAGCTTTCAAGAGCGGCCGAGGAGCTGAGACCGGCACCCAGAGGGACATCTCCGGCAAAGGCCGCGTCAAAGCCGGCGACTTTGCCGCCGCGCTTGATTGTCTCCCGGCAGACGCCGAAGACATAGCAGGCCCAGGCCTCTGCGGGCTTGTCGGATTCTTCAAGACCGAAAGAGGAGCGGGCGTCATAATCCACCGAATAGAGGTTTACCCTGTCTGTGCCGTTAAGCTTGATTTCAGCCACTATGCCTTTATCTATAGCGCCGGGGAAGACATACCCTCCGTTATAGTCCGTATGCTCGCCGATAAGGTTGATTCGGCCCGCCGATGCGAAAACGGCTCCGTCTTCGCCGTACATTTCAGTGAATTTCTGGTGGATTTTAGCCTGGATATCCATAATTCCGTTGGATTTCGTAACTCACAAATTTATCAAAAATATACATTAAGCACAATAGGGAGATGGTCGCTGACCCCACCCAGATATCGCGGTCCCGAGAATGTCCTGAGGGGTTTTCTTCCACCGAACGACTTGTCCTGGACGGTCAGGCTTGCATCATTGAAGACGGACTCGCGCACATCGGCAAAACCGCGGGCGAAATACCCGTCTATCTTCTCCCATCCCCCGTTGTACCTGATGGTGCCGTGAGCCCCGTCATGCCAGCGGTCCTGGTTGAAATCTCCTATGGCAAGCGCCCTGCTGACCCCGGCTGCGGCAAGAGAATCCAGCAGGCAGCCGAGGCGGCCCATGGCCGCGTCCCTGCCTGCCGTCTTGCCGCCGATCTGCGACGGGTGGTGGTTGACAGCCAGCGCCAGCGTATCTCCTGTCCTCAGGTCTTCGAACTCCGCGAGAAGGATGTCACGCGTGGCGATTACAGCGCCCGTACTGTCGTAAAGGTGTTTCGGCTGCGCCCTCAGAAGCCGGAGCGTAGCCCGGCGATACAGGAGTGCGCAGTCTATCCCCCTGTGGTCGGGCGATTCGAAATGCACGATCCTGTACCCCACTTTCCGCAGATTCGTTGAAAACAGCGTTTCACGCAGCACGTGAAGGTTTTCAACTTCGGCAAAGCCGATGGCATCCGGCATCCCGCCGAACTCGTCGGCCACCTTGAAAACGGTCTTCGCGACAGCGTTGCATTTCCTGTAGAAACGGGAGGCGCTCCAGCCCTGAGGGCCGTTTCCGGAGCGCCAGTCAAAGAAGTTCTCAACATTCCAGAACATTACAAGAAGGGAGTCCCGCTGTGCGGCGGAAGGCAGGGCAAGGAGCAGCAGGAATAAGATTGCAGCGTGTTTCATACCCACAAGATGCACATTACCTCCGATACGGACGATAAGAAAGATAAATATCTTTTTTTATGCTTACTTTTGTATGATAAAATAAATCTTTATGTCACTCAAGTGCGGTATCGTAGGACTGCCTAACGTCGGCAAATCCACCCTTTTCAATTGCGTCAGCTCCGGCAAGGCCCAGAGCGCCAATTTCCCTTTCTGTACAATCGAGCCGAACCTCGGCTCCACCAACGTCCCTGACAAGAGACTTGAGGTCCTTTCCGACATCTGCAAGCCTCAGAGAACCATTCCGGCAACAGTCGATATCGTCGACATCGCCGGCCTTGTAAAGGGCGCCAGCAGGGGCGAAGGGTTGGGTAACCAGTTCCTCGCAAACATCCGCGAATGCGATGCCATCCTGCACGTACTGCGCTGCTTTGACGACGGCAACGTCGTCCACGTGGACGGATCTGTCGATCCTGTCCGCGACAAGGAAGTTGTAGATACCGAACTTCAGATCAAGGACCTCGAGACAGTCGAGGCCCGCCTTGGAAAGGCCGAAAAGGCAGGCAAGGCCGGTGACAAGGACGCAGCCAAGCTTGCTGCGCTGCTGGTCCGCTACAAGGCCGCCCTCGAGCAGGGAAAGAGCTGCCGCAGCGTTTCTCTCCTCAACGAGGACGAGGAAACGCTGGCCCACGACCTCTTCCTTCTCACCAACAAGCCTGTAATGTACGTCTGCAACGTTGACGATGCATCTGCAGTAAACGGCAACAAATATGTAGAGGCTGTCCGCGAAGCGGTTAAGGACGAGAATGCCGAAATCCTTGTAATCTCTGCGAAAACCGAATCTGAGATTGCCGAAATGGAGGACTACGACGACCGACAGATGTTCCTGGAGGAAATGGGTCTTGAAGAATCCGGCGTAGTCCGCCTCATCCAGGGCGCATACCACCTTCTCGGCCTGCAGACCTTCTTCACCGCAGGCGCTGACGAATGCCGCGCCTGGACCATCCACAAGGGCGACAAGGCCCCTCGCGCCGCCGGCGTCATCCACACCGACTTCGAGAAGGGCTTCATCCGTGCGGAAGTCATCAAGTACGAGGACTTCGTGAACTACAAGACCGAATCAGCCGTCCGCGCCGCAGGCAAGATGGGAGTCGAAGGCAAGGAATACGTCGTTCAGGACGGCGACATAATGCACTTCCTCTTCAACGTCTAACCGGAAATCGACATAATTGAAAAAGGCTCGGAAATTCCGAGCCTTTTCTGTATTCCGATGCAGCTGTCTGCTAGAAGAATCTTTCGCGGTGATCGACGACCTCGTCGTTCTCAGCCATAATCTGCATAACCTGCTGTGCGGCGTACTGCGCCTTCTGCGCAGCATAGTTGTTGGCATCTTCTTCGGTGTAGAATGAGCCGGTCTGCTTGTCGTTTACCTTTGCTACATAAACTCCGAGGATACCGTCTGCAGGTGCGCTTGTGCTACCAACCTCAGTTGCATTTACGAGGCCGAGGAGAACCGGCTCGTACATGGTGTTGTTGAGAGATGCTCCTACGCGGGACTCAACGGTCGTGTCGAACGCCTCGGCAAGTGCCTCGAGGCTGCCGGCCTTCTCCTTGACGGAAGCAAGGGTAATGGCGTGCTGCTTCTCGGTTGCAAGGGTCTCGATGATTGAAGGGGTGGCTTCCTTGATTGTCGCATAACCTTCCTTGTGGGCATCCTTCAATGCAACTACGAAGAAGAAGTTGTTGTTGACGGTGATGATGTTGGATGCCTTGCCGGTCTTTGCGTCGAATGCCCAGCGGGTAACCTCCTTGGCCTGATCAACTGCACCGTAGCTGGCGGTAGCCTCGGTGATGGTCATGGCGTGGGAGTAAACCTTTGTGGAGTCGAGGGCCTTCTTGTAGCCTTCGTATGTGCCGTTTGCAAGGGTTGCAAAGGTGTTGGCCTGTGAATAGTAGTTGTTGAAGGTCTCCTTGCTTGCAAGAGCGGTCTTCTCGAGGATGGCAACCTGCTTCTTGGCAACCGGCTTGGTCTTCTGGGATACGAGAACCACGTGGGTGCCATACTGGGTGTCAAGAACGAACGGCTCGCCTGCCTTTGCAAAAATGGTTGACTCGAAACCGGAGATCATAAGGCTCTGGGTGAGCCAGCCGATGCTGCCGAGCTCGCCGTTGTCGGCGGTGTTCTGGTCAACTGAATATGTAGCGGCAAGGTTTGCGAAGTTTCCGCCCTTCTTAAGTACATTAACAAGGCTGTCGGCGGTGTTCTTTGCGCCAGCACCCTGAAGGAGGATGTGCTTTACATATACTGAGTCGGAAACCATATCAGAATCCATAACCCGGCCTGCAAGGAATGTGTTGCCGTTCTTGAGGACAGGGGTGACGTTGCTGCCACCGAAAATCTGTGCGTCAAGGTCAGCATTGATGGTCTTGAGCTCTCCTGCCTTGTACCAATAGTTGTTGAGGGAACGCTCTGAGTTCTTGAGAAGGAAAGCCTTCATGTTGTCGGTGGTGGTGAACTCATCGTAGACGGCATCGATTGCTTCGTTGGCGGCTGCGATATCGTCATCTGAAGGAACGACTTCATAGACAACATACTCGATGTCGCGGTTCGCAACCTGCTTGAAGAAATTCTTGTGGGCCTTGTAGTACTTCTTCACGTCTGTAGTGGTGACGGTGATTGAAGAATCCCTCTGGGCCGGATATCTTACAAGAACATAGTCGAAATCGGCGGTGGTGTTGTTGAATGCCATATCCTCAGCAAGCTGAAGCTTGTTTGACTTTGTGGCTGCAGTAAAGAGTGAACCATACTTGGTATAGTTCTGCTGTGTGTAGATGGTGTTCTGGAGATAGTTCCAGAGAGTGCGGTACTGACCGGTCTGGTCCGCATCGATCTGCTGGACGAAATCCACAAGTGCATCCGGAGAGAAATTGCCGTTCTCGTCTGAGAAGATGCCCATCTGGAGGAGAACCGGGGAGATATTGTCACCGGTGGTGAGGTCTACCATTTCGTCCTCGCCAACATTGATGCCGGCAGCCTTTGCATTCTTGACAAACATGAACTTGTCGAGAAGGCTCTGCCAGGCCGCATTGCGGATCTGCTTCTGAGAATCTTCGTTCTGAACGGAAGATCCGGTCATAATTTCGTTGATGGTAGTGAATTTGTCAACCTCCTCCTGGAAATCAGTATAGGAGACGCTCTTGCCGGCAATGCGACCTACATCATACTTTGAGGACATTGACTGGAGAGCTGACTCAAGAGTGCTTGGGTCAATGATGAATGACAAAAGGGCCAACGCGATGATGATGGATATCGCGAGGCCGAACTTAACGCGTATTTTTTCAAGTACCGCCATTGTTGTATTACGTTTTTAATTAATTATTCTATAGGGGCTGCGAATTTAGTAATTTTTTTGGGAAAAGGACCAATAAAATTCACAGAATCAATCACAACCACAGTTGAATCCTTGACCACGGTCGCATATCCGTTGTACGGATTGAATAAAATTGAATTCCGTGCGTGGTCATCGGTTCTCATGCCGTTACCTTGCATAAAGCCTTCAGGAGAATACATCTTGACATAGCAGTCGGTGTATATCTCCTCTTTCGTCTGATCCCAGTATATCGTGTCCGTTTCCATTGTCTCCATCTTCAAAACATTGTGAATCACCACGTTACCATATGCGGACCAGACTTCGTTCTTGTCGCCGTTCTTCTTCGTCGTATGACGGGCCTCATCCGCGAGGACTATCGCCTCCAGAAGGCCCTCGTCACTATACGAGAAGACGGAAATACCATACGGGAAAAGGTCGGTGTCAAGAGTGTCGTTTTCATAATGCTCCATCAGCTTCGCCTCGATTCTCATATCCACCCTGCCGTTGTCGGTCTGGATGGTGAACATGTCTATGACGCGCTGAAGCGGCTTGCTCGCAAGGGATTCGTCGGTCTCGCGGATGCGGCCGCTGCAAGAAACGACAAAGCTGGCAATCACGGCGGTGATTGCCAGCATATCGCAAATATTGTGTTTCCTTCTCAAGAACTATCTCGAAGTGCGAACGGTGGTGGTAGCCCTCATACCGCCGCAAACAACGGTGTAGGACTGGCCGTTCTGGATGTCATACATAAAGGCATCCTCAGCTTTCGGGAAGTAAGCGCTGTACTGACCGATGTATCTGTTGGCCTCGTCGGTGAGAGATGGGTCTGCGTTCTTGGCCTTGGCCATATAGTCGCAGGCAACCCACATAGGTGCGCGGACTGCGATTTCATCGCCGCCGCAACGGGTGCCGGCCCAGATATTGCCGATGAGGAAGTATGCCTTGCCGGCAAATTTCTCATCCATGCTTGCCGCCTGGTTTGCGTATTCGAAAGCCTTTGCATTGCGGCTGTTCTTATAGCAGAAAGTAGCAAGTTCGTAAGTGTACTCGGCATCCTTGACAGCGTCGGTATCTTCACTTGCGATCGTTGCAAGCAAATAATCGATAGCCTCGTCGACGTTGCCGCGGGCTGAATGGAGCCTGTAGAGGTAGTATGATGAGCTTGCAGAAGGGTTCTGCTTGTTCATTACGGTGACTGCCTTGAGGAAAAGGTCATTGTCGGTGCAACCGTCGGTAAGGGTCATTGTCTTGGCGATGGTTGTGGCAAGAGCGAGATTGTCAGGATCTGCCGCAAGGCGCGGGGTGTAGAGTTCGAGAAGGTTGTCGCAGCTTGCAACCTTGCTGGCTGCGAACACGCTGCCCATGTCATTCTTTACAGATGCGATTTCGGTAGCATCCTTGTCGTCCTTAGGCTGGATCTTCTCGAGGAGGTCATTGTTGCGCTGATACGTCTCGATCACATCTTCTGTCTGGAGTGCGCCACCCTGGAAAAGCTCTACTGCGGCCTGGAGGTCGAAGAGGAGAATGCGGGGACGTACAGAAGCCTGGGTGGCCTCAATGATGTTCTCGTAGTTCTCGAAAAGATAATTCGGGTCATCCTTTATGAAGTTGTTCATATCGAGACCCATATTGTTCCATGCTGTGATGGCGCTCTTAGGATAATTCTCGATTCTGGTCTTATAAAGGGTCATAAGGGTATCTACGAGAGCTGCCTTATATTCCTTGTTCTTCGAATTCTTATTGATAAGTCTCTTGACAAGGGTTGCACCTTCGATATAAAGGTTCTGTCTTGCGTTTGCAGGGCAGATGCTGTAAGCCTTTCTCCAACTTGGGATGGCTTCATCGTAGTTCTTCTGCTTGTAGTACTCCTGATAGTAGGACATGTACTTGAAACACTCTGTGTTGTCAGGCTGTGTTCCCTGTGCTTTTGCGTTGAAACCGGTCAGGGACAACGCAAAAATGAATACTGCTAGTGTAATCTTTTTCATACCTATGTTGTTAGTTTTTGTTAGTCGTAATAGTATTTTCTGAACCAGATGTCGTGAATGTTGAAGGACAGGGAAATGTTGAAATACCTTTCCCTAACGAGGTTGTTCTGTATCGAACCTCTCTGGCCGAGTTCAAAGCCTACCGTAATGCCATTGTACCACTGATAAATAGGGAACGTCGCACCGAGCGTGAGGCCCATAGCATATATTTCGTGGTTGTCAACGGTGTAATAATCAGTCTTATAGTACAGACCGGCACGATAAGACACGTTCTTCATGTAGTATCTGATATCGTTTCTGTTAGGGGTCCATTCAACGCCAAACCTGAAGGCCTGTGAAACAGATGTCCTGAAGACGGATGTCGTTGAGGTGGTCGTCTTGTTTGTGGTGAAACCCGGGATTTCGTCAATGCCTGACTGTCTCCAGTCGGAACGGGTATAATTGAACTCTGCGGCAAAATTGTCACCCATTGTGAATGCTATGCCAAAACCAAGTTCCGGAACCGATTTCAGCTTGCCCGGAGTATATGCGAGGGTGTCCACGCTATAGGCCAGAGTATCTGTTGCTATTGTACTCGACGATAACTCGAGATTATCGAGATAACCTCTATAATTGCCCGAAGTCCTGTATGTTGCACCAACGATGATCTTCGATTTGTTTCCCAATGGCTGCTCATATTGAAGACCGAATTTCCCGGAAAAACAGGTAAGCTGGGCGGAATTGCCGATATAGATTCCGCTGTAATCCGTCTTTGAGAAGGTCTGCTGGCTCTCCCTGTCGATTGCGCCGAAATCAAAATTGAGCTGTGCGCCGATGGAAAGCCTTTTCCAGAAAGTAACGCCGGCCGCCGCAAAAGCCTCATAGATTGCACCGTTACCGGTGGTGATGTGATATACGTCTCCGGCGTCTGCGATGATCTTAGGGTCCTTGAGGTAGGAAATGTATTTGTATCCCATTCCGCTGACAGGGGCAATGCCGACCATCATCGCTGAAGACTTGTATATAGGGAACGACATTACAAGATTGTTGATGCAGAACGTGTTGCTTGCAGACTTGACGTCTCCCTGCCGGAAAACCTTATTGTCGGAAAAAATGCCGAAATCCGCCATGAAGGCGAGGGTGTCGCGTGCGGATACTGCAGCGGGATTGATGATATTGATATGTCTGTGGTTGCGGGTGGCGACACCGACTCCGCCCATACTCTTGTTGAAGGCTGTGCCCGGGGTAACAAGATCACCGATGCCGAAAACAGAATATGGAGTGAAGCTGCCGTATGCCCCCTGCGCTCCTGAAGACACTGAAACGCAGAGCAGCGCGGCCGCTGCCAGTAAAATCCTATTGAAGATTCTTCTTGACATAATCGTCAGTTATTATGGCCAACCCGATTAATACCAGGTTGCAAACTACAAAGATGGAGTTTTTCATTTTTTTCGCAAAATAAATTGCATCACCTCCGGTGAATACGACAATATTTTGCGGTTTTTGCTCTATATATCCTTCTATTTCAAAGATTATGCCCGAAACGACTCCGGACTCGACTGAAGATTCCACGGAGTTCCCTTCCGGGAGCACTTCTTCAGGAGTATCAAACAATGGAAGAGACTTGGAATAACGGTTGAGTGCATTGAAACGCGTGCGGCATCCGAGCGAAACATTCCCCCCGAGATATCTTCCGTCAGCACCGAGGAAATCAATGGTGAGCGTGGCTCCGAAATCAAACACCGTGCACGGTTTGTCCTTGAAAAGAAATCCGGCGGCAACAAGGGAAGCGGCACGGTCGTATGACAGATACTCCGGCAGATTATAGCGCAGAAGCGTATCAGTGTGGTTCTTATCAAGGATAATCAGATGGCCGCATTCATTTTTCAGAATATCTTCATCCTTGGTGGACATGTGATAAACCGTCGCCACGGTAAGGACTTCCGGCTTTTCCTTTTCAAGAAGGGAGAGCAGATAATCCATAACCTTCTCGCCCTGATAGCGGAATGTTTTTCCCAAAGTGGTACCTTCGGACCAGGCGGCCTTCAGCGCGGTATTTCCAAGTTCTACAAGTAAGTTCGCCATAAGCGGATCAAGGGCTGCAAAGTTAGGAAATTATTGCAACTTATTGAAAACTAATAATGCTTCTTTCAGTGAATTGACGTTCCTCACCACAATTTTGAGTTTTGTGTCAACCTGTTTCAAATTGAAAGTCCGGTCATTTCTGCCTATGGCTTCCAAAACCTTCTCGAAGGTCTTGGACTTGAAATATGGAGACAGCGGATTGGAAATGAAAAAGGCAATCAATATTCCGTTCTTCTCTATGATCTTTTCAAAACCGAGTGACGAACCGATGTTTCTCAGTTTTACGACATTGAAAAGATTCGTGACTTCATCCGGGAATTCTCCGAAACGGTCTGCAATCTCCGATGCCAGCCTGTCAATTGCTTTTTCAGACTCCATCGCGTCAAGCTGACGGTATATCCTGATTTTTTCGGTCGGGATATCTATGTAGTCATCAGGTATCTGGGCCGGTTCGTCAATGTCGATCTTACAGTCGCAGATAAACGAATTGCCCATATTGTTTTTCGTGACGATGCCTGTTTCCATTCCCAACTCCTCCATCGCTTCGGCAAGGATCTTCTGATAGGTTTCAAAGCCCATGTTCATAATGAAACCGCTCTGTTCCGCACCCAGCAGGTTGCCCGCTCCGCGGATATCAAGATCCTGCATTGCTATGTTGAATCCGCTGCCGAGGTCTGAAAATTCCTCTATGGCCTTGAGGCGTCTCCGGGCATCGTCGGTCACGCTGACAAGCGGAGGTACAATCAGATAACAGAATGCCTTTTTGTTTGAGCGTCCTACACGTCCGCGCAGCTGATGGAGATCGCTCAATCCGAAGTTTTGTGCCTGATTGATGATTATTGTATTGGCATTCGGGATATCCAGACCATTTTCAATGATGGTAGTGCAAAGCATGAGGTCATAGTCGCCGCGCATGAAGTCAAGGATTTTGTTTTCAAGTTCCTTTGATTCCATTTGACCATGGGCGACGCATATGCGCATATCCGGTTCAAGACGGTGCAGAATGACTTCTATGGCAGGAAGTTCCTCAACCTTGTTGTGCAGGAAGAAAACCTGGCCTCCACGGTTCAGTTCGTAGTTGATTATACTCTTTATTTCCTTTTGGTCAAAAAGGATTATTTCCGTCTGGACGGGAATTCTGTTTGGCGGAGGAGTGTTTATTATGCTGAGGTCGCGGGCACCGAGCAAAGAGAACTGAAGGGTTCTCGGAATCGGTGTGGCTGTAAGCGTCAGGGTATCGACTGACGCTTTGATTTCGCGAAGCTTCTCCTTGGCCGAAACGCCGAATTTCTGTTCCTCGTCGATTATGAGAAGACCGAGGTCCTTGAAATTGAATGAAGAACCGAGAATCTTGTGGGTTCCAATAAGGATATCAATATTTCCGTGCTTCAGTCTTTCCTGAATGTCTGAAATCTCCTTTGCAGTGCGGAGACGGCTTACAAATTCTATATTGCATGGAAAGTTTTTGAGGCGTTCCCTGAAAGTATTGAAATGTTGGAGCGCGAGAATGGTGGTCGGAACGAGAACCGCCACCTGCTTGTTGTCATAAACCGCCTTGAACGCGGCCCTAACTGCTATTTCAGTTTTTCCGAAACCTACGTCACCACAGATGAGTCTGTCCATAGGGCAGTTGTCTTCCATATCCCTTTTTACGGCGATGGTGGCAGATTCCTGATCCGGAGTATCTTCATACATGAATGATGATTCCAGCTCTTCCTGGAGACAGGAATCCGGAGAATATGCAAAACCACTGGAAGCCTTTCTCTTTGCATACAGCTGAATGAGATCCTTGGCAATGTCTTTTACCTTGGATTTTGCGCTGGCCTTGAGAACAGTCCAGGACTTTGACCCGAGTTTGCTTATTTTAGGAGGTTCTCCATCCTTTGACCTGAAAAGTGATATCTTATTGAGTGAATGGACTGAAAAGTATAATGTGCCTCCATCCTTATATTTGATTTCGACCATTTCGCGCATTATACCCTTATCATCCCTGATTCTTACAAGACCTCCGAAAATACCGATTCCGTGATCTATGTGAACCACATAATCGCCTATATTGAATGCATTGAGGTCATTGATGGTAAGCTGCTCACTTTTTTCTACCGTTCTCCTCAGACTTACCCTGTGGAATCTGTCGAATATCTCGTGATCGGAATAACAGCATATCTTGTTCTCTGAATCTACGAAACCGCTGTGTATATTCTTTCCTTTAACGAATTCTGGGATGAGTCCTCCGTTTTGATACAGTATGGATTTCAGTCTGTCCAACTGGGATTCCTTCTCTCCATAGATATAAACCTTATATCCATTTTCGAGTTTGCTTCTGATATCCTCGGTGAGAAGTTCAAAGTTCTTATTGAAAACAGGCTGGGGGGATATATTGAAAAATATGCTTTTTGAAGAATCTTCAGAAAGCGGAGTGTCTATGAAAATCTGATGATATACGGCTGATTCTTCGAAAAAAGACTTTTGTCTGTACATATCAGAAGAATCAAACCATATTGTGGTATTCTTTGGTAAAATTGAAATGATACTTTCTTTTCCCTCAGATGAAGAAATATTGGAAATGATATTTATTTCCTTCTCCTCATTTTTTGACAGCTGAGTATTACTGTCGAATACGTGGATATTTTCAATTTCGTTTCCCCAGAAAGATATTCTGTAAGGAAAATTGAATGAATAGGAAAATATGTCAACTATGGATCCTCTGATGGCATATTGTCCCGGAGATGATACAAAATCAACTTTTTCAAAACCGATTGAAGATAGATTTTCAACGATCTTTTCGTGAGAGATTTCATCTCCGACACTTATCTTCAATGATGAATTCCTGATTGTTTTTACTGAAGGTATTGTTTCTTCAAGTGCATCAGGATATGATACTATTACGGTAAAATCTCTGGAATTTTCAAGCAGTTTATTAATTGCCGCTGTTCTCTGAACTCCAAGAGTGGATTTATAATTGCTTCTCTCAACACTCTTTCCTGAAGTGGGAAGATAGTAAATGTTATCCCCGTCAATCAAAGAGTAAAGATCGGAACAACAATACTCAGCCGCTTCCTGATTTGGAAGTACAATCAGATGATAGCCTTTTTCAGCCAGTTGGCTGAAAACAAACCAGCGGGCGGAAAGAAATAGCCCGCGGCAGAAAACTTTCTTTTCAGAAAGAATTCTGTTGCGAACAGACTCACACGAATTTGTACTTATCAACATCTGTCCTTGAAATATGTTGAAAAACTGTTGATAATACTGTTGATATCAATATGTGCTTTTGTTCATTATTGTCTTCATAGAGTTATCAACATATAAAAACACAATGAACCAACAATGTTTTCAACAATTAAATACTCTCTTAATAAATTTATAATCAGTGTGTTTTTTAGGTTATCAACTTTTGAACAGCCTAATAACAAACATCAATTTTTACAAATAAAAGAGTTATATTTGTATTCCTAATTGGATTTCTGCCATTATGCCAGATTTTGATCCTCATAATACAAACGAAGGCAAAGATAAGGATTTGGAAGGAATAATCCGGCCTCAGGAACTGGAAGATTTCACAGGGCAGCGTGAAATCGTATCCAATTTGAGAGTGTATATCCAAGCCGCAAAAATGAGAGGAGAAGCTCTGGACCATACCTTGTTTCATGGCCCTCCAGGATTAGGAAAGACTACTCTTGCCCATATTATTGCAAATGAAATGGGAGTGAATATGAAGATTACTTCAGGACCGGTTCTTGACAGACCGGGTGATCTGGCTGGTCTTCTGACTTCACTTGAAACAGGAGATATACTTTTCATTGATGAAATTCACAGACTTTCTCCCGAAGTGGAGGAATATCTGTATTCTGCAATGGAAGATTATGTGATTGACATTATGATCGACAAGGGACCGGGAGCAAGATCCGTAAGGATAACCCTTAATCCCTTTACTCTCGTAGGAGCAACTACAAGAGCCGGACTTCTTACCGCTCCTCTGAGAGAAAGATTCAATATCAATTGCGGTTTGGAATATTATGATGCCAGGGATCTTGTCAATATAGTGAAGAGAAGTGCTGGCATCCTTAAAATTGAAATAGAAGAAGAGGCGGCAAAAGAGATAGCTCTCAGAAGCAGGGGAACACCCCGTATAGCCAATGCCCTTCTGAAGAGAGTGCGTGATTTTGCCCAGGTCATGGGAGATGGACACATAGATCTCCAGATAGCAAAATACGCATTGGATAAATTGAAGATAGATAAAAGAGGTCTTGATTATATAGACAACAAGATTCTCAGTACTATAATAAATACTTTCAAGGGAGGACCTGTAGGAGCAAATACCATAGCGACTGCTATAGGTGAGGATCAGGGTACGTTTGAAGAGGTATATGAGCCGTTCCTTATAAAAGAAGGTTTCATAGTCAGGACACAGAGGGGTCGTGTAGCCACTGAATTATCTTACAAGCACCTTGGCTTGACAGATTTAAGGGAAGAGAAGGGTGATACTTTATTTTGAAATATGTAAATAATATATAGTTATATGGCAGACAAATTCATTTCAAAAATTCCTGATGGACCACTGGAGAAAAAATGGACCAAAAGAAAGTCCGATATTCATCTTGTAAGTCCAAACAATAAAAGAAAACTTGAAATCATAGTTGTCGGAACCGGTCTGGGCGGTGCTTCCGCTGCTGCTTCACTTGGTGAACTCGGCTATAACGTAAAGATTTTCTGTATCAGCGATTCTCCTCGCAGAGCCCATTCAATTGCAGCTCAGGGAGGTATAAATGCTGCAAAGAACTATCAGAATGACAATGACTCCATCTATCGTCTTTTCTACGATACTATCAAGGGTGGTGACTATCGCAGCCGCGAAGCCAACGTTTATCGTCTTGCTGAAGTAAGTGCAGCCATTATCGACCAGTGCGTGGCCCAGGGTATTCCTTTTGCACGCGAATATGGCGGATATCTCGCAAACCGTTCATTCGGTGGCGTACAGGTAAGCCGTACATTCTATGCCCGCGGTCAAACCGGACAGCAGCTCCTTCTCGGTGCATATGCTTCCCTCAATAAAGAGATTGCCGCAGGTACCGTCAAGTCTTATCCTCGTCACGAGATGCTTGATCTCGTCATTGTAAATGGTGAGGCTAAAGGTATCATTGCACGTAATCTTGTAACAGGTCAACTTGAAAGATTCGGAGCTCACGCAGTTGTTATAGCTACAGGTGGTTATGGAAATACTTATTTCCTTTCAACCAATGCAATGAACAGTAACGGTTCAGCTGCTGTTCAGTGCTATAAGAAAGGCGCTTATTTCGGAAATCCTTGCTTTGCACAGATTCACCCTACCTGTATTCCTGTACACGGTGAACAGCAGTGCAAACTTACCCTTATGTCAGAGTCTCTCCGTAATGACGGACGCATCTGGGTTCCTAAGAAGAAGGAGGATGTAGAGAAACTCCGCAAGCACGAAATCAAGGCTTCCCAGATTCCTGAAGAAGACCGTGATTATTATCTCGAGCGCCGTTATCCTGCATTCGGTAATCTTGTTCCACGTGACGTTGCTTCACGTGCTGCCAAGGAGCGTTGCGATGCAGGTTTTGGTGTAAATGAAACCGGTAAGGCAGTATTCCTTGATTTTGCAGACGCCATCAACCGTCTCGGTCATCAGAGAGTAGCAGAGCGTTATGGCAATCTTTTCGATATGTATGAAAAGATCACTGCTTCTTCTCCTTGGGAAGAGCCTATGATGATTTATCCTGCCATCCACTACACAATGGGTGGTATATGGGTTGACTATGATCTTCAGACAACCATCCCTGGTCTTTATGCCATCGGTGAAGCAAACTTCTCAGATCACGGCGGAAACCGCCTTGGAGCTTCAGCACTTATGCAGGGACTTGCAGATGGATATTTCATCCTTCCTGTCACAATCGGTGATTATCTTTCAAAGAAATTCGCCGAGCCTAAGACAGATGTCACCTGCAAGGAATTCGACCTTGCAGAGAAGGCTGTTCAGGAACGTATAGACAAACTCTTCTCAATCAATGGTACCAAGACCGTGGACTCAATACATAAGCGTCTCGGCAACATTATGTGGGATAATGTAGGTATGGCCCGTGATGAGGCAGGATTGAAGAAAGCCATCAAGGAAATCGCGGAACTCAAGAAAGAATTCTATGAGGATGTAAAGGTTCCGGGTTCTCAGTTCGAGTTCAACCAGGAACTTGAGAAGGCTCTCCGCCTCGAAGATTTCTTCGTAATCGGCGATCTTATGGCTCGCGACGCCCTTAACCGTAATGAATCCTGTGGCGGTCACTTCCGTATTGAAAGCCAGACCGAGGAAGGTGAGGCAAAGCGCGATGACAAGAACTTCATGTATGTAGCGGCTTGGGAATATCAGGGAGAAGGTAATGATCCTGAACTTCACAAGGAACCTCTCAACTATGAATTTATCGAGGTAAAGACCAGAAACTACAAAGACTAATCAGAGATGGAATTTAATTTGAAAATATGGCGTCAGAAGAACGCCAAGGCAAAAGGCCATTTTGAGACCTATCATATTGCCGGTATCGAAGAGGACGCTTCATTCCTTGAGATGCTTGACATTCTCAACGAGCAGCTTATCCGCGAGGGTAATGATCCTGTAGCAGTTGAGAGGGGATGTCAGAGTAGTGGTCCGGTTTCATTCGATCATGACTGCCGCGAAGGTATTTGCGGTGCCTGCTCACTCTATATCGACGGGCGTGCGCACGGTCCAGACGATCATGTCACCACCTGCCAGCTGTTCATGCGTCATTTCAAGGATGGCGCTACCATTACTGTAGAACCTTGGAGAAGTGCTGCTTTCCCTGTAATCAAGGACCTTGTCGTTGATAGAACAGCATTTGACAAGATTCTCCAGGCCGGTGGTTTCATCTCGGTACGTACCGGCGCAGCTCAGGATGCAAACAATATTCTCATTCCTCATGACAAAGCTGAGGAGAGTATGGATGCTGCTGCCTGTGTAGGCTGCGGTGCCTGTGTTGCCACCTGTAAGAACGGTTCTGCAATGCTCTTCGTTGCAGCCCGCGTCAGCTCGCTTGCACTCCTTCCTCAGGGCCGTCCTGAAGCCAAGCGCCGCGCAAAGGCAATGGTTGCGAAGATGGATGAACTCGGCTTCGGCAGCTGTACGAACACCCGTGCCTGCGAACTCGAATGTCCTAAGGGAATCACAGTCGCTCACATCGCAAGACTCAACAGAGAGTTCCTTAAAGCGAAGTTCTCTGATTAAAAATTCAAGAGCCGCTCATTCGAGCGGCTCTTTTTTTACCAAAGGAAATTATTGAACGGGTATCTTCCCGCGTGGATTTCGGCGACCATCTTATATATGTCGTCGCGCATTTTGTCTATTCCTATCTTCTCCTTCGCCGATATGAAGATGCAAGGGATTTTCTTCTCATTCGCCCATTTGTATTTCACTTCTTCTATCGTGAAGTTCTTTTCCGTTTTCGGTTCAAGTGAGAATTCATCGTATTCCTCATATTTGTAGGAGTCTATCTTGTTGAATACGACATATACCGGTTTGTCTATCGCGCTGATGTCTTTGAGTGTTTTGTCGACCACTTCCATCTGCTCTTCATAGTCCGGGTGTGAAATATCCACAACGTGGACAAGGATGTCTGCTTCCCGCACTTCGTCCAAGGTGCTTTTAAAGGCCTCTATCAGCTGTGTAGGGAGTTTTCTGATAAATCCCACCGTGTCGCTCAACAGGAACGGTACGTTGCCTATAACAACCTTTCTGACGGTGGTGTCAAGCGTTGCGAACAGTTTGTTTTCCGCGAAAACGTCAGACTTTGACAGAACGTTCATCAAAGTGGATTTTCCGACGTTTGTGTAGCCCACAAGAGAGAGTCTGACAAGTTGGCCCCGGTTGCTTCTCTGGGTGGCCATCTGCTTGTCAATCTGCTTAAGCTGTTCTTTTAGTTTCGCAATGCGCTCGCGGACAATCCTTCGGTCGATTTCAATCTGCGTCTCACCCATACCGCCTCTCATTCCGACTCCGCCGCGCTGCCTTTCAAGGTGTGTCCACATGCCGGCCAGACGAGGCAGCATATAGTTGTATCTTGCCAGTTCAACCTGCGTCTTTGCGTATGCCGTCTTTGCTCTTTGGGAGAAGATTTCAAGAATGAGGCTAGTCCTGTCTATGACAGCAGCTGTCTTGATCACCCTTTCGATGTTTCTCTGCTGCATGCCTGTCAGTTCATCATCGAATATGACATAGTTGATGCAGTTTTCTTCGCAGTACTGTGATATTTCCTCAAGTTTGCCGCTCCTGATGTAGGTTGCGTTATCCGGCCTGTCCACTCTCTGGACAAACTTCTTGTCTCCGGTTACTCCGGCAGTGTCTGCAAGGAATTCGAGTTCTTCGAGATACTCCATCACCTTGCGTTCGTCGTCCGTCTGCCTGATTATTCCGACAAATACCGCTTTCTCGATTTTATTGTTCTCCATTCTTTATCAAAAAAAGGCCATCCATAAAGGACAGCCTCGATATTGTTTGGGTTAGAATTATCTCAACTGGAAGATAACAGGGAAGGTGTAGGTAACCTTTACCGCACGGTCTCTCTGCTTGCCTGGAGTCCACTTCGGTGATGATGATACTACACGTACAGCTTCCTTGTCAAGTGAAGGGTCGATACCGCGAAGAACCTTTACGTTGGAAACGGTTCCGTTAGGGTTTACTGTGAACTGAAGCATTACACGGCCCTGTACGCCATTTTCCTTCGCGAGTTCAGGATACTGGAGATGCTGTGACACCCACTTTGAGAATGCGTTTGCATCACCGCCCTGGAACTTAGGCTTCTCTTCTACGAGCTGGAAAGGAATGGCCTCTTCTTCTACTGACTCTTCCTCTACCTGCTCTACGTAGTCCATGATTTCTACACCGATGTTCTTGTCATCCTCAAGGTCCATAATGTTGGTCTCGACTTCGATTTCATCGTCGACGATATCGATCTGGTCTGAAAGAACTGGAATCTTTACTTCTGGTGGTGGAGGTGGAACGTCCTGGGTGATAGGAATGATTTCTTCCTCGACGATCTCTGTATTCTCAGCTGTGAGAGTGAACTCCTGCTTTTCCTTGCTTGTCCACTCAAAAGCGCCGAGGGTTACGAGAAGTGCTACTACAAAACCTATCTCAACAAAGAGGAGTTTCCTGTTGTTAAGGTCGGCTTTCGGTGATTTTTTAACTTCCATATTGTGGTTATTTTAATTTTCAATCCGAGTTCCAAAGGTAGAAATTAATCTTTTCAATTCCAATATTTAGAATAAATAGTTGTAGATTTGCTGAAAATTAGGGCTACATGGTAAGATATTATAACGAGGACATCAAGTTCGATTTCAAACAGCGCCTTTCCAACAACCGCTGGCTTAAGTTCGTTGCAGGCAGCGAACTCAAGACTCTGGGCAATGTGAACATCATTTTCTGTTCTGACAACTACATACTTGATGTGAACATGCAATATCTTCAGCATGATTACTTTACGGACATTATTACTTTTGACTACTGTGAAGGTCAGGTTCTTTCTGGTGACCTTTTCATAAGCGTCGATTCTGTCCGTGAAAATGCCGCTTTTTATGGTACGGAATTCAAGGATGAACTGAACAGGGTGATGGTACACGGGCTTCTTCATCTCATAGGCTATGACGACCATTCGGAAGATGACATAAAGGTGATGAGATCCAAGGAGGACTATTATCTTTCTTTCAGGAATAATTTCTGATGCAAAACTCTTACGACATAATCGTTGTCGGCGGCGGTCACGCCGGCTGTGAGGCTGCGATGGCGGCAGCAAACCTTGGTTCAAAGGTACTTCTTGTATCGATGGATATGCTCGGTTTCGCCAGAATGTCATGTAATCCGGCTGTTGGTGGTATAGCTAAAGGTCAGATAGTCAAAGAGATAGATGCTCTTGGAGGCTATATGGGGCTTGTCACGGATATGTCTACACTTCAGTTCAGGATGCTTAATTGCTCCAAGGGACCGGCAATGTGGAGCCCTCGCGCTCAATGCGATAAAATCCAGTTTTCACTCAACTGGCGCAAAATCCTCGAAAGTCATTGTAACTTAGATATTTACGCTGATTCCGTCGTTTCTTTTCTCTTTGAGAATTCAAAAATCTGCGGAGTAAAGACTAATACAGGGGCGATTTTCAAGTCTAAAGCGGTTGTCTTGACCGCCGGAACCTTCCTTGGAGGCAAACTTTTCATAGGTCGTCACGATATGGAGGGCGGAAGAATCGGCGAGCCCGCCTCTTATGGTTTGACAGAACAGCTTGTTTCCTTGGGAATAGGAACGGACAGGATGAAAACCGGCACTCCGCCGAGAATTGATATTTCTTCCGTTGACCTTTCAAAGCTCGACAGGCAGTATGGTGATGAAAACCCTGAACGTTTTTCGTTTCTTGATGTGAAATCTTCTGTTCAGAATGGAGGAGAGCAGATGCCTTGCTATATTCTTCACACGAATGAAAAGGTTCACGAAATTTTGAGGTCCGGCTTCGACGAATCCCCATTGTTCACAGGTCTCATTCACGGTCGTGGGCCAAGGTACTGTCCCAGCATTGAGGATAAGCTCAGGGTATTTCCAGAGAACAATGCTCATCAGCTTTTCCTAGAGCCAGAAGGCCGTTGGACCAATGAATATTATCTTCAGGGATTCTCATCTTCGCTTCCTCTGCACATCCAGCTTGACGCGCTGCATTCCATCGAAGGTCTTGAAAACGTCAAGATTTATCGTCCCGCCTACGCTGTTGAATATGACTTCTTTGACCCGACACAGCTGAAGGCGTCTCTGGAACTTAAATCAATAGAAAACCTTTTCCTGGCAGGCCAGGTAAATGGTACGACCGGTTACGAGGAGGCAGCGGCTCAAGGTATTATGGCCGGCATCAACGCGCATCTCAAGATCAACGATAAGGATCCGTTCGTATTGTCAAGAAATGAATCCTATATCGGTGTCTTGATTGATGATCTTATCACGAAAGGGGTTGATGAGCCATATAGAATGTTCACCTCAAGAGCAGAATATCGTATTCTGCTAAGACAGGATAACGCTGACCAGAGACTTACGTCGTTGTCCCATTCCATAGGGCTAGCCAGCGATGAACGTTTCGATCTGTGCGAGAAGAAATATGCGGCTGTGGATGCGTTGATTGAGTATTGTGACTCCAAAAAGGTTCGCGCCAAGGACATTAATCCCTATCTTGAATCCGTTGGCTCAGCGCCTTTGACGGAATCTAAAAAGATGTCTGAACTGGTTTCCAGACCGGGCATATCGTTGTCAAATCTTCTTGAGAACGTTCCACGTGGAACACATTATGAGAAAAATGTTGTTCAAAGTGCGGAAATCTCAATCAAATACAAAGGATATATCGATAGAGAGCAGAAGCTCGTAGAAAAGATTTCCCGTCTTGAATCTCTTTCAATACCGGAGGGCTTTGACTTTGAGAAAGTCTCCGGATTAACCATAGAGTGCCGTCAGAAGCTGAAAAGATATAACCCGAGAACGATTGCACAGGCTTCTCGGATCTCGGGCGTTTCTCCTGCAGACATCTCTGTTCTGCTGGTTTATTTCGGAAGATAGAGCGTTCCACGTGGAACACTATAACATTTGCAGGGCGGCTTTGATAATCTGCTCGACGCTTGCCGTCGGGTTTTTCTTGAGAATTGACTGCATCGCCTTGGAGATGTTTGGCTTGCTGAAACCGAGCTGCTGGAGAGCGCTTGCCGCCTCTTCTGCGGCAGCATTGGTATCCTGGCGGAAGAGTGTCTCTGCGCTGACTTCTTCTCCCTTTACAATCTTGTCCTTCAACTCGAGAACCATTCTTTGTGCGGTTTTCAAGCCGATTCCCTTGATGGATTTAAGTCTGGCGACATCTTCAGCGAGGATGGCTTCCCTCAATTCGTCCGCTGTCAGTGAGGACAGGATCATTCTGGCAGATGATGATCCCATTCCTGAAACACTGGTGATGTGTCGGAACAATGTTCGCTCTTCCTGTGAGGCAAAGCCGTATTCAACCGTGGTTCCTTCGCGTGGATTTGCCTGGCTTTGAACGAAGATTTTAGCCTCGCCTTTGCCTTCCAGCGCGCCGTATGTCTGGAGGGATATTTCCAATAGATATCCTATGCCGTTATTATCAATAACGACGTATGTCGGAGTGAGCTCTGCGACCCTGCCTGAAATGTAATTGACCATAACACAAAAATAGGAAAAAATACTAAATTTGCAGTCCGATGAGAGATCAATTTCCACAGCTTTCCGAGCAGGTTTACGGGAAGCGGCTTGTCTACCTGGACAACGCCGCCACATCTCTGCGTCCGCAGCGCGTACTAGACCTTTGGAATGATCTCTCCTCCCATAAAAACGCAAATCTGCACAGAGCCGTCCATCATATCGCGGCGGTTGCTACAGAAGAGTACGAAACTACCAGAGATGCCGTCAGACAGTATCTGAACGCGGAATTCCGCGAAGAAATCATCTTCACGTCCGGCGCCACCGCCTCAATCAACCTTGTGGCCTTCTCCTTCGGCGAAGCCTTCGTCAAAGAGGGTGACGAGATCATCGTCACCGAGGCCGAACACCATTCCAACATCGTTCCATGGCAGATGCTCTGCGAGCGCAAAAAGGCTGTCCTGAAACATCTGGAAGTTGATGAAAACGGCCATCTGGAATACGCTGCGCTGAATACGCTCATCACCCCTAGAACAAAACTTGTCTGCATATCCCACATCTCCAACGTCCTGGGTCTTACAAACCCGGTAAAGGAGATTGTAAATATTTGTCACTCAAATAGTTGCCCCGTTCTTGTCGATGGTGCACAGGGTATTGTCCACGAGGCTGTCGATGTCCGTGACCTTGACTGCGACTTCTATGTTTTCTCCGGTCACAAGGTGTTTTCCGCCCCTGGCGTAGGAGTGCTTTACGGAAAGAAAGAGCTACTGGAGCAGATGCCTCCGTATATGGGTGGCGGTGAGATGATAGGAACTGTCCGCTGGAGCGGAACCACATATGCCCCGCTGCCGCAGAAATTCGAGGCGGGAACGCAGAATATGGCAGGCGTCCCGACTCTCAAGCCGGCGCTTGAAATCGCGGCAGAGCTTCGCGGGAATGACAGCGACGTTGTCCGCGACTACGTTCTGGATGCGCTTCAGCGCAATCCGCGCATCCGCATTTTCGGCCTTCCGGGTGGTGAATTCAAAAAGATTCCTCTTTTCTCTTTCACCGTTGATGGTGCACACCACGAAGATATTGCGCTGATATTGGATAAGATGGGGGTGGCTGTCCGCTCGGGACAGATGTGTGCGGAGCCATTGATGGACAGATTCGGTGTTACCGGTATGGTGCGTGCATCCTTTGCGCAGTACAATACCCTGCAGGAGGCTGAGTATTTTATCAAGTCGCTTGAAAAAGCGATAAACATGTTGGTGTAATGAGCAGTTTGAAAGAAGTCCAGGCACAGATAGTCGAAGATTTTTCAATGTTCGACGAGTGGCTTGACAAATATGAATATCTGATTGAACTTGGCAAGAACCTCAAGCCGTTCCCGGAAGAGTTCAAAACCGAAGACAGGCTGATAAAAGGCTGTCAATCAAGGGTTTGGCTTGATTGTAAAATGGAAGAAGGCCGTCTTCAGTTTAGTGCGGACAGCGATGCCATCATTACAAAGGGAATCATTTCTCTCTTGATAGGCGTCTACTCCGACCGCACGCCAAAGGAGATCGCCGAAGACGATTTCGCCTTCATAAATGAGCTCGGGCTCAAGGAGAACCTGTCACCGACCAGGGCCAATGGTCTTGCCAGCATGATAGCCACAATAAAAAGAACGGCAGAGGAGAATCTGTAATGGACAACAACGAAGTTTTGACACCGGAAGACGTGAAGGCGCTGGCGCCTTTGTATGAGGACGTGATTCTTGCTCTGAAGCAAGTTTACGATCCGGAAATCCCCGTGAACATATATGACCTGGGCCTGATATATGAGCTTAATATCAACAAGGCCCACGAGGTCTACATCAAAATGACGTTCACCGCTCCCAACTGCCCTATGGCGGACGAGGTGATGAATGAAGTGCAGGTCAGCGTGCTTGACACCCCGGGTGTTAAAGGCTGCAACATCGAGCTCGTCTTCGAGCCGGCCTGGGACCAGAGCCTTCTTTCCGACGAAGCACGCGTCGCTCTCGGAATGGATCCTGAGGAGATATAATGGCAAAACTTTTCCTGGCACTCGGCACCAATCTAGGTGACCGCGAACGCAATCTGGAAGAAGCGCTCGCGCGTCTTGACGCCATCTTCGGCGCCCGTGCAGCCCTGTCTCCAATAATCAACACCGCCGCCTGCGGCTTCGACGGCCCGGATTTTCTCAACTGCATAGTAGTCTATGAATCACGCAGACGGCCGGACACAATTCTCAGAATCTGCAAGCAGATAGAGGCCCGTATGGGCCGCACAGATGCGCCGGAGTATGATGAAAAAGGCAACAGGGTGTTCCACGACAGGATAATCGACATAGACATTCTCCTGTACGGCAATAACAAGGTCAATACAGATACTTTGACCATTCCGCATCCACAGGTCCATACCCGTCCATATATAAACGACCTTCTGACATCTTTGCCTTGTCAGATGATTTCTTTGGATATGCTGTAAAGAAGCCTTATTCTTCGTTGTTCCAGCCCGGGGCGGAAATCTGGTGTTCGAGACCGTCCGGAGAAACAAGGACGGCACCGACTTCAGGCTTGGCCAGGTGGCCTATTGCCTCGAAGGTCTTGAATTCCCTGCCGAATTTCTCATATTGGGCACTTGGGATGACGAACAGCACCACATAGTCGTCTCCGCCGTTCATTGCGGCTGAAATCGGGTCAATGTTCATCTCTTTGCCAAGGGAGAAACTGTTGCCTTCGAAAGGTATCTTGTCGGCGTAGATCTTCACGCCGAGGCCGCTGTCACGGTTGAGGCGCAATACGGCATCAGCGAGGCCCCTGCCCACAAAATATCCGAAGGAAGGGTCAACGCCTGCGTCGGTGAGCTGCTGCGGCAGCTGAGCCTCAAGTTCAGGCTTGAGGTAGGCGGCGAGCATCATCTTGTATTTTTCAAGCTCTTCCGGCTTGTGCTCCAGTACCTGCTGGCCGAGGAATGCGGCGCCGAGACGGCCGCTTACGCAGACAAGGTCCATGCTTTGCGCCTTCGGGCGCTTGATGTCCGCCGGCTCGATGCCGGTGGCGGTGACGCTGATGCAAAGGCCGTTCTTTGACGGCTGGAGTTCAAGGCTGAGCGACGCGTAGCCGTGCTCTTTCGCGGCGGTGACAACGCCGCTCCAGAGTTCCTTTATCTGCTCGAAATCGAGCTTTGCGGAGATGCCGAGGACAAGCGCAAGCGTTTTCGGAGTGGAGCGCACGGCATACAGTTCGCCTGTGGCGGCGAGAACGCTCTTGTAGCCGAGATGCTTGAGCGGGAAATACTCAAGGTTGAAGTCCACTCCCTCAAGCAGCACCTTGTTGGAGGTGGTCGCGTATCCGGCTTTTGCGGTGTCTATGAAAAGGGGTTCACAAAACGGCTGGTAGCCGGTACCCTCGAACAATTCCTTGATGGCCGCCACGCGGCCGAGGTCTGCGAATGTCTTTTGCATGATACAAAGATAGTAAAAGAGAACACATTAACGAACTTTTGTTAACTTTGCAGTTCTTACGTCAGAAAGTAAAAACAAATAAGATATGACACAGGACGAACTTTTCAAGGTACTTGTTGCGCATTGCAAGGAGTATGGCTTCATTTTCCCATCCAGCGAAATTTACGACGGCCTTGCCGCGGTTTACGATTACGGCCAGATGGGTTCAGAGCTCAAGAACAACATCAAGCAGTACTGGTGGAACGCGATGACCCGCCTCAACGAGAACATCGTGGGCATCGATTCCTGCATCTTCATGCACCCTACAATCTGGAAGGCCTCAGGCCACGTTGACGCATTCAACGACCCTCTCATCGACAACAAGGACTCAAAGAAGCGCTACCGTGCCGACGTCCTCATCGAGGACTATCTCGGCAAGCTCGAGGAGAAAGTCAACAAGGAGGTCGAGAAGGGCCGCAAGAAATTCGGCGACAGCTTCGACGAGGCACAGTTCCGTGCAACCAATCCTAACGTCCTCCGCGAGCAGGCAAAGTACGATGAGGTACACAACCGCTATGTCAAGGCCGAACAGGCCGCCGACTTTGCGGAATACCGCCAGATCATCTATGATTGCAATATAGTCTGCCCAATCAGCGGCACCTGCAACTGGACTGACGTACGCCAGTTCAACCTTATGTTCAGCACCTCTATGGGCAGCACTTCAGACGGCGACAACAAGATCTATCTCCGTCCGGAAACCGCACAGGGTATTTTCGTGAACTATCTCAACGTCCAGAAGACCGGCCGTATGAAGATTCCTTTCGGTATCGCACAGATCGGCAAGGCTTTCCGCAACGAGATCGTCGCCCGCCAGTTCATTTTCCGCATGCGTGAGTTCGAGCAGATGGAGATGCAGTTCTTCATCAAGCCGGGCACCGAGCTTGACTGGTTCGCAAAATGGAAGGAGACCCGTATGAAGTGGCACGTGAATATCGGAATGGGAGCGGAGAACTACCGCTTCCACGACCACGAGAAGCTTGCCCATTACGCAAACGCCGCCACCGACATCGAGTTCAAGTTCCCGTTCGGCTTCAAGGAACTCGAAGGTATCCACAGCCGTACCAACTTCGACCTCGGCAACCACGCCAAGTTCTCAGGCAAGAAGATCGAATACTTCGATCCTGAGGAGAACGCAGCCTATACCCCATACGTTATCGAGACTTCAATCGGCGTTGACCGTATGGTCCTCGCAGTGCTCAGCAACTCATACAAGGAGGAGCAGCTCGAGAACGGCGAAAGCCGCGTGGTTCTCAGCATCCCTGCACCGCTTGCACCGGTAAAGGCAGCCGTTCTCCCTCTCATCAAGAAGGATGGTCTTCCTGAACTCGCTCAGGAGATTATGAACGACCTCAAGTACGATTTCAACTGCCAGTACGAAGAAAAGGATTCCATCGGCAAGCGCTACCGCCGTCAGGATGCAATCGGCACTCCGTTCTGCATCACTGTTGACCACGACTCACTTACCGATCACTGCGTGACCGTCCGCGACCGCGACACTATGGAACAGCAGCGCGTTCCTATCGCAGAGCTCAAGGAAATGATCCGCAAGAAGGTGGATCTGAATATCCTCCTCCGCAACCTTTAGTCAAAAGGATATACGACACCCCACTCGGCGCGAAGGGCATCCATCTGCCTCATCACGCCGAGTGTTTCGTTATGCGTGATGAATGGCGATTCGAGCAAACCTGCGCCTACGGCTTCACGCGAGGCTATGACTTGATACTCATAGCCTGTTACCTGCTCCTTCGGAGGGAAGTATTCCGCTGTCAGGCGGTAGTCCAGGTCAAAGACGTGTACGCCTTCCGGGCAGTTCACGTTGTCGACGACAATGAAACCGTTGCTTCCGGTGATCAGTCCCTGCCTGTTGCAGCGCGACATCGCGCTGGACTGCAGGTTCGCAACGCGGCCGTCCCTGTAGTACAGTGTTTCCTGGTTATAATAGTCCATACCGCTTTCAAGCAGCCTGCAGGAAGAAACGGTCTGTTCGATGTCGCTGCCGAAATACATCCTTGCAAAGTGGATGCAATAGACTCCAAGGTCCAGAAGAGCACCTCCGGCCAGATCGGGACGCACGATGCGCGGTTTCTCCATCATGGGATAGCACAGGCTTGCTGAGAGCTGCAGAGGTTCTCCTATGGTGCCGCTTTCAATGATTTCCTTAACCTTTAGGGAAAGAGGCATATAGCGTGTCCAGATGGCTTCAGTGATGAATACACCCTTCTTGTGGGCAAGGTCGAGCAGCTGCTCCGCCTGGCGGGCGTTTGCCGTGAAGGCTTTCTCGCAGAGAACAGGCTTCCCGGCTTCTATCGCCAGACTGGCGTGTTCAAGGTGATGTGAATGAGGGGTGGCAATGTACACAAGGTCCACATCCGGGTCATCGACCAGCTCCTTGTAGGAGCCATAAGCCTTGGTGAATCCCCATTGTTTGGCAAATGCCTGCGCCTTGCCGAGGTCGCGCGATGAGATCGCGTATTTTTCGTAGTCTCCGCCGAGACCGGTGAGCGTCTCGGCCATCTTGTCGGCGATCCAGCCGGCTCCGATGATACCGATTTTGTAATTTGGACGGTTCATGACAGTATATTGGTTATTGTGATTCTATTTGTTAAGATACCAGTTCTGCATTACGTAGAAGGCCTGTTTTTTCTCGCCTTTCTCGGACACTAGCCCCTTGCGGTTGAATTCGTCCTGGATGCCGTTCAGCTGGCGGCGCGGTGAACGGAAGTCCTTCAGGATCCACGGGGAGGCTCCCGCGAGTTCGGGGATGCGGGAGAGCATCTCGATGTTCTTCTCGTACAGTTTTGCCTGGTATTCTTCAGTGAAACGCTGGGTGACGTCGCCGTGGCGGCCGTATTTGGCGCCTCCGCCGAATTCCGTGATGATGACCGGCTTCTCTACAGGGAAGGTCCAGTGGACTCTGTCGCACTTCTCGAAATCGCCGTCGTACCAGCCGACGTACTGGTTGTAGCTGATGAGATCTACATAGTCGATGAGGTCATCCTTCACGGTCATATGCCCGGGTTCCGGTTCATCCTTTTCCATAGCGGACGAAACGAGGCGCGTAGGGTCCATTTCGCGGGCCTTCGCGATCAATCCGGTCAGGAACTCCAACCTGGCCTTTGAGCGCGGCGTTTCGTTCGAAACGGACCATATAATGACATTTGCGCGGTTCTTGTCGCGCGTGATCATTTCGGAAAGCTGATTTTCCGCGTTTTTGTATGTTTCCGGGTTGTTCCAGTCGATGGCCCAGTATACCGGAATCTCGTCCCATACCATTATGCCCATCTCCTCCGCAACGCGGACCATGTTCTCGTTGTGCGGGTAGTGGGCCAGGCGCACGAAGTTGCAGCCCATCTCCTTGGCAAGGCCGAGCGTTATGCGGGCATGCTCCTCACTGAAGGCGCGTCCGGAAGGGGCGAAAGGAATCTCCTCGTGGATGGCTACCCCCTTGAGGAAGGTTTCCTTGCCGTTGACAAGTATTCTGCAGCCCTTTGTCTCTATTGTACGGAAACCGATTCTATCGGTAGTGGAGTCCTCGCCGGCAGCGATTCTCACTTCGTACAGGCGGGGATTTTCAGGACTCCAGCGTTCCGGTTGGCGCTTTTTCCTGAAAGGGATGCTGAAAGAGCCTTTCCCGTCTGTGCTGTCGGTCTCCACTGTAGCGGATATTCCAAGTTCGGGGATTTCCACGGACGCCCCCGCGGCGCACTGCCGACCGTTCAGCTGCACCCAGCCTTCCACGCCTTTCCCGTCCGGTGAAAGGCGGACAAAGTAGTCCTGGACGAAGGTTTCCGGAGTCTCGACCAGGCATACGCTGCGCGTGATGCCGCCGTAGTTCCACCAGTCGAAGTTCTGCATCGGCACGCCATCAGGGTGGCGCGTGTTGTCTACCCTGACAATCAGGGAGTTGCTGCCTTTCTTCAAGATGTCCGTGACCTCGAAGTCGAAAGGCGTGAAACCGCCTGTATGGCTGCCGAGAATCTTGCCGTTGAGACCGGCCACCGCTTCGTAATTCACTGCTCCGAAGTGGATGAAGTAGCGCTTGCCCGGTTGAGGGTCGGCTTCGAATACGCGGCGGAACCAGATGGTGCCCTCGAAATAGTAGAACTTGTCGCCCTGGGTATTCCAGTCGCCCGGCACGTGCATTTTTTCGGCCGCGTCGAAGTCATATTCGACCAGACGTGTCTGGTCCGTGAAGAAATGCCTGTCGGCGAAGAAGGTGTTGCCTGCCGGCATAGGGTTCTGACGGTAGTCGAGATAGCCGTTGGCAAACTGGTCCACGAGGTAGTCCCACTCGCCGTCAAGCGGGGTCTGCGTGCGCCCCGGAATGTTGATGATCTGCGGCTGCAGCACTCCGAGGATGGCTGCAAGAACGATGGAGAGCATATTGGTCAGTTATTTCTTGCTCACGGTGTATTGAAGACCGAGCTGTTTGAGCGAATCCAGGAAGTCGGCGTTTATGTCGACGGAGAATTTCTTTGAATAGAAGTCCAGGGCGTATCCCGTCTCCTTGTCGATGAGATGCAGCGTGAGCTGCGTGTTGCCCTTTGACCCCTTGAGAAGGGTTACGAGCTTCTTGCGGAATTCCGGAGAAAGCAGTGAGGTGTCCACGTTGACCGACAGGCCGGAGACGTATGTCTGCGCCACGTTTCCGAGGAGGTCTATCTTCTTGATCTTGAAGCCGTACGGAGCTGTCTTGCCCTGGGCGCGTTCTTCCGGCTTGATGTAGTATTTCTCGCCGATTTCGCCGTCGATATACAGATTGGCGTGAAGCTGCATGAACGGCAGATAGGCCTGGTAGTCCTTTCCGAAGAGGGCGATTTCGTAAGGGCCGTCATAGTCCTCTATGATCACCTTGGCGCCGGGGGAGCCGGACTTGGTGGTGATGTTCTTTATGTCGGTGATCATGCCGGCTACCTTGACCTTGCGCCCCTTCTTTTCGCGCTCGCATTCGTCGATTGCCATCTGAAGGCCGCCCAAAGAGCAATCTGTAAAGGTGTCGATTTCGAAGCGGTAGCGGTCGAGAGGGTGTGAGGAAAGGTACATCCCGACATATTCCTTCTCCTGCTGCAGGAGGGCAAGGATGTCGTCCTCGCCGACGGCATCCGGCATCTCCGGACGTACCGGCTTCATCTCCTCCATTTCTCCGAACAGCGACGACGCGCTGTCCATAGTGTCGTTCCGGTAGAGGTCGGCATAGTGCGCAAGGGAGTCTATGAACAGTTCTCCGTTCCTGCAAGGAGTGAAGAACTGGCTGCGCCTGTAGCCGAAGGAGTCGAAGGCGCCGGAGCATACCAGCGTCTCAAGCGCGCGGCGGTTGACGCTGCCGGAAAGGCGCTCCATGAAGTCCCAGACATCGGAGAACGGGCCGTTCTCCTCGCGGTCCTTCAGCAAAGCTTCGACAACGTTGTCGCCGAAGCCCTTCAGGCCGCCGAGGCCGAAGCGGATCTCTCCGCTCTTGTTCACCGTGAAGTGCGCGAGGCTTTCGTTGACATCCGGGTTCAGAACCTTGACCTTATGCAGTTTGCAGTCGGCCATAACTTTCTTCAACTCCTCCATATTGGAGAGGTTGCATGAAAGGTTGGCTGCGAGGAACTCTGCGGTGTAGTGGCATTTGAGCCAGGCTGTCTGGTAGCTTACCCAGGCGTAGCAGGTGGCGTGTGACTTGTTGAAGGCGTACTGGGCGAACTTCTCCCAGTCCTTCCATATCTTGTCGAGAGTCTTTTCAGGATGGCCGTTGGCAATGCCGTTTTTCATGAACTTCTCCTTGAGCTCCTGCATCACGGCGATCTGCTTCTTTCCCATAGCCTTGCGGAGCTTGTCGGCTTCGCCCTTGGTGAAGTTCGCCAGCTTGCGGCTCAAGAGCATCACCTGCTCCTGATATACCGTGACGCCGTAGGTCTCGGCAAGAAATTCCTCCATTTCCGGAAGGTCGTATTCTATCTTCTGATGACCGAGCTTGCGCTCGACGAAGTCAGGGATGTAGTCCATCGGGCCCGGACGGTAGAGGGCGTTCATCGCGATGAGGTCCTCGAAGCGCTCAGGATGCAGTTTCTGCAGCCATTCGCGCATGCCGCCGGATTCAAACTGGAACACGCTGGTGGTGTCACCGCGGCCGTACTGCTCGAATACTGCCTTGTCGTCGATAGGAATCTCCTCGATGTCGAACTCTTTGCCCCAGCGGAGCTTGATGTTCTTCTGGCATTCCTTGATGATCTGCAGGGTAATGAGCCCGAGGAAGTCCATCTTGAGCATACCCACGTCCTCGATGTAGTGGCCGTCGTACTGCGAGGTCCAGACCTGCTGCCCGGTTTCCTTATCGGTGGAAAGGCATATCGGGATATAGTCGGTGAGGTTGCCGCGGCCGATGATGGTGGCGCAGGCGTGCATTCCCACCTGGCGGATGCTGCCTTCCAGCTGCTGGGCATAGTACAGGACTTCCTTGTTGATTTCGGGACCGTTGGCAAGCTCTTCCTTGAATTCCGGGACAAGGCGGTAGCAGTTCTTGAGCGTGATCTTGACGTCGGTATCCTCCTGTCCCTTCTGGAAGGTCTTCCTGACGGTTATCTTCTGCTCCGGATTGTCGGGATCATCTATTTCTACATCCTTCTCAATGACCTTGAAACCCTGCTTGAGCTCATCAAGCTTAGGGTTGAACGGGTATTCCTTTTCAACTTTCTCACTCAGGCGGTCAGGAACCATCTTGGTCAGCCTGTTGGACTCGTCTATGCTCACGTTGCTGATTCTGGCGACATCCTTGATGGCGCTCTTCGCCGCCATCGTGCCGAAGGTGATGACGCGTGAGACGTGGTCCGAGCCGTATGTCTTCTCCACATATTCGTGCGCTCCGACGAGATTCTCGAAGTCCACGTCGATATCCGGCATGCTGATACGGTCCGGATTGAGGAAACGCTCGAACAGGAGGTTGTACCTGATAGGGTCGAGATTGGTGATTCCGAGGCAGTATGCGACTACGGAACCGGCGGCTGAGCCGCGGCCCGGCCCGACCATATATCCCTCCTTCCTGGATGCGGCTATATAGTCCTGGACGATGAGGAAGTAGTCAGGGAAGCCCATACGGCAGATGGTCTTCAGCTCGAAGTCTATGCGCTCCGCCTGCTCTTCGTTCAGGGTGTCGCCATAGCGTTTTCTGGCGCCTTCGTAAGTGAGGTGGCAGAGGTAGGCGACAGAATGGCAGAATTCGTCTCCGCGGTATGTCTTCGAGATGACCTCTCCGGTCTTCTTGTCTTTCTTTATCGTATAGTTCCCTTCCTCGATGACGCTCCTGTATTTTTCCAGATTGGCTTCGATGTCGGCAAGGAAATCCTTGTCTATCTCGTACTTCGGGAGGACGTGGTCGCGGTCTATCGAATAGGATTCGATCTTCTCGGCAACCTTGAGGGTGTTGTCAAGCACCTCCGGGTGTTCCGGGAACAGCTCTTCCATCTCCTCGCGGCTCTTCAGGAATTCCTGCTGCGTGTAGCGAAGCCGCTTCGGGTCGTCGATGTTGGCGTTGGTCGTAAGACAGATGAGGCGGTCGTGTACCGGGCCATCTTCCTTGCGGATGAAATGGACGTCGTTGGTGGCTACCACCGGAACCCCCATCTCTTCTGAAAGTTTGAATATCTCCTTGTTAACGACCCTCTGGCAGTCGCCCACCTCCTTGATTTTCTCAAAACTTTCGGCGGGGATGCCGGTCACCTGGGTCTCGTGGAGCATTACCTCGAGATAGTAGTCGTCGCCAAAGACGTTCTTATGCCATTCTATGGCCTTTCTGGCGCCGTCGAGGTCGCCGGCCATGATACACTTGGGTATCTCGCCCGCAAGGCAGGCGGAGCAGCAGATCAGGTTCTCGTGGTACTTTTCCACGATTTCGTGGGTGACCCTCGGCTTGTCGTAGTACTTGCCCTCGATGTGTCCGGTGGATACGATCTTCATCAGATTCCGGTAACCGTCGAAGTTCTTTGCCAGAAGGATGAGGTGATAGTATGCCCTGTGGTCGTTGTCCTTCAGACGGTGGTCGTAGTGACGGGTGACGTAGATTTCGCAGCCGATGATAGGCTTGATGTTCGGATGCTTGCCCGCGTACTTGAAGAACTCCTTCACGCCATAGAGATTGCCGTGGTCGGTGATGGCGAGCGCAGGCATACCAAGTTCCTCGGCCCTGTCAAAGAGCTTCGGTATGGCGGAGAAACCGTCAAGGATGGAATATTGCGTATGGACGTGAAGGTGAACGAATGACATATGGACAAAGATAAATAAAACGCCCGACCTTCGGAAGGCCGGGCGCTCTATTGTTGATAACTTTTAAGAATTATTTCTTGAGAGCTTTTTTCTTTGCAGCAGCCATGGTTGAATCGTACATAATCGGAGTACCGATCATGATGGATGCATAGGTACCGATGATGACACCGAGGCAGAGAGCCACTGAAAGACCTCTGATCGACTCACCGCCGAAGATAGCGATTGTGAGCATAGGGAGGAGAGTTGAAACGGAGGTGTTGACGGTACGTGTCAAAGTCTGGTTGAGTGACTTGTTGACAGTCTCCTTGAAGTCTTCGTTCGGGTGCAGGCCGAGATTCTCACGGATACGGTCGAAGATAACCACGTTATCGTTGATTGCGTAACCGATGATTGTCAGGATAGCCGCGATGAAGGTCTGGTCAACGTCGAGGTTGAACGGAAGGATACCGCTGAACAAAGAGAAGAATCCGATGATGATGATAGCTGTGTGGGCAAGTGAAACGACGCCGCCGAGACCCCAGTTCCAGCCCTTGAACCGCATTGCGATGTAACCGAAGATTACGATGAGTGCGAGGATGATGGAGATGAGGGCGTTGCGCTTGATGTCATTTGCGATTGAAGCGCCCACCTTGTCGGATGATATGATACCGTTAGGGTTGTCAAGCGTTGAAGTGAAGTCTGAGAGGGAGAGTTCCTCTGAGAAGAGGCCCTTCAATGATTCGTAGAGCATTCCTTCGATCTCAGCGTCAACGGTTGAGGCTTCGTCCTTGTATTTGTATGAAGTGGTGATCTTCATCTGGCTGTCGCCACCGAACTGCTTGACCTCGACAGAAGACTCAGGGTCTGCTGCATTGAACACCTTCTCGGCTGCTGCGCGCACGCTCTCGGCTGTGACTGGCTGGTCGAAGCGGACAACGTATGTGCGGCCACCGGTGAAGTCAACACCATAGGTGAATCCCTTGAAGCACATTGAAGCGATCGCGATGACGATGAGGGCACCGGAGATGATGTATGAGTACTTGCGTCCGCCAAGGAAGTTGACGTTGGTGTTCTTGAGGAAGTTCCTTGAGAAGTTGTTCTCGAAGGTGATGTTCTTGCCCTTCTTCACGCGGTCCTCGAAGATGAGGCGGGTGATGAAGATAGAGGTGAGGACTGAGGTGATGATACCGATGATGAGGGTGGTTGCGAAGCCCTTGATAGGACCGGTACCGAAGAAGAAGAGTACGAGACCGGTGAGGAGGGTGGTTACCTGACCGTCGATGATTGCGCTGTAAGCGTTGTTGTAACCGTCGTGGATAGCCTTGCTGAGACCCTTGCCTGCCTTGAGCTCTTCCTTGATGCGCTCGTAGATGATGACGTTTGCGTCAACCGCCATACCCAGGGTCAATACCAGACCGGCGATACCAGGCAGGGTGAGGACTGCTCCGAATGCCGCGAGGGTGCCGAAGAGGAGTACGACGTTGGAAAGAAGAGCGACATCAGCCGCGACACCTGCACCCATATAGAAGAGAACCATATAGATGAGGACGCAGACGAATGCGATGATGAACGAAATGAGACCGGCGCGGATGGACTCGGAACCGAGTGAAGGACCTACGACCTGCTCCTGAACGATGGTTGCAGGTGCAGGGAGCTTACCTGACTTGAGGACGTTGGTAAGGTCGGTTGCCTCTTCGATGTCGAAGTTGCCGGTGATAGAAGAAGAACCGCCGGTGATCTCTGAAAGCACGTTAGGATAAGAATATACGGTGCCGTCGAGAACGATTGCGATCTGCTTGCCGATGTTCTCCTTGGTGAGGCGTGCCCATGTGTTGGCGCCTTCGGCGTTCATTGACATTGAAACGCTTGGCTCACCGCCCTTGCGGTTGTCATACTCGACGCGGGCGTCGGTGACGCAACCGCCGTCAAGAGGAGCCTTGCCGTCGCGGCTGCTGGCCTTGATGGCAACGAGTTCATAGATATTGTCGCCAACTACATATTCTGAAGGCTTGACGCTCCACATCGGGCGGAACTCTGCCGGGAAGAGGCTTGCAACCTGATCCATACGGAGATATTTGTTGACGAGGGCGGTATCGGCGGCTGCAGCGTAACCGATGCAGGCGGTACCGCGGTTCTGGTTAGGCGAGAAGATGCCGAAGAGAGGGTTGGCCTTCTTGTAAGCATCGAGGCTTTCATCGCTGTTGTCCTGGGCCTTGATTTCCTGCGCTACGAGGTCTTCCTCTGCAGAAGCTTCTTCAGCGGCTGCTACCTCCTCTGTACCGGCGGCGTTGAGCTCTGCGAGCACGCTGTTGGCCTCGATGAGGTATGGAAGGATCTCAGTGCAGTCATAGGTTGTCCAGAACTCGAGGGATGCGGTACCCTGGAGGAGTTTGCGGACACGCTCCGGCTCCTTTACACCCGGGAGTTCGACAAGGATGCGTCCGGTGTTGCCGAGCTTCTGGATAGAAGGCTGGGTTACGCCGAAACGGTCGATACGGTTGCGGAGAACGTTGAATGAGTTTGCGACTGCGCTCTCAGCCTCCTCCTTGATGATGGAGATGACCTGGTCGTCGGTGGACTCAGGCTTGATGCGGTCGCGCATCTCGTAGGTACCGAACACCTGTGCGAGACGCTGGCCACCTGAAACCTCCTTCCACGCGTCGGCGAAGAGGGTGATGAGGTCTGACTGTGAATTGACGCTGCGCTCCTTTGCGAGAGCGAGAGCCTGCTTGAACTCAGGAGTCTGGTTATTGCCTGCGAGAGCTTTTACAAGGTCCTCGAGCTGCACCTGGAGCATAACGTTCATACCGCCCTTGAGGTCAAGACCGAGGTTGATTTCCTTGCTCTGGACATCTTTGAATGTCTGTCCGAAATAGATCTTCTCTGAAGCGATAGAATCTGTGTAGCGACGGGTTTCGTTCTTCTTGAGTGAGTCAAGGAAGAAAGCGCGGTCCACTTCCGGAACATTTGCGAATGTGGCTGTCTGCTGAATCTGCTCAGCGATCTTTTCTGCACGCTCCTCGGCCTTCTTGTTCTGGATGGCGGTCACTGCAGTGAATGACAGCTGCCAGAAGCAGGCGATGAGAAGCAAAATTGCCACAAGTCTGATAGCACCTTTACTTTGCATAATTATGGTTTTTAAAAATTATTTCCAAAATAGTGCGCAAAGTTAGTATTTTTCTTAAAAGAAAGAAACTTTAAGCCTTGTTTTTGACTATCAGTTACCTTGAAGACTCACGAAGCAGCCCTATGATTATGTCCCTGAGCTCGGTGTGACCGGCAAGTTCGTTCAGGTCAAAATGTACGCGATAACGCCAATGATGGTGAGAATCAGCAGGTTGATTGATCCTTTCCAGATCCCTTTCAGGCCTGCGCAGGCCCGCGTCCATAGCTATCCAGTCCTGAAGCGGGAAGATGGCAAGCATCGAAGGGGAAACAAGGAAATCCTGCAGCATCCTGCGCACTTCCCACGGCTCGGGATCGTTCTCGCACTGCATCCTGAGGGTTTCCATGTCGTGGCTTGAAGTGGCGCATACGCTCAGGTATTTCCACTCGCCCTCCTGTTCCATCCCGCGCATCTTGAGAGAGAGTATTTTCCAATGGTCCATCACGCCCGGAACGCAGTCGGGAACCATTCCCAGATCCTCTCCGCAGGCGAGCATTCCGGTGGCGTCAAGCAGTTCCGGAAGTTTCCTCTCCGCATTCCTCCGCCAGAACTCATCGTGACGATGGTAGAAGAAATCATTGTACAGCGCACCGAAACGCTCCTGCTGCCATTGCGGCAGGTTCTGAGAAGCCGGCGTGATAAGAGGCTGGTACATTCCCGGATGGCGCGGATCCTCGTGGAAGAGGCCCTCGCGCGGCAGCTGCATATTGTATATCTCCTCCGCACTGTAAGGCAGTGCCGGGTTGAAATGACCCATCAGGCCGCTCGTGTATTCGGCAGGGATCTCCCAGATGCGGAAGAAACCAAGTATGTGGTCGATGCGGAATGCATCGAAGAACTGGCTCATCTTGCGCAGGCGTGACTTCCACCAGGCGAAGTCGTCCTTTGCCATCTCCTCCCAGTTATAAGTCGGGAACCCCCAGTTCTGGCCGTCCGTGCTGAAGAAATCAGGCGGCGCACCGGTAGAGGAGTCCAGATTGAACAGTTCCGGATGCCAGTAGGCCTCCGCGCTGTCGGCGCTCACGCCGATAGGCAGGTCTCCTTTCAGGAAGACACCTTTGCTGTGCGCGTAGGCGACCTCCTCCGCGAACTGCTTCTCCAGATGCCATTGCATCCACTGGAAATATTCCGGTTCCAGCGAATCGCGCTTCGCGCAGAATTCGCAGTACTCCTTGAGCCAGTAGTTGTTCTCCTTGACGAACTTCTTGAATGCGGCGGTGGCCATATCCTTCGCGCCGTTCTGCTGGAACGCCTTGCGGATCAGGGTCATCTTGGCCTTGAACACGCGCGGATAGTCAAGCTCCGGCAGAGCGTTCAGTTCGGCCTGCTGCCTCTTGAACGACGGGGTTTCCTTGATTCCAAGGTCCTGCAGATGCATGTACAGCGGGTGCAGCGCAAAGGTTGAAACGGGGCTGTACGGATAAGAATCCTGCCATTCGCCCTTGCGGGTGGTGTCATTTACCGGCAGCAGCTGGATGATGCACTGGTGAGAGGCGGCGACCCAGTCCACCAGCGGACGCAGGTCGCGGAATTCTCCGATTCCGAAGTCATTTGACGTGCGGAGAGAGAAAATCGGCACTGCCGTACCCGCTCCGCGGAAGCCCGGCTGGTCGAAAATCGCGGCCTGATGCTCACGGGGGAACGGGCAGCCTGGGATAGGGCAGTCAATCCAGTTGTCGACGACCGTTGTTTCAGGCTTTGCGCTGTGGTGCTTCCATTCGGTGCGCAGTATCAGGCCGTCCTGCATCAGGACATAGGTATAGTCCTTGAGGTCAGCGGCTTTTACGTCCACCGTGGCGCTCCAGACATTGCCTTCACCCCACTGCATAGGATATTTCTTGTCTTTGATGACCAGGGAGATGCTTTCCCCCCATCTGGTCCAGTATTCTATCTTGAAAGTCGTTTTCATAATCGAAGAATGTTAAAGAGCCTTGAATGATACGGCGAAACCGCCGCCCGGAACCATCGCAAGTTCGAGCGCGTCCTGCAAAGTTACCGTTCTCTTTTCAATTGTGTATGCCTGAGGGTTGTCAAAACAGTCTGCATCGGGAGCGTCGCTGTAGATAGTCGCTTCATAGTTCCTTCCTTCTTCAAGGAAATCCAGCGCCACGCTGAAAGTGCGGGCCTCTTCGTCGGTCACGCCTCCGAGGAACCAGTTGTCCGATTTCTTGTCCTTGCGGGCAATCACGAGGTAGTCCTGAGGTTCAGCATACAGGTAGCGGCTCTCGCTCCAGTCAATCGCCACGTCGCGTATGAACTGGAAGGCATCCATAAACTTAGCGTAGTGTTCAGGCGTGTCGGCCGCCATCTGGAGAGGGGAGTACATCGTCACGTAGAGGGCAAGCTGTCCGCAGATGGTGGAGTTGACGTGGCTGTCATTGCCGCACCATTCCTTGAGGTTCTGCTCGAAGATACCAGGGGTGTAGTCCATAGGGCCGCCGTTGAGGCGGGTGAATGGCAGGATTGCCGTGTGGCCCGGAGCGATGCCGCCGAATGCCTGGTACTCCGTACCCATTGCGCTTTCGTTGCCGATGAGGTTAGGATATGTCCTGCAGAGGCCTGTAGGGCGCACGGCCTCGTGAGCATTGACCATAATGTGATGCTTCGCGGCCTCGGTGACGGCATAAAGGTAGTGGTTGTTCATCCACTGGCCGTAATGGTGCTCGCCGATAGGCAGTATGTCACCTACATAACCGGATTTCACGGCATCGTAGCCATATTTGTTCATCAGCGTGTATGCCGCTTCCATATGGCGCTCATAGTTGCGGACGCTGGAAGAGGTCTCGTGGTGCATCACGAGTTTGATACCCCTGGAATGAGCGTAGTCGTTGAGTGCATCGATGTCGAAGTCAGGATAAGGTGTTACGAAGTCGAATACGTAATCCTTGTTGCAGTTCGCCCATTCTTCCCAGCCCACGTTCCAGCCTTCGACCAGAAGGGCGTCAAATCCGTTTTCGGCCGCGAAATCTATGTATTTCCGTACGTTTTCATTGTTCGCGCTGTGCCTGCCGTTGGGGGTGGCGGTTGCGTAATCGAAGCTGTCGAGCTTGACGGAAGCGGCGTCCGTGTAGTTCCAGTTGCCGGCTCCGGCGATCATCTCCCACCATACACCCATGTATTTGACAGGATGAATCCAGCTGACGTCATCGAGCGCGCAAGGCTCGTTGAGGTTGAGCACAAGCCGGCTGACCAGCTGTTCCTCGGCGCTGTCGGCCACCTGGACCGTTCGCCAAGGCGTTACGCAAGGCGTCTCCAGACGGCCTTTCCAGCCCTGGGCATCAGGGGTCAGATGGGCACGTAGCTTCTTGCCGTCGGCGACGAGGTGCATGCAGGAATAGTCCACCAGCGCAGCCTCGTGGATGTTGACGTACAGGCCCTCAGGGGTTTTCATCTGGAGGCTGGTCTGGACACAGGATGTGCTGTAGAGTGTCGTGCTTGAGTTGTACTGATTCGTGTGGTTCTTGAATTCCGCAGGGATGCCTGTAAGTGTCGTGCAGGCATACTGATACTCCTGTGAGTCATAATCGCCCGGAATCCACCACGCGGTGTTGTCCTGTGCGCAGTTGAATTCAGTCATTTCCTCCTTGACCACGAAATGGACGAGAGGCTGGCCGTCAGGGAACTCATAACGGAATCCGAGTCCGTCATCAAAACAGCGGAAACGGATGTCCATCAGTTTTCCGTCGGCCTTGTGGCGCAGCTTGACGAGCAGTTCGTTGTAGTGGTTGCGTATGCCGGACTCTTCGCCCCAGACCGGTTCCCAGGTCTCGTCGAAAGAGGATGTTTCGGTGTCGAGGATTTCGAATCCCTCGGTGAACATATATGGCGGAAGCTCGTCCGGTTTCTCAATCTTGTCCCCTTTGTACACAAGCCCCTGGTATTTCACGGTACCTCGGAGCTCAAAGCCGAGTACGCCCGGTTCCAGGACGCTGATGCCCTTGTGCTCAAGGCTGTACATCGGACCTCCGGCGCCGGTCAGGATGAAGGTCATCCTGTTAGCGCCGTCAGGCGAGTTGAGTTCGATGCTTTCGACCGCCTCCGGGCCGCTACTGCAAGCTGCCAGAAGGGCAATACTCAAGAATAATGCTGCTCTTTTCATCTATGGTAATGTTATTAGTATCAACGGTTTCCCCTGTAATCACATTCTTCCAGGAACCCGGACGCGAGTCTGTGAATTCCGCATAATCTTCCCACGGAACCTTGAATGGATCGACATTGTTGTTCAGGAAAACGAACACGGCGTCATCGTCGGTGTAACGGAAATATGCGTACGTGTTCTGGCGTGAAAGGAAATGGAGGGTCTTTCCATGCTGGACGGCGTCGGAGCCCTTGCGCCACTGGAAGAGCGCGCGGGTGAAGTCGTGAACGTCCCTTGAAGCAGGATTCGATGCCCAGTTGTCAGGGAACTCGCGGCGGAGGCCGCCGTGACCCTGGCTGCGGTCACGTGAGGTCTGAAGGAGTTCGTCCCCGGTGTAGATCTGAGGTATGCCGCGGACGGTTCCCACGAGGGTCATCACAAGCTTGACCTTGCGCGGATCTTCCCCGAACATGTCCGCTATGCGGTCCTGGTCGTGGTTGCTGGAGAAAACCATCAGATTGTCCACGTCGTTGAGATATACGTCATTCGCAATGCTGTCATAAACCTTGGTGATGCCTTCGTCCCAGTTCTCGTACGGGGTGTTCATACTGCCGCACATAGCACTCTGAAGGCAGAAGTCCATAACGGTAGGGAGGTTGGAGTTGAATCCGTCCCTGTTGGGATTGCCCGCCTGCCAGTATGCCACCTGTGGAACGTTGTTGGACCACACTTCGCCGACGATGTTGAAGTTCGGGTATTCGGCAAGAATGGATCTGTTCCACTCGGACATAGGTACCTTCTCGTTATACGGATAGGTGTCGATGCGGAAACCGTCCAGGTCTGCCCATTCTATCCACCAGGCTCCCCATTGCTTGAAATACTGGAGAAGGTAAGGATTGTCGAGGTTCATATCCACCATCGAGGTGTCGAACCAGCCCTCCTGCATATTCTTGCTGTCCAGCTTTGAGCAGTACGGGTCGTTCTGTGCGGAGAAAGCGCAGTTCGAGTGCGTGTATTCAGGCCACTGGTGCACCCAGTCGGCAAACGGCAGGTCCTTCATCCACCAGTGCCTGTCGCCCGCGTGGTTTGTGACGATGTCCATGATGACCTTGATGCCGCGGGCGTGGCATTCGTTCACAAATTCGCGGTATTTGTCATTTCCGCCGAAGCGGGAGTCGATCTTGTAATAGTCGGTGCAGGCGTAGCCGTGATAGCTGGCATCCGGCTCGTTGTCCTCGAGCGCAGGGTTGAGCCAGATGGCTGTGGCGCCGAGGTCGGCTATGTAGTCAAGATGGTCGATGATGCCCTGCAGGTCGCCGCCGTGGCGGCCGAAGAATGCTTCGCTGTCAGCCTTCTCGAAAGTGTCGAATGTGTTGTCATTGGACGGGTCGGCGTTTGCGAAGCGGTCGGGCATTATCAGATAGATCATATCCGATGTGTCGAAGCCCTTGCGCAGGGCAGAACCTTCGCGCCGTGCGCCGATCTCGTACGGAATGCTGAAGCTTTCACCATCGCGGCTGAATTCCAGCATATATGTGCCCGGGGCGGCGTTGGCCGCGATGGCTACATCGACAAAGATGTAGTCCTGGCTTTCAGCTTTGTGAGTACCGGTGACGGTGACGCCTCTGCCGCCGCTGATGGCTACATCATAACTGCCGATTTCAGCACCGTTGACCATGAGCTGGAGCGGGGTCTTCATTCCCACCCACCAGCAGAGAGGCTCGATATGCCTGACCGGTTTCCTGTGGAATTCATCTATAAGCTGCTTGTAGAAAAGTGTCGTGGAGTTGTTCTCCCAGGCCGGCACGGGATCTTTTTCAAAGAACTGGAACCTGTGGTCATATCCTATTTCCTGGGCGGTATAAATAAGGGGCTGGCCGCCAGGGTGGGAGAAACAGAGCGCTGTCATCTCCTGCCACTTGTCGCCCATACGCTCGAATTCCGTCCCGGACCAGGAATTCTCGTCGTGGTTAGAAGTGAATACAAGCCTCAACGCGCCCTCCGGGAAGGTCTCCTCATTCCATCTGAAATACTCCTCAAGCTCCTTCTCCCCTGCCTTCCCCTGAGCGATGTCATTCAGAAGATGATGGAATTTCCACGCGTAGGTGGCGTCGAAGCCGGCTTCGTGAAGCCAGGCTTCCTCGCCCTCCGCGAGGAAATAGAGCGGCTTGTCCGCGTGTTCGCGCAGCATCGCGATGGTCGGTGTCCAGAAATCCTGAGGCACCTGATATGCCACATCGCAGCGGAATCCGTCGATTCCGCGGTCGATCCAGAAAACCATCGCATCCTGCATCGCCTTTCGCATATCCGCATTTTCATAATTGAGCTTCGCGATGTCGGTCCAGTCATATTCGACGATGGTGTTGCCATCCGCGTCGCGGACATACCAGTCCGCAGGCTTTTCAGTCACCCACGGGTGGTCCGGGGACGTGTGGTTGGCGACCCAGTCGATGATAACCTTGAGACCGCATCCGTGCGCCTTTGCCACGAATGCGTCAAAGTCGGCAAGTGTGCCGAATTCCGGATTGACGTCACAGTAATCCTTGATCGAGTAATAAGAACCGAGCGAGCCCTTGCGCTCCTTTTCCCCTATGGGGTAGAGCGGCATCACCCATACGATGTCCACGCCGAGCTCCTTCAGACGCGGAAGCTGCTCTGCAGCCGCGTCGAATGTGCCTTCAGGGGTGTACTGACGGGTGTTGAATTCGTAAACGACCGATTTACTCCAGTCGGCGGTCGTGACCGTCTGTCCTTTTTGCGTGCAGCCGGCCAATGCCAGGACCGCTGCGAGGGCTAGTGCTATTCTGTTCATCTGATGCTGTTTAGTCTTTAAAAGGGTCGAGGGCAAGTGTAGGGGTTCCGTTTGAGAATGCGCCCTGGTCATATCCGTTGCGAGACGGCTCTGACTCTGGCTCCCAGAGGAAGATGCCCTTGAAATATTCTTTGTTTTTCGTGTTGTCGAGAAGGAACTGCAGCGCAGCTTTTGACTGTTCCGGCTGCCTTGCCGGCATGCCGAACTCGCAGAGCATTATCGGTTTCTTGTACTTTGTGTAGAAAGCGCCAAGATTGTCCACAAGCTGCTGGGTCTTAGGATTCCAGTCCGGATAGCCGCCGATGGAATCGTCCCAATAGGCGGGGTAAAGTGAAAGACCGATCATATCGTAGTCAGCCATGCCGACCATAAGGTCGAAGAACCATTGTACGGTCTCCCTGTTCCAGCCGTTGTCCACGTGCAGGATGACAGCCGTTTCGGGATAAACCTTTCTGGCCGCCGCCGCGCCCGCATTGAACACCTTGATGAAATTCCCCGCTTCAGAACCCTTCACACGGCAGGTCTCCCACAGCATTCCGTTGGTTACCTCGTTGCCGATCTGCACCCAGGCGACGTCGATGCCGTTGTTTTTCAGGAGGGTGAGGACTTCGGACGTATGTCCCGCCACATCTGCCGCCAGCTGGTCGGCATCGTGGCCTTTCCAGGCAGCCGGAACGGGCTGCTTGCCGGGGCCGCACCAGCTGTCACCGTAGTGGAAGTCTATCATTATCTTCATCCCCAATGCCTGCGCGCGCCTGCATTTTACAAGGACATCTTCCTTGTTGCACCATCCGTCGGCTGGATCCACCCACACGCGGTGGCGTACGGCATTGAAGCCGATGCCGCGCAGGAGCGCGGTACATTCCATCTCTTCGCCAAGCGGCGAATAGAATTTGTACCCCCTGCTTTCCATTTCTGTCACCCAGCCGAGATCCGCGCCTTTGGCGTAGAAGGCCGCCACAGGCGGTTCTGGATCCGGTTTAGGCTCCGGATCCTTCTTTGTCTGGCAGGCAGACAGCGAAAGCAGCACGGCTGCAAATAGAAGGAGTCTCGTCATATTCTATTGGAGGAAAAGAGCGGAGGCGTAACCTCCCAGGGTCAAGTTGTCGTTCTTAACCGTCGCGCTTCCGTTTGAACCGATCATTGCCGAAAGCTTGTCTCCCGCCGGCGCGAAAGTGACGGGTGCCGCACTGAAATTGTGGACCACAAGAATCTTCTGGCCATCGTATTCGCGGTACCAGGCGCAGATGGCCTGGTTGCTGATTCCGTTCTTTTCCTGGAAGCTGCCTTTCGCGAGAGCCTTGTAACAGTCGCGGAGCACGCCGAATTTGCGGTAAACGCTTAGCATCGAATCCTGGTCGCCGGCCTGGGCTTCCACGGAAATGTCCGATGTCAGCATATTCCTGTCGATCTTGCCGTCCAGTGCGCCTGAGGCCGCGCTGCCTGCGTCAGCCGTCCACAGTATCGGGGTGCGGACATATTCGTCCCCGTTGCTTTTCGTGCCCCAGTAGCCAAGCTCTTCGCCCTGATAGATGTATGGTTCGCCACCGGCGGTCAGAAGTACCGCCGCGGCCAGCTTGAGCTTGCTTGCATTGCGGCCGAGCGAGGATGCTATGCGGTCTTCGTCATGGTTGGAGAGCTTCGTGGCTGCAATGGCGTCGGAGCGGGTTGCCGTGTATTTTTGGTGATAGCCTTCGATGGTTGATGCAAAGCCGGTGCCTTTCGACCCGTTTATGGCTTCTGTCAACCGCCAGCAGAAGGCGAACTCGAAGAAGGCGTTGAGGCCCTTGTAATATGGCGTGACGTAGTTCGGTTCGCTCCATTGCTCACCGACCATGTAGATGTTGCCCGAATGGCCCGCAGCCTTGTATGTGTCGTTGCAGTGGTCGTAGAATTTCTTCAGGAAAATCGGGTTCTCGTCGGAGTTCTCGTTGTCGTATATGTGCTTGACGGCGTCGAGACGGAACCCGTCCACGCCCATTTTTATCCATTTGTCAGCGGCGGCGCAGACATCCTTGAAGGCGTCTGAATCCTCGCAGCTGGCGGCCGGACCATAATTGAGGTCCGGCATATATGAGCCGAATACGGACTGATACCATATCTTGCCCATCCATGGCATCAGTATGTCGTAGTCGGAGTTTGATTTCAGATTGAGTGGAACGCCCCAGACGAACATCTGGGCGCTCTCTGATTGGGCGCCGAATTTCTTGGCGCCCCATTCCGTCCTGCTGGTGCGCACAAGTACGCCCCAGTCGGTTTCGAAGTTTTCTATTGAAATGGTATAGGTGTCATCGCCGGCAGAATAGAATTCCGGCATTGTGCTTTCGGTGACGGAACCGTACCAGAGGTACTTTCCGGAACCCGGCGTGCCGTCATTGGCCGCACTCTCCACCCTTTCCGCCTTGAGCGTCTGAGGTGTGCCGGAAGAATTGCATTTAAGTGTGAACCTTACGTTGATCTTTCCGGGATCGGTGCCCGAAACGGTCTGTGAATATCCGTCCCTGGATGTCGTGGAGAAATGGTAATAGTTGCGGTACCTGCTGTCCGGATCGGACTTTCCCTCAAGGAACCACGGGTGTTCCTTCGATGTGTGGTTCAGCACGAAATCAAGGTAGATTTTCATTCCTTTCGAGTGCGCCGCCTTCAGCAGGGACTCGAAATCCGCCTCCGTGCCGTAGGCGGGATTTACCGAGTTGTAATCCTCCACGTCATAGCCGTGATAGGATGTTGCAGGGTGGATTGGTGACAGCCATAAAGCCTGTACACCCATCTCCTTGAGATAATCCAGCTTGCTTTCGATTCCCTTGAAATCACCGGTGCCGTCACCGTCGGAGTCGCAGAACGAGTAAACCAGCAACTGGTAGCTGATTCCTGACTCGCCCGTGCGGGATGGGGTGACAGGTTTCACGGGATCCGGACCCGGGTCCGGGTTAACCGGCTTGTCTGGATCGGCTGTCTTGCAACCGGCCAGCAGCAGGGCCAGAGTGATAAAAATCAGAGGGAATCGTTTCATGAATGTAAAGATAATAAAAAGATGCGCCGGCTGCGTTGCCGTGGCCGGCGCATCAAATTAATTATTAACCTATAAAATCACTTCCTGATTGATGGTGATGGTTTCCTCAACGGCATCGTAGATGACATTGAAGCCTGCTGCGGCAACACTTGCCTCGACGGAAATGTTGTCGCCGTCAGGAACGGCTGTGAATGGATTGTTCCACTCATAGGTGCCGCCGCGGTTGACCGCCCAGTCTGCGCTCATGCGGATCTTCCAGCCACCTTCGTAGTTCCTGTTGAATGAGTAGAACTTGCCGTCTCCCGCATAGTACATGAAGTCGTCCGCAGCCCAGCTGTTGAAGTCGCCGATAAGGCCACAGAGCATTGCGGATATGGCGAGCTGTCCTTCTGCAGGATTGTAGATGACTACATAGGTGCCGTCTGCAGGAACCTTGATGTTGTCACCACCGGCAACAGCCTCGAAGTTGATCTCGGTTTCAGAACAGCTGCCACCGAAGTTCTGGTCCCAGCCTGCGTCGAAACGAATCTTGAACTCGTCGCTGGTTGTAAGGGCGATAGGAGAGCTTACCCAAAGGCCGTCAGAAGCGAGGTTCATAGGGATGTCGAAGTCCCAGCCCATTCCGACAGATGCGATTGAGCCGATAACACCCCAGCCGAGGGTTCCGATAGTGCCGTTGTTGAGGTTGAGTACGACGGTGAGGTCACCGTTGAGGTTGATATTGTCGCCGCCGGCGATTGCCTGGACGAACTTGCCTGCCTCTGAAGGGGTGTTGCCGCCGTAGTTGACGTCCCAGCCGCCGTCGAAGCGAACCTTCCAGCCGCCGTCGGCTATGGTGGTCTTAGGGCTTACCCAGATGCCAGGGGCGATTTCCGTCATCACTACATCTGCCGCCCAGCCGTTGAAGTCACCGATGACGCCCCAGGTCTTGGTGGCGTTCACTATGGTGATGGTTTCAGCAGCAGGATCGTAAGTGATGTTGAACTTGCCTTCGCCGCAGTTGATGTTGTCGCCGCCGTTGGTGACTGCGAATGCAGTGCCGAGAGCCTCGAAGGCACCGCCGCGGTTGTCATCCCAAGCGTGGTTGTAACGGAGCTTCCATTCGCCTGAAAGGGCTACTTCGTTTGCAACCCACTTGCCGTCGACTTCTTCCATATCGACATCGCCGTTCCAGTCGTTGAAGGCGCCGATGATTGACCAAACATTGCCTTCGGTGACGGTGATTGTGCCCGCGTTGGTGTCATAGGCAACCTTGAAGAAGCCCTCCTGACCCACGCAGATGTTGTCACCGCCTGCAACGGCCTCGAACGGAGTTCCGAAAGCGGCGAATGTACCGCCGACGTTTTCATCCCAGCCGGCATCCTTGCGGAGTTTCCAGCCCTGGTCGGCAGCGGCAGAGAAGTAACCGCTCCAGACTCCGCCATTCTCGCTCATCTCGACATCTGCGGCCCACTCGTTGAAGTCGCCGATGATGCCCCAGCCCTGGTATGTCACAGGGGTTGGTTCCGGTTCATCAGGACCAGGTTCTTCCTGACCGTACATCGTAGCGTCGATGGATGCGGTGAGAACCTCGTCGTTCATATAGAAGTAGATACGGTACTGGCCGGCCTCGATCGCGATATTGTCGCCACCGCCTGCAAGGTTGTCAAGGCTGCCGCCCCAGTTGCTGTCCCATGCGCCGTCGAGACGGAACTTGAATTCAGTTGCAGAGGCTGCGTCGACATCAGCCCAGAAACGTCCCTTATAACCATTGTAGGTCATCTCGATATCGTTGTCCCAGTCTCCGTTGAGTCCGATGACGCCGACCTTGTCGAATGACATGAGCTTGGTCAGGACAAGCTGATCCTTGTTGAATGAGAACAGATAGTATCTCTTCTCGCCGTAGCAGATGATGTTCTGTGAGGCATCGCCGTTGACAAGCTGGACGCTTGCCGCTTCTGCAGCTTCACCCTGGTTTTCACTTCCCCAGTTGCCTGAGTCATTGTCCCAGTTGCCGCCGTAGGTGATCTTGAAACCGTTGGCCGCACTGCCGTCTTCCTTGTTGCACTTGAAGTCAACAACGCCGCGGTAGATGGTGCCGTCGCCGGAATAGTTGAAGAGTTTCGGGTAATCTGAAGGAGCCCAGCCCTGGTAGTCACCAGGGACGTCACAGACGTCGAGTACCTTCTCCGTCTCATAAGGAATGAAAACGGCTTTAACGATGTTGGAACTCTTCCTTGTGCTCTCGACAGCGCCTTTTTCGTTCATGATGAAGGCGTCGAGTCTGAATTCAACAGGGAATTCCACATTCGGGGCTGCACCGAAATTGCCGAGTATCTTGTTGAGCTTCGGCTGTTCAATGGAGATCTTGCCATCGGAGATCGATGCATCGACCTTCTTTGCGTTTTCAAAGTCAGCGCCTTCCGCATTCACGTACAGTGCATAGGATACGGGAATGTTGATATTGAAGTTAGCCGCATTATACTGTGCTGTTATTGGCGATCCGTCCTCTGACAGTGCACCTCCGGCGAATTCGCCGAGGGTCTGCACCGTCACGTTTGCAGGATCGTAGATAACATCGATATGCTCCTGGACACAGGATGTGGCGAACAACCCTGCAAGAGCTAAGAGAGATGTTATAAATATCTTTTTCATATTCTTCTGCTAATAACCTGGGTTCTGTTTAAGGTTGCCGTTTGAGTTGAGGTCGGCTGAAGGGATGGAGAAGAGGTTGTACTTGTCGTCAACTGCAGTTCCGTCCAAAGCGCCGCCCTTGAATTCCCAAAGGTACTTGTCGGTCGTGAAGAGGCCGAAACGGATAAGGTCCTGGCGGCGGAAGCCTTCCATATAGAGCTCACGTCCGCGCTCGTCAATGACATTGTCAAGAGTGAGTGCGAGATGGTCAAGACCTGCGCGTTCGCGGATCTCGTCGAAGTATTTCTGTCCGTCTGAAGCGTTGGCCGCGTTGCGTGCTGCGCATTCAGCATACATCAGGAGGACGTCGGCGAAGCGGAATACAGGGAAGTCGGTGTCCACGAAACCCTGAGCCTGAGCTGCGGTGCCGTCGTGGTTGATGTTGGAGAACTTCATTGACTTCCAGCCTTCTGATGCGCCGTCGGCATCGCGGAGGGCGTTGATATACTGGTTGAAGCCGCCCTTGAAGAACATTGCGCGTGCGTCCTTCTCTTCGAACTTGCTTGTGAAGGCGCCGGTGAGGCTGAGACCTGACCAACCAGAAGAAATGCCCACCTGGGCGACGTCCATCGTCTTCTCAGGCTTTCCGGTGACGGAGAATGTGCTGGCGAAAACAAGGAAGTTGGTTGAGCCGTAAGAGTGCAGCTGGTTGCCGTCCTGAGGAGCGACGAAGATTATTTCGTCTCCAAAGAAAGTTGTATTGCTTGTGCACAGATGGTTGTCGGCGCAGAAGAGATCCTTGTAATTCTCGTGAAGGGTGTAGAATGGCATGATCTCTTCGCAGACCTCTGCACACTCCTTGTACATAGCCTGGCCTTTCCAGACCTCAGCGTTGAGGTAAAGCTTCGCAAGGATCATCATCACGAGACCCCTGTCCGCACGGCCGTATTCTGCCGCACCAGGAGCGCGGAGAGCCGCGTTTTCGATAAGGTCATTGCATTCCCCGACCATCCAGTCGAAGAGGTCGGCGCGCATTTTCTGCTGAGGAGCGGAAGAACCTACGCTGTCATCTTCAGTTGAGAACGGAACGTTGCCGAACATATCGATGGCGTGATAGTAGCTGAGGAGCCTGAGGGCGCGAGCCTCTGCAATGTACTGCTCCTTGTGGTCATAACCGTTGATTGTGGAGTTGTTTGACCTGCGGATGAATTCGTTGCACTGGCTGATCTGGAAGAATATGCGCATATACATACTGAACACGAACTCGTTGGAAGAGTTCCAGCAGAGGTTGTGCAGATCGAAGAGGGTACCGTCGTTCCAGCAGCAGGTCATGACGTCGGTGGTGAGTTCCTGAAGGTTCACCACAGCGCGGAAATACTGACCATAACCGCCGTCGACACCGTCGATGTCGGGCGCGCCGTTTTCACCGTATGAGCTTGAAGAGCAGAGACCCTGATAACATTTTGCAAGGAACTGTCCGAATGCCTCGTCTGAGTCGAGCACGTCTTCCGGAAGTACGGTATTAGGGTCGATAGGGGTAACGTCGAGGTCTTTAACACAAGAGGATGTGAAGCCTGCAACAATTACTGCCGCGAGTGCTGATGCTATAAATTTAATCTTTTTCATATCTCTATAGTGTTAAATTAGAAATTGAACTTCACACCGAGGATATAGGTGCGTGGTCTAGGATACATATTGTTGTCGATGCCGGAGAAGATTTCAGGGTCGATACCCTTGTATCCCGTGATGGTGGCGACATTCTGTACCGTTCCGAATACGTTGAGATTCATATCGCGTCCGGCAACTTCAGCGAGCTTGAAGCAGTAGCTGAGAGTGATGTTGTCGATCTTCAGGAAAGAAGCGTCGGTGACATACATGTCTGACCAGTACTGCGCGAAGTTCTGGAAGTTGTGCTTTTCTGCGGTTGTGTAACGGTTGTTGATGAAGCTGTTGGTGCTGAGGTCCGTAAGGAGGTCACCGTTGCTCATCACATTGTTATAGACATAATTGCCTACGTTGGCGTGCGCGTTCATCGCAAGGGTGAGGGCCTTGTATGAAACCTTGGTGTTGAAGCCGAAGGTCCAGTCCGGAGCAGCCTTGTGGAAGCAGTATTTGTCGTTGGTGTTGATGACACCGTCACCGTTGCGGTCCACATAGACACCTTCGATAGGATTGCCTGCGGTGTCATAGACCTGCTGGTAAACGAAGAACGAGTTAGGTGCCTGGCCGGTCTGGTGTACCTGGACGGTATTTCCGGTACCGCCGCTGATGCCGCCGGTATCAACTCCGTGGTAGTTCTTGCTTTCATCCTCGTTGGTGAGGTGGGTGATGAGGGTCTTGTTCCAGGCTGCATTGAAGCCGATGGTCCAGGACCAGTCACGGGTCTGTACAGGAACTGCGTTGATTTCGAACTCGACACCGGTATTCTCAAGGTCACCGATGTTGGCGTTCAGGTAGTTGGAGAGGTTTGCGCCCGCAGCGACAGGAGTGTAGTTGAGGAGGTCCTTGGTGAAGCGCTTGTAGAAGTCGATGCTACCGTAGATCCTGTCTCCGAGGAAGCCGTAGTCGATACCTGCGTTCCAGGTGATGGTGGTCTCCCACTTGAGGTCGGCGTTGTAACCCTTTGCCGTAATCGGCTGTACGAAGCCGGCTCCGAAAGGATACATGCAGGCGTTGGTGTTATATACGTAAGTCGCGAGGGTCGGGTAGTAACCGCTTCCGAGGTCCTGCTGGCCGGTCTGGCCATAGGAAAGACGGACCTTCAAGGCTGAAACAGGCTCTGAATATTTAAGGAATTCCTCGTTCTTTACGTTCCAACCGAATGCTACTGAAGGGAACAGGCCCCACTTGTTGTTTGCAAAGCGGGAAGTACCGTCAGCGCGGAAGGTCGCCGTGAGGAGGTAACGGTTGTCGTAGTTGTAGTTCAGGCGGCCGAAGAATGAGACGAGGAACAGTTCGCCCTTGTTCGTGACAGGGTTGCTGAGGTAGTAGCTCGCGTCCGTCTTGGCTGTGTTGTCCGCCTTGTAGGTCTCATTGAATGATTCGCTGTAGAAGTGCTGCCAGCTGTAACCTGCCATAGCCTCGAAGTTATGCTTCTCTGCCCAGGTGTGGTTGTAGTCGGCATAGAGTTCAAGGGTCTGGTCGATCTTGGTCTGGTTGTAGTTGGTATGGTAGCCTGAAGCATGGTTGTTGGCCTGCTGGTTGGTTGAATGCATACTCTGCTCGGTATCCGGAGCCACATCTACGGTTCCGTTTGAGCGGGTGTAGTCCAGACCGAGGTTGAGGTTGAGCCTGAGGTCTTCCAGTCCGTGGATCTTATAGTCGATCTGCACGTTGCCGAGGAAGCGTTTGGCGTTGCTGATATCCTTCTTGTCGTTGATGAGGGCAACAGGGTTCTGGTTTGCCATTGTGTTGCAGTTGTCAACGGTGAAGGTGCCCTTGCCGTAGTTCCACCAGCTGTAGCCGTTCAGACCGTTTGCGTCGTAAACCGGACGGGTAGGGTCATACTGGACTGCCTGGGTGATGGCATCGGTGTTGGCGAAGCGGGTGTCCATGTTCATTCCCTTACCGTTGAGGCTGACCGTAAGATGGTTCTCAAGGAAGGTAGGGTTGAGGTTGAATGCGATGGTCTCGCGCTTCATGCTGGAGGTCTTCAGTGTTCCGTTGTTGTCAAGGAAGCCGAAGGATACGCGGTAAGGAAGGCTCCATTTGTCGTTGCCGCCCTTTCCTGAGACTGCGACGTTGGTTTCATAGGTCTGCGCGAGCTGGAAGATCTCTTTCTGCCAGTTCGTGTTGGCTGAACCGAGGCCGGTGTATATTTCACTGCCCTGTCCATACATCTTGCCTACGAGGCTGCGGAGTCCGTCTGCATCCAGGACATCCACATACTTGGTGTTCTGGCTCAGGGATGCTGTGAAATCCGCATCGATATGAGGAACCTTGCCGCTGCTCTGTCCCTTCTTTGTTGTGATCATGATGACACCGTTGGATGCGCGTGAGCCGTAGATTGCGGTTGCGGACGCGTCCTTGAGGACGGTGAAATTCTCGATGTCGCTCGGGTTGATGGAAGCGAGGGCGTTGCTTGTTCCGCTGATGCCGTCGTTTGAAACCGGAAGACCGTCGATGATGATGAGAGGGTCGTTTGAAGCGTTGAGTGAAGAGCCGCCGCGGATTCTGATTGTGGAGGCTGAACCCGGAGCGCCATCACCTGAGGTAATGACGACACCGGCAGACTTGCCCTGGAGCAGGTCGGTTGGTGATGTGGCGATACCCTTGTTCATCTGGTCTGCCTTGACGGAAGACACGCTGCCGGTAAGGTCGCTTTTCTTTACGGTACCATAACCGATCACAACGACCTCGTCGAGGAATTCGGCATCCTCTGCGAGAACGATGTTGGATGGCACCTCTGATGCCTTGTAAGTAACGGTGGCGTATCCAATGCAGCTTACCTCTATGATGGCATCTGCAGAGGAAACCTGAAGTGAATAGTCGCCGTCGAGTCCGGTAACGGTGCCATTGGTCGTGCCCTGTTCAGCAACAGTCGCTCCAATGACAGGTCCCGACTGGTCGGCCACCGTACCCTTTACCTCGTATCTGCCCTGGGCGGATACGTTTACAGACATCGCTGCTGAAAGAACGATGCCCGCAAGAATGGTTAGGATTCTTTTCATTAGAATTGTGGTTAAGAAATAGTTAATTATTTATGGATTGTTCGTGTTCTTTCACGAGTAATGTCGCGGCAGCTCCGCAGACGAGCAGTACGCTCGCGGCGATGAACATATTGACCTGTGCTCCGCCAACCAGGTTGAGGATGAGTCCGCCCAAGGCGGCGGCGATGATCTGCGGGAGGCAGATTGCACAGTTGAACAGGCCCAGATAGGTTCCGATATGGTCTGTGAGGGCGTTGGTCACGAAGGTGAACGGAATGGCCAGCATCGCGCCCCAGACGACTCCGATCAGGAGGAAGCTGACGATCAGCAGATACTGGTTGTGCAGGAAGAATACGGACAGGAAGCCCGCGGCTCCGATCAGGAGGCTGACGGTGTATGCCTGGCGCAGGGTCTTGAATCGCGGAATGGCGAAAGCCCACAGCATCGCGCCTATCGCCTCGACGGCAAAGAGGACGCCCACCCAGTTGCCTGCGGCCTGGTAGCCGGAAGAGGCGGCGTCGGTGGTGCCCCAGCAGGTTTCGGCGATGGCTCCGTTGGTGTATGTCCAAAGGAAGAGGAAAGCTGCCCAGCAGAAAAACTGCACGAGGCTGACCGTCCAGAAGGTCTTGGGGGCGCGCTTGAGGAGCCTGATGAATCCCGGGTTGTCTTCCTTCACCGCTTCTGCGGCATCAAGTCCGTGGAATTCGGCATATTCCTGCGGAGGCATTTCCTTTACTTTAAAGAAGGTAAAGAGAACGCACAGGATGAGTATGGCTGCGCCGCAGTAGAAACTCCAGATCACTGAATCGGGAATAATACCTTCAGGCGCCGTGTTCGCGAGACCGATCCAGGTAAAGAATATAGGGAAGAGATATCCGACGAGGCTTCCGGCGTTGCAGAGGAAGCTCTGGATCGAGTATGCCTTTGCCTTCTGCTCCTCGCACACCATATCGCCCACCATCATTTTGAACGGCTGCATCGCCACGTTGATGGAGGTGTCAAGGAAGATGAGGGAGAAAAGTCCGAACCACATCGCTGCGTTGAGGCCGAGGAAAAGGTACGCCTTTCCAAGGTTGAAGCTGCCGGCGTTCGGCAGGAGCATCATCACGGCGACGGCCACGATGGCGCCGACCAGAAGATAAGGCTTCCTGCGGCCCATGCGGCACCAGGTCTTGTCTGACCATTTGCCGATGAGCGGCTGAACAATCATTCCCATGAGAGGGGGCAGTATCCAGAAGAAACTCAGCTGGTGCGGGTCGGCACCGAGAGTCGCGAATATGCGGCTGATGTTTGCGCTTTGCAGGGCATACGCAATCTGCACTCCGAAAAACCCGAAGTTGAGATTGAAGAGCTGCCAGAAAGAAAGGCGGTGTTGGTTTGCCATGGTTAATGTTCTAGTGTTTCGAAACAACCGCAAGATAGGCAAATCAACGATATCTTTTCCGTGCGCGTGACAGATTGCTTGAATTTTACGACGAAATTGAAGAAATTAGCGACGAATTGTTAACTTTGCAACGTTATCTCATTCTATTTTTGATGAAAAGCGGAAAATACTATATCTGGCTAATTCTTGTTTTCGCGGCGCTCCATCTCTTCTGCTGCGTGTCCTGCAGGGCGTTAAACGTTGCAGATGAACACGTTTTGACATTGCTTACCATCGCGATGACCTTTATTCTCTGCTACAAGCGTGAGATGAAGATTTTCTCTATGATTTCGGCGGTCATCATCGTCAACGTGATGGCATATCTGACGGGCAATTCCCTCCCGAAACTGCTCACCCCGCTGATGGGAGATACGGTATGGGTCTATGCCACATCCACCTTTGTCACCACCCTTGTCCTGGGCTTCTCCTTCGAATTCGTCATGAACCTCCTCAGCAAGGGGCGGAAGGAGCGGCAGCAGTTCAGGCAGAGATGGATCGTCCACCTCAATGACCGCATAGTACCCGTCAAGACAGAACAGATTGCCTATTTCTTCTCGGAAAGCAAGAGCAACTACCTCGTCGCTGACGACGGCAACAAATACCTCATCGACGCCACGATAGAATCCATAGAAAGGGACTTGGACCCCGCCGGATTCTTCCGCATCAACAGAGGAAGCATCGTGGCGCTGTCTGCCATCGACAGCGCAAAGAAAAAGGCCGGACGCTACGTGGTGGAAGTCCACCCGGCGCTCGGCCTCAATATGGTTGTCGCCCGTTCAAGGGTTGACGCTTTCCTCGCCTGGCTCGCCCGCTAGAGCCCGTACCAGCTTGCGAAAATCCTGTTCCAGAGTTTCTTCGGCAGTATCCGGCTTATCGGAATGGATGCCTTTTGAACAAGTGTAGCTATCACGTAGTTGCACTTCGGATTCTCCTTCATCACGATCTTGGAAATCTTTCCGGCAAGATATTCGGGTTTCAACCCCGTTCTTTCGTCATTCTCCATCCCCTCGATAGAGGCCTTGTAAGACGGATAGGTTTCGTATGCCTCTGCGCTTTCGACCTTCTTGCGCGAGCCCGTGAAACCTGTTGCAAAATCTCCAGGCTCAATCACGACCACCTTGATGCCGAACTGCTTGACTTCAAGCCTGAGCGCGTCGCAGTAGCCCTCGATGGCGAATTTCGAAGCTGAATAGAACCCCTGGAACGGCAGTCCCAGCTTGCCTGCAATCGAGCTGAAGCAGAAAATCTTTCCGCCGCCCTGTCTGCGCATAACCGGAATAACCTGATGGAGGAATCGGACCATTCCCATGAAGTTGACGTCCATCTGTCTCTGAGCCTGAGCCATGCTTGTGAATTCGAGCGGTCCGCCGATGCCCATACCGGCATTGTTGATGAAGACGTCGATGCGTCCTTCGGCATCGACAACCTGTCGCACTGCGGCCTCCACATCCTCGTCGGAAGTGGCGTCCGCCCTGATGTATGTTACTCCGGGGATGAAATCCTTGGCGGTTCTGTGCGTGCCGTAGACGGTGTGCCCGTCAGCCGAGAGTCTTTCAGCCATGGCCTTGCCAAAGCCGGACGTGATTCCTGTGATCAAGATTACCATATTGCAAATATACTATTTTTCAGATGCGATTGTACGGGCGACCGTGTAGCCTGTGGACCATGCTGCCTGAAGATTGAACCCTCCCGTGATTGCGTCGATGTCAAGAACCTCTCCGGCGAAGAACAGTCCCGGATGAGTCTTGCTTTCCAAGGTGTTCAGATCGATCCCGGAAAGGTCGACGCCACCGCAGGTAACGAACTCTTCCTTGAAACGCGCCCGCCCGACGATCTGGTATCCGTCGGCCGTGAGCGTGTTCACCAGCTTGTTGACTCCCTTGTTTCCGAGTTCCTGCCAGCGCAGGTCACTCCTGATGCCCGAGCGCTGCAGCAGATGCTGCCACAGGCGGTCCGTCATCCCCTCGGGGTGCGCGTTTGAGATGAATTTTTTCCCATTGCCGGAAATGCTGGAAGCCAGAATCCGACGAACTTCGGATTCCGTGCTGTCAAGCCAGTTGACAAGCAGCGTGGCGCGGTATCCGTTGTCTGCAAGATGCCTTGCGGCATATGAGCTGAGCTTCAGCGTGGCCGGCCCGCTTACGCCCCAGTCGGTGACCAGCAGCGTGCCGTGGGAGCGGAATGCGGTTCCAGCCAGGCAGAGCCCGACATTTTCAGCCACGGTTCCCATAAGCGAGCGGAGGCTTTCGTCTGCGATTTTGAAAGTGAAAAGCGAAGGAACCGTGTTGGTGATCGAAACGTCGTCGGGCAGGAGCGTCTCGAGGGCGGCCTTGCCGCTGCCTCCGGCAGTTACGACAACGAAGTCGGCATCCAGCTCCGATATGCGGGCGACCCTTCTGTTGCAGATGACCTTCACGCCCAGTTCGCGCATCAGGCGCTCCAGCGTGCGGACAATCTGCATTGCGTCCTGGCTGACGGGGAAGACGCATTCGTCCTCCTGTGTCAGCAGCGCCACCCCTTCTCTCTCGAACCATTCCATCGTATCCTGATGGCTGAAAGTCCTCAGGGCCCTTTTCATCACCTGCTCCCCGCGCGGATATGCTTCGGCGAGGCGGGAAATGCCGGCAAAGGAGTTCGTCAGGTTGCATCTGCCGCCTCCTGTGACGGCAACCTTTGCCAGAGGCTTTGGCCCGGATTCATAGACCGTAACCTCCATGTCCGGCCGCCTGCGCTTCAATTCGATGGCGCAGAAACAGCCGGCGGCGCCGGCACCGATTACAACAGTTTTCAGCATATTGCACAAATATAGGAAAGAGATAATAAGATTTTTACTATTTTTGTACAATCTGACGGTTCTGTACTATGAACTATGTGTTTGGGTTCTGCATACCGGCAGTCTTCGCGCTGATAGGAGCGATTCTTCTTTTCCTCAAATCGATAAAAGGGAACAAGGCACAGCGCTCCATGGCCATCCTCCTGACTGTCATGAGCTTCGCGGCATTTATGTACGCGATGTATTTCAATGCGCCAAATGAAAACAGCATCTGGTTTGACCTCGCATACACGGCGACGGCCCCGTTCTGCGCGTCGCTGTTCTGTATGTTCGTCATACGCCTGACATCCACGAGCGGCTTCACAGGCAAGACCTGGCACCTTTTCATTGTCCCGGCTCTCTATGCCATTGCGGTATATGTCATAGAAATTTTCATGACTCCGGAAGACAACTTGATGTATGTGGCGAATGTCACCCACGTTCCGGGTTTTTACGCAGAGACGACAAAGGCCTATGAGGTGATGAACCTTGTCGGATACACGATGTTCGGCGTCGGTCTTCCCCTGGAAATCGCCCTTGCCCTTGCATGGGCCGAAAACAGGCTTCGGAAGTACAAGAATCTCATCGAGGAATATTATGCGACCAATGAGGGGAAGTCGATATATGCCAGCCATATCATCAACATTTGTATCCTTCTGATGCTTCCTGTCGCCGTTTTCCTGACTTTTGTCCCGATAAATGCGGAGGTTCCCGAGAAGATTGTCTGGACCATGATTGGTCTCGAATGCCTGCTGATCTTCTTCGTCGTGATATATGCATACAAAATATGCTACACGGCGGAGGACCTTGTTGAACTGATGGAGGAAGACGATCAGAACAACGCCCCTCTCACCACTTTCGAGAATCTTAAGGTTAAACTGAAGCAGCTTACTGACGACGGAATATGTCTTGACCCCGACATATCGCTTATGACTCTGGCGAAAACCCTCGGCTCGAACAGAACGTATGTCCAGAAGGCGATAGCCGAGACATACGGCGTCTCCTTTTCCGACTATGTCAACAGCCAGCGCATCCGTCATGCCCTTGTCCTTATGCAGACGTTGCCTAGAGACGGCATCATCCTCAAGCAGATAGCGACTGACAGCGGCTACACGTCATCATCTTCCTTCTACAGGAATTTTGAACTTTTCACGGGATATTCTCCGACCGAGTGGATGAACAAGAATCTCCGATAATGATTGAGATAGAAAGGAAATTTCTTGTCAAAGGGGATTACAAATCCGAAGCATACGACAAAATACGCATCTGCCAGGGCTACCTCTGCTCTTCAGGCAGGACCGTACGTGTGCGCACCTGGGGCGACACCGCTTTCCTGACCATAAAGGGCCCGTCCGATCAGGCCGGTCTCTCGCGTTTCGAGTGGGAGAAGGAGATTCCGGTGGAGGACGCCCTCCAGCTTCTCAAGATTGCCGAGCCCGGCATCATCGACAAGACTCGCTATCTTATAAAGAATTCAGACGGCATCCATATCTGGGAGGTCGATGAATTCCACGGCGAAAACGACGGTCTCGTCGTCGCCGAGATAGAGCTCGGCTCCGAAGACGAAAAATTCGCCAAGCCGGAGTGGCTTGGCGAAGAAGTGACCGGCGACCGCCGGTATTATAATTCACACTTGACGAAGAATCCGTTCAAGAACTGGTAGCCGTCAATTTGCCACCATATTCTTGAATGCAGCGCCGAATGTAAGATATCCTACATTGCCGGCGATGGTGCCTTCGTTCTGTCCCCAGAGGAACGGCCAGTCGTCGAAGTTCTCGAAATGGTCAGGCTTTCTGAACAGGACGCCCGGAGCCACGTTGCCCGGGATGAAGGAGAAGTCGGCCCGGTTGTTGCCGTAGAACACTGCCTTGGGGCGTGCGGCACCGACTGCGGCCACGAGAGAGTAGTTGTGGTATGGATGGCATCCGAACATATATGCTGCGGCCCTGTATGCCGCATCCTTTGACACGATGTCCGGGAAGTACTTGTTGGCAAGTGCCGCGGTCGTGCCGAGGCTGACGACGGAACCGCTGCCGGCCCAGTTGCCGAGGCCGATGGTCACGCCGTAAGGGTTATCCTCCTCAAGGCTCTTGAGGTACTCGTTGTACTTCTCGACTCTCGGGCGGAGGCTCTCCTTGAACGCAGCGTCCTGGAATGGGATGGAATCAAGGGCCGAGCGGATGTCAACGCCCATTCCCTGCCAGTTGCCGCCATTGCCGCGAGGTCCCCTGCGAGGCATATTCTTCATAAGCTCGGTCGCTTCCTTGCGAAGCCTTGCGCCTTCCTTGCCCGCCTTGGCGGCAAGGGCGTCGTCATAACCGGCAAGCACGCGTGCAGCGTCTTCCAGGACAGCTGCCGCGCGGAGGTCGAGGCCCGGGTTGCGGCTTGTGAATGCCCACATGTCGTCAGGTGTTCCGCTTGATTTGCCGTCGGCAGAAATCTGGTATGGCTTGAGCCTTGGGTCGTAGTGACGGCCGTCGGTGATGGCCGCAGCGTCGCCGAGGTGGTGGTAGTTGAAGAGGACGGAGTTGGACAGTGTCTGTGACATATGGCCGATCTGCGTCGCCTGTGCAACGATGTTGAGGGTTCCGTGCTTGATGTACTGGATGATGTCAGGGATGCCGTCCGGGCGGTGCAGGTCAACGATGCGCATGTCCTCGTCGACGAAGGTTTCGTCACGCATAGGCTTGAAGAGGTCCCAGTACACGATAAGGCTCTGGATTACGCTGATGTTGGACCCGGTCTCAATATCGAAGTCACCCGCATCGAAGTAGCCGCCTACGTTGAGGCCCGGAATGAGCTCGAGAGCCTTGTATTTCGTGTCGGTGGCAGGGCCCTGAGAATGAAGGTCGAAGTGGTCGGTAGGTGCTGGGGCCTGGAGATAACCCTCCTTGAACGGCTCTCCGTGCCATACGCGATAGCCCTCGTTCACAAGCATATGGTTCATATGGATAGGGATCCATACATCGCTTGTCGCATCGGTGATCTTGTCATAGACGCTGCTGTCGATGATGAAATTGCCCGTCTTGTTGTCACCGTACTTGATGTAATATACGCCCGGCTCCTTGACTTCGCTGAAGTCGAACTTGGCGTAGTTGTATTTGTAGTAGCGGCCCCAGACTGAAGTCTTTCCGGTGAAAGCCTTCACTTCCTTGCCGTCCTCGTTCACCTTGTAGAGCGATGCGGTTGCGCAAACCTTGTCGTTGGGGTCAAGTTCTATGACGGCGACCTTAGGCTGCTCCGGTACATATCCGACTTGTGAGAAGCCGATGTTTGGCTCTCTCACCCAGTTTTCGATGGTGTTCGGGGTTACAGTCCAGCTGACGACCTTTCCGGTCTGTCCTGCCGGCAGGAAGGTGCGGAGCACATACCAGCCGTTCTGTGCGATGATGCGTCCGTCGAAGAGGTTGAGTTCGCTGTCAGAACTTACGGTTACCATATGCTCGGGATCTTCAGGAGCCATTATGATCTTGTGGCCGGTTTCGAGAGGAAGGGCGTCCACGAACTTGCCGGTACCGCGGTCATCGTAAGTCACGTATCCCTTGAACTGGCGTGGCTTCTCGCTGTTCGGGCGGACGGTGGTCTCGCTTGCGGTGTAGCGCGGGAACCTGTTCAGGCGGCCGTCCATCGTATAAGTCTTCTGCCAATATTTTGACGGCAGGAATTCGAGGTTGAGTCCGGCTTTGCCGACAAGGAATTCAGGGACGGGTTCGTCAAGGTAAACGTCGATGCGGAAGGATGCGCCTTCGCCAGTCACGACAATGCGGGAGTCGAAGTCGTAGTCCTCATAGCGGAGCCCCACCTCGATGCTGTTGTCCTCGCGGTTGACTTCGCGCTTGGTCATCTTCGGTACGAGGTCCCACTGCTCCGGAGTGTTGCAGAGGCGGATTGCGCCGCCCTGAACGGAACGCACTCCGTGCTGGATGATTTCGATTCCGGAATTCTTCTCGTCATTGAATCCTCCGTCGAAGCTGTTGCTGTACACGAGGACATTGACGCCCCTGGCCTGATAGTATTCCAGGTCATTGATCTTGAGATCCTTGTCCGGTGCGGCGCAGGCTGCAAGAAGAAACAGCGCTGCGATAATTGGTGTCTTTTTCATATTGGTTGTGTGTTAGTGGACTTTGTGTCTTACAAAATTACCCAATTTTTCTAACTTTGCAATGTATGTACAGGCACATCGTATTCGATATTGACGGCACTCTGATAGACACCGAAAAGACAGGAGTCCTTTCCCTTATTGACACTGTAAAGAGTCTGATGGGAACGGATATCCCCTATGCGGAAGCGTATAAGTTTTTCGGCATTCCGAGTTCGAAGGTGGGCGATATCCTCGGCTACAGGGGCGGTGAGGATTTCGGCGAGGTGTGGGAGCAGAATTTCATCCGCCTTTCCGATATGATAAAGCCTTTCGACGGCGTCGCAGAAATGCTCGCGGCCGTCAAGGCCGCCGGACGCGGCACGGGTTGCGTCACTTCACGCAACCGCTTCGAGTTCAACAAGGACATCCATCTGGCGAAGCTCCTGCATTTCCTTGACCACACCGTCTGCGCGGAAGACACAGTCCTTCACAAGCCGCATCCCGACCCGCTTCTCAAATATGTTTCTCTGGCCGAAGAGGCCCTGGGGACCCGTATCGACATGAGCGAATGCGTCTATATCGGTGACACCATGCACGATTATCAGTGCGCGGCTTCTGCCGGATGCGATTTCGCCCTGGCGGACTGGAGCCGCCGCGGCCTGCAGGGCATTCCTGCCAAGTATCATTTCACCGAGGTGAAAGATATTCTCAAATTGATTTAATCCTGGACGAGCTTTACATCAACATCCCAGCAGGTGGCACAGAAACCAGCCGGGGCTTTGATTTCTTTATAAAGGCTACCGTTATGACACAGCTGTATTCCGCCCTCCGACTGCACGCACTGGAAGATGAATGTATCGTTCCAGTTCTTGACCATCGTGGTTGAACTGTTTCCTATGCAACCGTAACTGAAATCCTGATAATGCCCATCGACCCATTGGACGGCAGTTGTCTCGAAGATCGGATCGTCATCCTCATCATAAGCCACGGTGTAGCTATCTCCTGCAACCACAAGATTTCCGCAGAAGAAAGTGATGTCGTTGATTTCACTGTTTTTATCGATGAACTGCAGACCTCTGCCCCCGTTAAGCCAGACGTATGCGTCGGTTATCTGACTGTCCGAGTAATATTTGTTCATACCAACAGCTACATCTCTTGAACCGGCGTGGATGCATTCGACTATCCAGGAGAATCCTTTTTCGTGAACGGCAACCTGCTCGGAAGACAGCAGCCTGTACGGTGCTTCTGAGGTAATTCGGAGAAGTTTGACGACTTCTTTGTCATCAGCCACAACGAAGAGATCTCCTGATGCGCCATAATCCACGCGATAGAAATAGACGTCATTTTCACTTGTGTACACTACTTCTCCATTCTCAACCAGGAACCCTCTAAATGACCGGTCCGTTTCGTCCAGATAGGTGCCGCAACAAGCCCATTTGTCGCCATTGGCTGCAATGCTTTCAAAATAACAGTCTTTATCCTTCACGAAATCCAAATCAAGCGGCTTTCCGTCTTTCCATACTGCCGCTGTCATTGTTTTACCTTTGTCCTTACTGAATGTTTCACCGCAGGCGTATAAGGAGCCGTCAGACATCAGGGCAATACCGGACACGTATGAGTCTGCTCCGAAATCGTAAAGAATCTCACTGTCCTTGTAAATGCAAGATGCGCCATCATTGTAGCCACCCACATAGAATGTGACGTCGTACTTATATGCAGGGATTTGCTCCTTTTGGCAGGAGCTGGACAGCAATGCTGCAAATGCAAGTGATATTGCAGGAATGAAAAGGTTAATTGACTTCATAGTTCCGTCTTTTCTGTTTTTCTGAAACAAAATTACGTTGGATTGTCCGTTTTTCCAAGTTCGGAACCCGGGTTGATGGATCATCGTGATTTGCGGAATATTTTTTTGTTCTAGCGGCAGTGCTTTGTCCGCCGTTAGAACAAAAAACGAAAAAGAGTTGGATTTGATAGAGCATTGGATTACTTTTGCCTAAACAGTTGTGTCGTATGAACAAGAGGGGGTTGAAATCTGTTTTTCTGACGGATGCTACGCAGCATCTCTATCAGCGCTGCGTCGATCACGGGATTATATTCTACACATTGGAGGATAGGTTGGTCTATTACACGCTATCCGCTGTCAATGCACGGCGGCACCACGTGGTGGTGACAAGCGCGGCCATTATGTTTTCTCATATACATCAAGGAGCTCGTGCGTCATCCCTGAAGGCTATTGGAGATTATATCCACGACACAAACACATCATTTGCTAGACTGTACAACTTCAGACATCATAGGAAAGGACGTTTGTTTCAGAAGCCCCCCGGTCGGGCACAAAAGTCATCGGATAAAAGTAAACGGACCAATCAGATATATATTTACAACAACCACGTCGAGAAAAGACTCTGCCGGCGGGCGGTCGAAGAGCGTTGGTCACTGCTCGCGTACGCCGGCAGTGACCACCCGTTCTCTCAGCCGGTTGACATTAAAAAGGCGTCAAAAGCACTGCAGAAGGCCATAAGGCTTGTCGACAGAAGAAGCAGAAAACTGGAAGGACTTGAGTATGTGGACCTTGATCGGATTATGCCAGCTCTCGACAAAGTTGAGAGGGAGCAGTTTGTTGATTACGTAATCTCCCGCTACGCGTGGGTTGACTATAAAGCCTCCGTGGCCTTGTTCGGCAGCTATGATCAGCTGGTCATAGCCGCCGACTCGACCACCGGCTCAGAATACGACATCAACGAGGACTACAACGGAGAATCAGACAGGCCATATCTTGAACTTATTGCATTTGCAAAGTCCAAAGGAATACTTGACCGGATCTATTCATTGGACGCGGGCCGGAAGGTTGAACATATATTCGAAGCTATGCGATGTACATCCGCCACACCTCATCATCTGAAATCGTTTTTCCACACGGACATCAAACTCGTCAAATGAATGCGCCAGTTGGCCTATTATTCGTTTTTTTGTTCTAGCGGCAAGTCAAGTACCGCCGTTAGAACAAAAAATGATTCGTTCCTGCACGCGGGAAGTTCACACCTGCGCTTGCAATCTTCGTTGCAGTCTGTGCATCTCTTGCTATGCTCCTTCCTATATCAACGCCGCCGAATGCAATCGCTGCATCTACAGGCCTTGTTCTTCCCGTTCCCTCAGGCATAGATTATAGCAAATTGTTGATATTCAGTGCACAGTTTGATTATACGTATGAAGGCTTGAATTGGCCGAAGGAAGGTAGTTCACGCCATACCAGGTCATCTGGATTGCCAGGAATGCAAGTACTGTGAATATCAGTTTCCGCCTCTTTCCGGGGATATGCGTGCCCGCAAGGGTCAGAAGCCAGGTGGCCGCAGCCCAGCACTCCTTCGCATCCCAGGTCCAGTAATCACCCCAGGCCTGCTGCGCCCACACTGCGCCGCATATCATTCCTATCAGCAGTAACGAAGACGCCGTGGAAAGAAGTTTTTCGGAAAACCTTTCCGGAATTCTCCTGCAGAACAATGAAGCGATGCCGGCGACGAAGGATATCGCCATAATGGCATATGCCAGCATATATACGATGAGGTGCGGGACGAACCAGAGGCTCCTGAGCGCCGGCATCAGCGTACCGAAATTGATTCTTGCGACCGATACTGTGCCGAACACAATTGCAAGGGCCAGTGCGGCAAACGGCATCTTCCAGCTGTTCCAAACTCTTTTTAGGCTCATCAGCGCCCCGATTGAAAGCATCAACGCGCCCAGAGCAACGACAGGCAGCCACGGGTCGCGGGTAATCTTCAGGATTGAATATTCACCATTTACGGCATCGTAACCTGACTGGTATATGCGGTATCCTTTGTATTTGCAAGGGTGATTGACACTTGTGCGAAGCTCCCTGCCGTCAATGGCCAGCGTGCTGGTATATTGTCTGGGACTCTCCCCGTCCACATAATAATCTGTCCTGAAATCCTTAAGCGAGACTGAGAAAGGCAAAAGGACAACGTTACCTCCTCTATCGACGGCCATATGTTCTGGCTGTCCTTCCAGGTATATCCACATATTTGCATCAGTGCGGTTCGAAGAGCCGGACAATCCGCCGCAAAGGACCAGGAAAAAGCCAAGATGGCTCAACAGGGCGCACCACGATTTGCGTCTGCAGTCTGAAACTGCCGTGAATCCGAGCGACAGCAGAAAAAGAATTATCAGAGCAATGAATGTCCAATGATGATGAAGCACAGCCCCCCAGCTGCCTTCTACGGCAAGCAATACGGCAGCGATGACAATCAGGACAGCTGTAAGGACTCTTATGCGAAGATCAACCATTTCTCAGGCGAAGATAATCATAAATATTATAAGTATCTTTGCAGAGCAATGATTGTTCCCTTCCTGAAAAAAGAAATCGGCGAATGCCGTTCACTTCATTGGTCAATTCATTCATCAATATGCTGGTTGCAAAGCATACCAGCAAGGACAACTTCAAGGCTTTCGCCGCAAGAAGTTTTGTCTCAACTGCGCTCTCCCAATTTGTCGACAACCTGCTGTTCGCCCTGATTGTCAGCGTCCCGCTGTTCGGATGGAGTATCAAGCAGTCGTTATTGTGCTCTTTGGTGGCTGCGGGATTTGAACTCTGCACTGAGGCGATTTTCTCCGGGGTTGGATACAAATTATCCCTGTCCTTGAAAGACAGGGAATCGACAGTTCTCAAATAGAATCAGCGGGTAACACTTTCCTCGGCAATAATGCGGTCGAAGATCAGGCGTAAGGCCGACTTGTCGCGAATGATCTGACGGAGTTCCTCGAGGCGCGAGGCATTCGGGGACTCGGGAATCCACAGTTTCAGATAACCTCCGTCACCATATTTCTCTTCCAGATGGGAGACTGTCCGTTCCCAGTGGCCTTCACGGGACAGTTCAGGATAGTGCTTGAACCCGAACTGGATGGTTCTGCGGATCACGACTTCCGGGATTATCTGTCTGTCGGCTTCTGCGATTATCTTGCCGTAGATGGAGCGGGGCGGCTCTTTCGCCGACGCGCGATGGTCTTCCGCCGCCTGGGCGACCATCTCGATCTGCCCGGCGGAGAACCATTTGCGGAGCTCGGGCATGTTTCTGATTATCCTGCCGGATTCAAGGTGATGGGTCTGCCTGTCGGCTGACAGGCCGAGGTCGTGACAGGCCGCAGCGACGGCAACCATGTCGGTGTCGACGTCATAGTGCCGCGACAACTCAATCGCAGTAGAGATGACATACTTTGCGTGGTCCCGCTGATGAGCCTTGTCAAAAGCATCATATCGGGGCAGGATGGTGTTCTCTATCCAGTCGAATATTTCCGCAGACCTGTCCGGCATATTCTAGCGGTGACAGTCAACGTAAGAGATGATGTCGTCGAGTTTTGTCATACCGATGAAGGCGTCGTTGGGAATGCTGATCCCGAAATGGTCTTCGACGGCGCCGACAAATGACAGAAGGGCGAAGGAATCAAGGCCGGCTGAAAATTTGAAGCCGGCCGCAGTGTCTATCTGATCTGCAGGAGTCTCGACGTAATCACCAAGGATTTCAAGTACTTCTTCTCTTGTGTTCATAGGTTTAGAATAATTTGCTCATTTCCGTCTCTGATGATGCGAGAACGGTTTCAATCACGTGCACGTACGTGTTCTGGAAGTCAGCCAGCTGGGCGCCGGTGACCATAATTTTCTGGATATCGTAAACGACTTCGACGGCATCGGTATCAGGGCCTGCCATCAGGGCGATATATGTTACAAGCGCGCCCTTTCCGTTGCTGTGAATCTGGAACTTGATTCCTTCCGGAGTGTCGAACGGAATGAACGAAAATGCATAATTGGTTATCTGACCGCCCAGGGAGTAGTTCCAGATCTTGTGCTGCAGCGCCTCCACTTCAAGGTAGGACAGCCTGGTATGCTTATAGAGTTCATTCTGATCTTCAAATGCTTCCTTTACATATTCGAGGAAACTCTTGGAGTAGTCAATGTAAGTGTAAACGCTTATGGACTGGACTTTTGTGCCGCCTGCCTTTCGCTCGGCCATCGTTCCCCGGCAGTCGAGAAGCATAAGCGGTGCCTGTCTCTCAAGCTTGCCGTTAACCACCGATGACGCGATGTTGCAAGTGGAGAAGTAGAAGGCTGAAAGAGGAATCTGATGGTCAGAGCACCATTGCTTCACTTTCGAGCCGACAGCTGCAGGTATCGTGAACTTATAGCCCTCCGTGTCGCATCTGACAAAATTGTACGGCATCGAGAACTTGCCTTTACGCTTCTGCTTCATCCAGAGATCGGAAGCATCACCGTTTACGCCACAGTATGTAGGGTGCTCAGGGTGGCGGACTTCATAGTACTCCTTGAAGAACTCTTCATCCTTCCTCTTCAATTCGTCGTTCGCCTTGTATGCAAGGTCTTTCTGGAGCACAGCCTCAAAGCTGCCCGGCGCTGCCGGCAGTTCCGACTTCGACTTGAGTGCATCGTATACCTTGAACAGATCGGAAACGATCAGGCCGATGGCATACGTGTCGGCCACATAATGACTGATCTTGAAATATATCGACTGTGTGCCGTCAACCTCCGAAGCATACACGACCTTCAGTACTTCTCCCTTCCGGATCTTGAGCGCGTGCTTTCTGAATGACTTGAGGAATTTGATCTTCTCCCCGTTCGTATTGAAACGCACTTCAGGGATATCACCTATCTTTCTGGCGTCCTCGAAATACTGGAGCAATTCCTTGCCTTTCTTAACGAAGGAGAGCCTGAGGCAGTCATTCCTCTCGATGACGAGATTGATGGCATCCGTCATAACTGACTTGTCAAACCCGGCGGCTATTTCAGTTGAGAACACTATGTTCGCAACACAGCCGAAAAGTGAATACTTTGTCTGAAGATTGATTACATCTTGAGACGAATTGAAACCATAAAGCGTCTTTTCCATACTGCAAAATTAATTCATGGATACTTACCACGACCAAACGGGGACAGACAATGCCTGTTATCCATAAAACCGCCAATTCAGGGACCAAACTCCGGATGTTGTGACGAAATCGATAAAATTATTATATTTGTCACACAACTTTTGTGACGAAAATGAAGAAATTACCTGAAATATTCGGCTCGTTGGGCGCAAATATCGCCTACGTTCTCACACTCTCGCTGTTCTTTTCGTTCTTCGTTCCGGTGTTCCGGCCGTTTGAAATGACAGAGTCACTGGATATGGGAAGAGATCTCTTTTTCTTCAACGTGACCATCATGATGTGCATCATCCTCGGCACCCTGCTGATAACGCGTACCATTTTCTTCCTGTTGTTCAAATATCTTGGGAACAATTGGTGGGGCTATGTGGGAATATGCATATTCGAGTTGACGGCCATCAACTATCTGGAGGCATTGTACCTCACTCTTATGACGGGAGGCGAAACAACATACTTCACCCAGGTGGCAGTCTGCCTTCAGTACACGTTCCTGATATTGTTGATACCTATAACTGGATTCACTTTTGTGCTGCTTATAATCAACAAGGCGGACAAGCCTGTGCCACAGAGCCCGTCCATCGTAAGGTTCTATGACAACAAGAAGCAGGTCAAATTCGCCATCTCACGCGACGCGGTCCTCTATATCAGCGCCGAAGAAAACTACATCAGAATCCATTATTTCGACGAATCCGGCATAAAGGATTATCTTCTGCGCTCGTCTATGACGGCTATCGCCCCGCTGGCTGAAAAGCACGGCTTCTGCCGCTGCCACCGCTCCTACTATGTCAATCCGAGCCACATCAAGGCTCTAATAAAAGAAAAAACCGAGCAGATTTCAATCGAGCTCGGTTCTTCCGGAATCAAGATTCCTGTTTCCAGAATCTATTATCCTGATATTTCCAAAAAGATCTGACGGCCCGGGCCGCCGACCGGGGAAGACTACTTGAGACCGTTCTTGATACGGTTCTCAGCGAATTCGCGGGCGATGATTCCCTCAGGGATTCCCTTTGCCTTTGACTCGTCAACGATCCAGCTGATGGTGTTGTAGATGTTCTCGACCTGCTTGAGAACGTTCTCCTTATTATATACGGTGAACGCTTCCTGAGCCGCGTTGATGACACCACCGCCGTTGATGATGAAATCAGGAGCATAGAGGATGCCCTTCTTGAAGAGGATCTCTCCGCACTCGTCATCAAGGAGCTGGTTGTTGGCTGCACCGGCAACCGCACGGCACTTGAGTTTCGGAAGTGTGTCGTAGTTGATGGTTGCGCCGAGGGCGTTAGGAGAGAGGATATCGCACTCTACACCGTAAAGTTCCTCGTCGGTAACTTCCTTTGCACCCCACTGCTCAACAGCAACCGCCATGTTCTTGCGGTTTGAGTGGGTGGCGACGACAAGTTCCGCACCTGCCTCATAAAGCTGGTGGCAGAGGTCGAAGCCTACGTGGCCGAGACCCTGGAGAGCTATCTTGACACCGTGGAGGTCATCTGTACCGTTAAGTTTCTTTGCAATTGCCTTGATGCCGCAGAATGCGCCATAAGCCGTGAATGGAGACGGGTCTCCGGATACGTTCTCGCGACCGACTACATATTTGGTCTTATGGAGAACCTGATTCATATCTTCAACTGTGGTGTTGACGTCCTCTGCTGTATAGTAGCATCCGCCGAGGCTTTCCACAGCTTCGCCGAAAGCCTCGAAGAGAGCTTCGCTCTTCTGTGCAGGAGAAGCCATGATGACACCCTTTGCGCCGCCGCAAGGAAGACCTGCAGCCGCATTCTTATGGCTCATACCACGAGAGAGACGGAGCACGTCGAACAATGCGCTGTCGATATTTTCGTAAGGATAGAGACGGCAACCGCCGATGGCCGGTCCGAGATTGGTGTTGTGGACTGCGATAATGGCGTGAAGGCCTGCCTTATCGTTGTTTACGAACAATACTTTTTCGTGATTCCACTCACTGATGAGTTTTAAAGAGGTACACATAACTAAATAACTGTTTTTCTAACCGAACGGAAAGTTAGAAAGTTTGGGATGAAAATCCAAAAAAAATCTTAAAAATCTAACAATCCCGCACTCCTATATAGAGATGATCTGGTCGCAAATCGCGCTCACCGACTCCCTGTGGGAGATGAAAAGAACCGTCTTCACACCCTTGCAGCGGTTGCGGATATTCTCAAGCAGAACAGCCTCGGTCGCAGGGTCAAGGGCTGATGTCGCCTCGTCGAGGACGAGCACGCTGCCCTTGCAGAGGAAGGCGCGCGCAATCGCTATGCGCTGCGATTGTCCTTCGCTCAGACCGGAACCGTCTTCGCCGCAGCGCGCGTCCAGACCTTCGGCAAGGTCGAAGACGAAGTCGGCCGCCGCGAAATGCAGCGCCTCCTTCATTTTCCCTTCTGATGCGTCGGGATCCGCCAGAAGGAGGTTTTCGCGTATCGTTCCGCTCATCAGGCTGTTGCCTTGCGGGACGTACATGAAGTTGCAGCGCGTGGCGGGGCTGACCGGCTGGCCGCCAATGGTTATCTGACCGGAAGCTGGTTTCAGGAGAGCCAGCACAAGCCGGATGAGGGTGCTCTTGCCTATGCCCGTAGGGCCTGATATTTCCGTAATAGCACCTGCCGGGAAATCACATGAGAATCCGTCGAAAACCGGCTTCTGCTGACCTTCATAGGCAAAGCGAACATTTTCGATGCGGATTTCAGGAGCCTCGGGGAACATCTTCTTTTCACCGGTTTCCTCAAGCGGCAGCTCCGTCAGATCTCCCATACGTTCGATGGAAGTCAGCGCGTGGATGAATGCAGGGACGTGGCGCGCCAGGTCGGCCACAGGCCGCTGGACCTGGCCGACGAGCTGGAGGAATGCCGTCATCATACCGAAGGTGACAGCCCCGTTCTTTATTCCCACGACGCCCCAGAGGAATGCGGCGGCGTAGCCGGACATAAAGCCGAAGCCCATGAAGCCGCGGGCGATGGCGTTGTAGTTCAATCGGCGTATGGTATTGTCCCGTATGTCTTTCTGTATTACACCCAGCCTGGTGAGCACCCGGTCGGCGCCGATAAGCGTAAGCACGAGCACGCGGTTCTGAAGGTTCTCCTGCATATGCTGCTGCGACTTGCTGTCGCTCTCGCGTATCGCCTGCGTCAGCCGGCGCAGGGTCTTGAAAAACATTCTGCTTCCCACCACGGCGACCACCATCAGGCCGAGAAGCAGCCACAGAAGGTTCGGAGCCAGGAGGAACAGATATACCGATGCGGCTAGCAGCTGGCAGACCGTAACGACAATGTCGGGAATGCGGACACAGATCAGGTCAACGACAACGCGCACATCTTCTTCCAGACGATTGACCAGATCTCCGCTATGATGGGACTCCCGTCCCGTCCAGGTGCTGCGGAGCACGTGACCGAAAATATCGTGACGCATACCGTTCTGCGTCTTCACGACGATGAGCTCCTCCCAATAATTCGCTCCCAGATTGCAAAGGATCTGTGCGGCCATTATTGCCAGCATAGCGATGATATATGGGGACAGAGGCTTGTCGGAGGCGCCTGTGGCGATATCGACAAGCAGCTTGCACACCCACACGAAGGCAAGGGACGCGGCGATGCGGGCAAGTCCGATCAGGATGCTGACCAGCACCTTGCCGCTTACCGGGCGGAACAATTCGCCGAGACTTTTCAGGCAGACCTTTATTCCTTTCATATCCCGGTTCCTTTACAACATACACTGGCGGCATCTGCGTCCGGAAGGCAGTCCAGCACAAAACCGGGCACGGCTGTCACCAGCGCCTCTATGGTAGAATGGATGCCGTCTGCCATCCCCTCGTCGGCGCGGAATCCGGAACAAGAAGTATAGATGCTTGAATACGCCTCGACAATACTCTGCCGCGAAAGCTTGTTGAAAGGCGCCTTTCTTATGCTCACGAATGCCGCCAGCGGAGCGTCTTCATTCCTGTAGCAGGGCGTCTTGCCGCTCCACGGCGTGCCGTAGACACGGGCCGAACCGTCAGGGTGGATGCGGACGACAGGGTTGTCATCATTCAGCAGCTCGCTGCCGGGAAGGTTTTCCAACCACATACGGGAATGGGTGCTCTTTCCAGCGCCGCTGACTCCCAGAAACATTCTGGCAAGTCCGTCGCGGACGACGACTGACGCGTGGAGCTCCAGCGTATGCAAGCCGGCGGTGCGGAAAGCATACATAAGCATAAGCGCGTTGTCTATCGGGAAACGGCTGCCTCTGCCGGCCACCGCCAGTTTTCCAAAGGAGAAATCTTCACTCAGCGCCAGATGGCCGCAGACGGGCGCCGACTGGGTCGGCGACATATCTATACGATACCCCGCAGCCGAGCGGTAAATCGCAAGACGGGGCATGTCACCGTCTTCCGAGTCGCCGGCAAGCAGCAGTTCCAGCCCCTCTTCCGGCAAGTCTTCGACAAGTTGAAGTGAAAACAGCGGATCACAGTCACAGGACGTGGAAAATGGCAAATAATTTGCAAGCAAATCCCACTTCGGATCGTTGCCCTCCATACCAAGTTCGAACACGTGTCCTGCAACTATGTACTTCTGTGTCTTCATCAACACAAAAATAGTAGGAAATCTATAATTAATCAGTATATTTCATTAGTGTCCACTAAAAACTCATGAAAGTTCTTTGAAAATATTGAAAGTTAGGT